>NZ_JAYGIL010000030.1:0-76175 GCF_034931025.1 Arcicella gelida | reverse complement strand
AAGTCAAATAAAATTGTATTTTTTTAATAAATCACCGTAAGTGAAATGAAAAATCCACCCAGAATATGAGTGGATTTTATTCTAAATCAATATCGAAAAACAATTTTCAAGGGAAGCCTCCTTAAAATCTCAAGATAAAATGTTGTTTAGGTTGATTCTTTCGGAAAAAAACTAAACCAATAAAGAACAAATCTATCGTAATCATCACGCTTGGATGTGCTTTAATATATTGCCAAGCTTCTTGCATTTCTTCCGACCAATGAATATCGTCAAAAATAAACAAAGATGATTCGTTGGCTTTTGTTAAGCACATTTCAAAATACTTTACCGTTGGCTCGAAGCGATGATTTGCATCAAAAAAAGCGAAATCAATTGTTTCTGTTTTAGCAATTTGTGTAGCCAAAGTTTCATCTAAATTTCCTACAACGATTTCTATATTGTTAGCAGACAATTCGTCAAAATTTTCTTGAGCAATTTTAGCTGTTGTCGGGCAACCTTCAAAAGTAATAACTTTGGCATTTTGCAATGCTTTCGCTTCATACAATGTGGTAATTCCGAAAGAAGTGCCCAAATCAAAAATTACTTTAGGTTCAAAATGCTGAATGAGTCTGAAAAGTAATTTGCCAAATTTAGAGGGCTTTTCGGCACTTTTAGCAATTTGTTTGATTTGCCTTGAATTGGATGAATGAATCTTTGAACCCGCTCCAAAATCTGTAATTTCTATTACTTTATCGTTTTTCAACAATCTTTTTCGCAAAGCTTCAATACTTTTGAAATGTGGAGATTGAAAACTTTTTGCAAGAATAATTTTAGTGTAAAGCTGAAAAACAAAAGGCGAATGAATTGCGTGTTCGTTTTTGGAAGCAAGTAAATATTGAAAATATCTTTTAATCAAAATGTGATTTTTATTTTGTGAATGAGTTTTGTGATTTTATTATGTTGATTAATTCATCCTAAAAGGAGCAACCATCGTAAAATCTGGAATAACAACATTGAAAAACTTGCCATCAAAAATACGTTCCATCTGATAAGTACCCGCCATTTTACCAAGCGAAGTATTCAAATTACAACCGCTAGTATATTCGTAGGTTTGCCCGGGTTCTAAAGTTGGTTGCTGACCAACTACGCCTTCGCCTTCAACTTCACGCACCAAGCCATTAGCATCATGGATGTACCAATGACGACGCAATAATTTTACTGTATAATCGCTTCCATTATGAATTTTGATATGGTATGAAAAAACAAAATTTCCTTGAAATGGATTAGAATATTCAGGTTGAAAGTGGGTCAAAACGCTTACCTTTACACCATTTGTGATAGCTGAGACCATTTTTTTAATTAGTTTTTTACAATATATTTTAGCGAAAATTACATTACATTGTCTGAAAAATCAACGTAATTGATAAATTTATTAAAACCCATTGAAGAATGAACGTAAAAATTGAAGATTCTTGGAAAGAAAGATTGAGTCCAGAATTTGAAAAACCTTATTTTAAAACCTTAGTTGACTTTGTTAAAAACGAATATACTGCTGGAACGGTATATCCACCCGGAAAACTAATTTTTAACGCTTTCGATAAATGTCCTTTTAACGAAACTAAAGTAGTGATTCTGGGGCAAGACCCTTATCATGGAGCTGGACAAGCGATGGGACTTTCTTTTTCAGTGAATGATGGAGTATCGGCACCACCTTCGTTGATTAATATTTTCAAAGAAATTAAAAATGATTTAGACCTTCCAATTCCTAAATCTGGCAATTTAGAACGCTGGGCAAACCAAGGCGTATTATTATTAAATGCTACTTTAACGGTCAGGGCTTCTGAGGCGGGTTCGCATCAGAAAAAAGGTTGGGAAACTTTCACCGATGCCGTCATTAAATGTATTTCTGAAGAAAAAGAAGGAGTAGTTTTTATGCTTTGGGGAAAGTATGCTCAGGACAAAGGAGCGGTAATTAATGCCTCAAAACACTTAGTTTTGAAATCTAAACATCCTTCGCCAATGGCAGCTAATTCGGGCGGTTGGTTTGGAAATCATCATTTTTCAAAAGCCAACGAATATTTAGCAAGTAAAGGACTTGCTGGTATTCAATGGTAAAAAACTCAAAATCTTCTATGAAAAAATTACTTTTAATTGTAGCCCTTTTAGTTAGTCAGTTTGGTTTCGCACAGAAGCGATTTGAAAATGAAATCAAAGCCTTTGAAAAAAGCGATTCGCTTTCAATGCCAGCACCCAAACAGATTTTATTGGTAGGAAGCTCATCGTTTCGATTATGGACTACTTATAAAGAAGATTTAATAGGATATTCTGTCATTAACAGAGGTTTTGGAGGTTCTGTAATGAGCGATGCCAATGAGTATTTCGAAAGAATTGTCTCTAAATATCAACCTAAATACATTTTAGTGTATGAAGGCGACAACGATATTGCATCAGGAAAGAGTCCAGAAACAGTATTGGAAGATTTTAAAATATTTGTCGGCAAAGTAAAGAAACAAACGCCAAAAGCTACGGTGGCTTATATTGCTATTCGTCCAAGTATTGCTAGAGTGAAAATTGTAGAGCAACAAAGAAAGGCAAATCAATTAATTGAAGCGTATTGTAAATCAGAAAAAAAACTTCATTTCATTGATGTTCAAAAGCATTTTTATTTACCCAATGGAGAATTGATGCAAGATATTTTTGTAGCAGATAAATTACATTTGAATCAAAAAGGTTATCAGATTTGGACAGCAGCCATCAAAAAATATTTGGCAAAACACGTGAAGTAAACCTATGAGAAATATCTTTTTAGTACTTCTTACACTATGTTATTCTTTCGCTTTTGCTCAGGAAACGATTATTTCTGGCAAAGTAGAAAATATTGGAAAGGGTGATACACTGACTTTGGTGTATGACCCTTTGCTATTAGGAGTAAATCCCTTGGTTCAGAAATTGGTTTTGAATTCTGAAAATCAATTCCAATGCAAGTTGAATGTACAGAGCCAAGCGATTGTTGAACTCAAATTCAAAGAGCAAAGTACATTACTTTTTGTTACGAAAGGAAACCAGATTTCCTTAGCATTTGATGCCAAAGATTTCGAAAAAAGCTTGAATGTAAAAGGGGATAATACTTTAGAAAATGATTTTCTAGTAAAGTTTTATCAGTCATTTAAAACTGATTTCACTTCGTCATTGATGCTCAAAAAAGTAAATAGTATGTCTATTGATGTACTTGAAATGGATTTGTTTGAAGCAAAAAAGGCACAATCAGATTATTATAAGTCATTTCCTGAACAAAGTAAGTTTTCGGAAGTATTCAAAAAATACATCGAAAATCAAATCCGTTGGAATTACTGGTCATATATTTTAGCGTATCCTATTATCAGAGGGAATGCCAATCAAGCCCAAACACAAGTAATATCTCTTCCTAATTCTGTCTTAGAAACCTTGGACGAAAAGAAGATTCAAGATGAATCAGCTTTACTTTCGTCGTCTTACCGCAATTTTCTCATTCATTATATTACTTACTTCAATTCAAAAGCTCATGGTTTTGTGAAATACGCAGATGTCAATAAGGCGATGGAAGATAAACATCTTTTTGCCAGAGAGCATTTACCAACTAAAGCGTATCAATATTATTTGGCTTATTTGTTGGATACTCAGTGCCAGTTTTGTTTACCTTCTGTAGTCAGAAATACTTTTTCGGCTTTAAGTGCCACGCCTAATTCAGAAGCATATACCAATTTAGTTAAAGCAAAGTGTGGCGAGATAATGAGTAAAAACAATGAAGCCATTAAAGCAAAAGAGGAGGATGGGAAATGGTTTAAAGCGATTACTCCAGAAGGTAAAGAATTATCTTTAGCCAGCTTAAAAGGCAAAGTAGTTTATCTTGATTTTTGGGCTTCGTGGTGTGGGCCATGCCGAAAAGAGTTTCCGTTTTCTAAACTTTTACAAGAAAAACTAAGCGAGAAACAAAGAAAGGAAGTAGTGTTTTTATACATTTCTATTGATGAAGAGGAGGAGAATTGGCGAAAAGGAATGAAAGATTTACAAATAGAAAACCAGAAAAATGTTCATTCAAAAGGCGGTTGGGAATCTGGAGCTGCCAAATTCTTTAAGTTAGAATCCATACCAAGATATATGTTGATGGACAAAAAAGGAAACATCGTTGACAGCGATGCCAAACGCCCAAGCGACCCTAAAATTTTGTCGGATATTTTGAAATTGGTTGGAGAGTAGAAGAATATTGATAATAGATATAGATACAAAAAAAAGATGAAAATGAATTCCTAAGAGTGTGATTTAATATAAAAACTAGAGATATGAGTGGAAGTGGATTTAAATTAATAGCTATCAGACCTTTGAAAGGCTGTTCTCCTCAATATAGGAAAGTATTGAAAGAAGGAGAAGTATATCAATTCTATAATGATTATGAGTTTAAGTTTGATGATGAAAAAAAGTCAATTGCTGAACGAGAAGTTGTCGAAATCAATTATAAAAGCTTAGTTCCAAGTAATTTTTATTGCATTAATAATGATTTAAATGTAAATATTTCGGCTATTGTTGGAAAAAATGGTAGTGGGAAAAGTAGCTTATTTGAGTTATTATATCTATCGTTGTACTTAATCTCTATTGAAAAAAAAATTATTGTAACAAACTTAGAATGGCTTAATAAACAATTAGAGGAAGGTAAGATAGATGAGAATAAGATTAGAGAAAAAGAGAATAGAATTAAATTAATATACCAACAACTTAAAGTTGAAATATACTTCACAGTCGATGAATCAATATATTGCTTGAAAATTTGTAAAGGAAATCAACCAAATGATAAAGAATTTAAATCAAAAAAAATTAATGTAATAAATTTAGATGATATTATTAACCATGATTTTGAAAAGCTATTTTACACAATAGCTATTAATTATTCTATATATAGCCTTTTGCCAGATTATTCGGGTGATTGGCTAGTAGATGTATTTCATAAAAATGATGGCTATCAAACTCCCCTTGTAATAAATCCATTTAGAGAGGAGGATGGAAGTATTAATATTAAAGGGGAAATACATTTAGCACAAACAAGATTAATATGCAATTTAATTGATGAAAGTTTCACAGTAAAAGAGATATTAAAAGATAAAAAAGTAAGTGAAATTATTTTTGAAATTAATGATATAAAAATCCCTTTACTTTTTAATTATTATAGCCTAATAGAGATAGTTGATAGACTAATAAATAGATTAAATGTGACTAGGGATAGTTTGTTTAATAAAATCTACTTTGCAATCTTAAAAATTAAAAATGAGAAAGTTGATTTTAATAAAAATAATATTCCACACTTCGATTTGATTTTAAATTATACCATTGGTAAGGTCATTAAAATAGCTCATCAATATAAAGAATTTGAAAAATATAAAGATTCTGATAAGTTTAGAGCAAATGGACAAAATGCGGGAGAATTCCCAAGTATTAAAGATTTTGATGAATATTTAGATGCTTTAAGTTATAATAATAGCCATATTACCTTGAAACTTAAGCAAATTTTAAATACAGTGCGATATAATTTATTAAGAAATGACGATGAATTTAAATGGGAACATAATAGATTCAAAATTTCAACAGATGGATTTACTTATAGGATTAAAACTGCTCTAAATGATGAAAAAAATAAGGTAAAAAAAGTAAATATTATTGAGTATATACCCGCTGCCTTTTTCAAGCCTAGAATAAGTATTTATAATGAAAAAAATGAATCAGGTAATGGTAATTTTGAACATCTTAGTTCTGGAGAACTACAACTTATTCATACTACTCAATCTATTTATTATCATATCCTTAACCTTAATTCAGTAAAAAAAAATGATGATGTTACAATAAAATATAATTCGATAAATATTCTTTTGGATGAGGTTGAGTTATATTTTCATCCAGAGTTTCAGAGAACTTTTATTCAGGAGCTATTAAGAGGTCTTTCAAATTTAAATATCTCAATAAAAAATATTAACATAATTTTTTCTACTCACTCACCTTTTATACTTTCTGATATTCCCAAGAATAATATTCTTAGAATTGATAAAGGTGATTTTTCCAATTTTAAAGAAAATGAGGAAACTTTAGGAGGAAATATACATCAACAACTTACTAATAGTTTTTTTATGGACAATACAATTGGCGAATTTATATTGTCTAAGGTCGAACAAATAATTAAATTTTATCAAAAAGTTATAAGTGCTAGTGAAGAAAAATATCAAACTTTGTTTATAGAATATGAGCAAAAAAAGACTTCATTTAATTACATTGCTGAGAACTTTGGAGAAGATTACATACAAGGTATTTTGAAAAACCATATTGCAATCATAGAAGAGAAATTAGGTGTTAGCGAAACAATAGACAAAAAAATTAAGGATTTAGAATTGCAAATTGAAAGCTTAAAATCTTTAAAAAATGATAAAAATTAAATACCCAAATGATAAAACTGCTTTTGAAGCAGATTATATTGGATTATTTAGCATTACACCTGAAATTCAAGATAAGTATGTAAGGATAAATGCTCATTTAAATAATCATCTACCTAATAGTTTAGAGGAGCTATTAGTAGCACCTATTGAAACTTTAATAACATCTTGTTTTCAAATACCCCGCCTCCCTAAGCATTTGCAAAGATATCTTAAGAATTTTTTTCAATATGATGATTTTCAAAATAAAATATCATATTTTTTTATTAGAAATAAAAATAAAATAAATCTTAAAACCTGTTATTACTGTAATATAGATTTTATTAATGCTTTTCAAGATATTGGGGATTATAATGATGGCTTAGATTTTGTTAAGAAAGCAAGTGAAAATGAACTTGAAAAAATTAAAGATATTGGAACTGCAACTATTCAAAAAATTTTAGCTCAACGTGGATTAATAAATAGTTTACAGGATTTGACGTTGAATAATAAACAAAAAATAAATATTGAAAATTTTGTATTAAAAGATGAACATAGTCATTTTACACTAGATCATGTTTTAAATAAAGCAAAGCACCCTATCTCTGCTCTTTCATTATATAATTTCGTTCCTTGCTGTTATAGTTGTAATTCAAAATTTAAAGGAAAAAAAGAACTAATAAACGAAGTTAATGAAGCGATATTAAGTCCAACGTATTCAAATTTTAGTTTTCATGAGCATTCAAGTTTTAAAATCTTGCTTAATTCTAAAGTAGCAGACTTTAAAGGGATTAAAAAAAATGAAGACTTTGTTGTTGTTGTTGAATTTTTAGAGAATGCCGACAAGTATAAAAAGTATTTGGAAGTTTTCAAATTAAAAGGAAGATATAAGTCTCATAAACATATTGCATTAGAGCTAATAAATAAGTCTCAAGATTATAGCGACACTCAAATTGAAGAAATATCTAAATTAGTCAATCGTCCAGTAGCTTTGATAAAATCCGATATATTTGGTAAAAATATTTTTGAGGGCACTCTAGAAGATAATCCATTTACTAAATATTCAAGAGACATCGCTTCTAATATTGGTATAAAAGATGTGAAATTAATAGATTAATTAAGCAAAATATGATATTAGAAAATAGTATTCATCTTCATGAAGTTATTGGAAAGCTTTAAAAGTTTCTGTTTCTGAATCAATCACTATATGCTAAAGAAACATTCAATTCTTATCGGAATTATTATTTCAAAATCATTGCTAGTGATTGCTACGTTGTATTATCCGGGTGGCTCACAATTTGATAAAAAAGCTATTGGCTATGACTGGAAAAATAACTTTATCAGTAATCTTTTTGGTGAGAAGGCGGTGAATGGTTCAGATAATCCCTCACGATTTTGGGCTGTTGGAGGAATGATTTTTCTTGCTGCAAGTTTTGCCATGTTCTTCATTGGGTTCTCTAAGAGAATACCAGCAAAAGGTGCGGCAAACGTTATAAAATATTTTGGTGCTATCGGTATGTTTTTTACTTTTTTAATAGCGACTCCCTTACATGATATCATGATTACCATCGCAAGTACAATGTTTCTGCTAAGTTTATTTTACATTACGATCTTTGTATTCAAAACTAGGCTACACGTTTTCAAAGTCCTTTGCACAGTATTCCTTCTTGATTTTTATGGTACTTTATTTCTTTTTGGCTCTGGTTATTTTTGGGAGTTTCTACCGATAATGCAGAAAATTTTGTTCGCATTCAGCATTGGTTTAATGCTTGGTTTAGAATATTTCACTAAAAAAGAAGATTTTCAACACATAAAATAGGATAAATAAATTGAATAAATTATAGAAGAACCGCTAACCAAGATGGGCTTTGCTCAATGCTTATCTATTGCGATTGTACTAGGAAACTGATAAGGTCTGATTAAACTGAAAATAGCCTACAATACTTAGTTCATTGCCATCGTATAGAGCAATGTTTAGGGCATATTCTCTTGTTTCTTGTCCCACAAATAAGTCTGAACAATACCAAAAATCTTTTTCAACATATTGACAAGTAAGTGGATTGAAGCTTTCGGGGACAATTGTTTTTATATTCGAAAAAAACTTTAGTTTCAATGATTTACTTGAAATAGCACTAGCTGTCAGTTGGTTGATTTGATAAAGAACAACGGGATTATCATAATTAGAGGTTTCTGAATAAGTAAAGAAATTTACTTCTACTACTATACTTTTTGAGGAATGAATATTGATACTTTTACCTGAAAAGCCTCTAATCGCTTCGTTACTTTGTCCAGATTTTACAAAATAGATGTACGAATTAGGTATTTCGGTTGGATTTAAAGGGTCTTTACTGGGGTTTATAAAATCCCTTATTAACTGTTCTGTGAATACTATAATAGTAATATTGACGACCGAATTCATGATGATATGATTTGAAGGAATGAATATAAACTAGATAGATTCTTTGAATAATTAGCTGATTTATAAGAGGTAAAATGGAAAGGATAGCATTGCTATTGAAACAGTATGTCGAAGCAATCAATTACTTTCATTCATCAATTGCTTCGACAATGTCAATTAAATTACAGCTTATACAGCAGTAATTTGTGGGTCCCAAGAGAAGTATCCGAAAATACTTAAATCAGAATTATACACTGCAAAGCGTAACCCATAATTTTCAGTACCTTTTTTGTTTACTGTGTTTTGAGCAAACCAAAAGTTTTGAGTAGGATTTGGGCTTTGCAATACCAATGGATTGAAACTTGCTGGACCAACGGTTTCTACACCTGGGAATTGTTGTAATTCAAAATTAGGATTTGTGAAAACATCATCACCACCATATTTAAATAGGTTATACAAAATGACAGGGTAGTCATAATTATTGTATTCTGAAACAGCGTAAAAACGAACAACGTCGCCTTGAGTGGCAGTAAAGCTAAGATCGCCTGTACCTTGTCCATTAATATTTGTGCCATCTGCTACTACCATGTATTGATAGGTATGGTCGATACCCGTAGGGTTGTTTTGGTCAGTACTTGGACTAGTGAATGTTTTCATTAATCGAGTTGTGTCAATAATGATGTTGACATTGATGATTTTGTTCTTTGACATGGTTATAAAAGTTTTGAGATTGTTCCTACTCGTATGGCTTTTCAGAATACGCCCCTATAGTGAATGCTTCTATAAGTAAGCCCGTTTTTAAAGTGGTAGCTGAACTCCACTCATCAGAAATTTTTGATGATACAAAGTTGGCTCTAAACACAGTGCTGTAAAAGATGATAAATAGCCCTTTTTATAATCGGTTATTTATACCTGATTTGCTGAAAAGTACAGGTATAAATACCTGTTTTTAAGTCTTGATGAGTTATTATTAGTAGTTTCTATCTATGCTTTAATTATTATTGTGTCGCATTAAACATGATACTATTTAGCGGGCCTGCGAAATAATAGATTGTTGTATTAAACCTTTAATAACAAAAAATAACCATGAAAAGTATAAGCTTAAAAATCGCTGCAATTTTGTGTGTAATGACCATGATTGCCTGTAACAATTCAAAAGATGAAGCATTGAATGAAGGTCGTCAAGCACCTGTACCACTAGATTCTTTACTTGTACCCAAAGGTCAAGCTATGGTGAATATTGCATATTTCGATTCTCTGAGTAGTAAGAAATTATCAGATATTCCCATCAAAGCATATACTATTAGGTCGCAAGAGTTATTAGTAGCGATGGGTTTAGATTCATCACTAATCAGTAAAGTCATTTATAATAATATCCGTGTTTATTTAGCCTACCAACCAACTGGCGAAAAGCAAGGAACTCCCGGTTATAAATTATATATTGTACCTGTAATTGGTGCCAATTTAGATGCTTATCCACCGATTGGCGGAAAGGATGTAATGCTCGATAAGAATGGAAAAGGAATTAAGCCAGAGCTTTTAGGTAATTATGCAGATGGAGACCAATATGTATTAGATTTAAACACGCCATGCCCAAATACTTGTGCCATTAATGGAGACCTTTTAACGAAGAAAATTAGTCATTGAGAATGAATATAGCCAAGATAATATTACTGTTATCGGATTTGCCGGTACTGTTAACACTTATTTATACCATTGTTTGCTTTAAAAAGTTGAATAAAGCATTACGAGTATTTGCATACTTTATATTCTTTTCAAGCTTTATACAATTGCTTTCTTTGGTATTTTGGCTATATCGCATGAACAACTTGCCTTTACTTCATTTATACGTGCCAATTGGCTTTGTACTTTTAGCATGGTTTTATAGAACCATCTTAGGCGATTTTATTAACAAGAGAATAATATGGTTTACATCTATATTATTCTCTGTTTTCAGTATCATTAATTCACTAACACTCCAAAATATTTTTAGCTTCAATTCAAATGCCTTAACCGTTGAATCTATTCTGATTATTATTCTCGCACTTTTCTCTTTTATGGTTTTCTTGAATGATATCGTTAAGCAAAATGCCTATAACGATATCATTAGTCTTAACTGGATAAATTCTGGATTATTTATTTATCACACTTCCAATTTGTTGATATTCTATTTTGGTGCTACTATTGTAAGTAAGTTTTCAGTGGACACCAATCTTTATACATGGATACTGCATGCTTTTTTCTCTATTATCATGTATTGTTGCTTTTTTATTAGCTTATGGAAACGGTCACGCAGTTGAGTATTGTTGAAACCATATTACCTATGACGGTTATTGTATTTATAATAGCAATAGGTGTGGTACTTTTAAATCAGCATTTTCACAAAAATTTATTTGAACAAAAGCTTAAGCAAGAATCCTTAAAAATACTTTATCGAAACGAACTACTCCGTTCTAGCATACTTATTCAAGAAGAAGAGCGTAAAAGGATTGCTCAAGATTTACACGATGAATTAGGTGCAGTACTTTCCATAATGCGTATGCACTTGATAGTATTAGAAAAACAAATTGCAAAAGATAATACCAATATGATGGCTGGCGTTGAAAACGTTCGTCAACTTTCTGAATCTGCCCTAAGTAGTATCCGTAGTATCAGTCATCAGTTAATGCCACCGCAATTAGAGAAGTTTGGATTAATAAAAACCTTAGAATCTGTTACCAATCAAATCAATAAAACAGGCAAAATACAGATTCACTTAACTACCTCTTGCGACGATACACCTACCTTTACTTGGGCAATCAGTTTAGGCTATTACAGAATTATTATGGAATTAATTAACAACACCATTAAACATGCCAATGCCTCAGTGATTGATTTAAATATTTTATGTAATACTTTTGACATAAAATGTACTTACAGCGATAACGGTTGTGGCATTAATACAGAAAATAGCTCTGCCGGCTTAGGGCTCAAAAGTATTGAAGGTAGAGTAACAGCCCTAAACGGAACATTAAAATGGGGCAATAACGAAAAAGAAAATGGATTTTATGCCTTTATTGAAATACCAATTGACAATACAACCCTTAATAACCCATAACAATTATTTTATCAATTTTCAGGAAAGAACATTATCTAAACAAATGTTATTATGGAAGAAAAAATAAGAGTTGGGTTAGTGGAGGATCAAGTACTTTTTAGAGAGGGAATGAAAGGGATTCTCAATCATGCCAGCAACAATAAATTTGAAGTAGTTTTTGAATGTGGAGATGGCTACTCAGTAATTGATAGGTTAAAAAATAGTCAATCCATTCCCGATGTAATGTTGGTAGATATTTCTTTACCAGCCAGACCCGACAAAAAAGAGTTTAGCGGTTTGGATGTTACCAATGTATTACTCACTACTTTCCCCCATGTACGAATCTTGATATTGTCTGTTCATGAAGATGAAAATTTTATAACAGACCTAATCGAACATGGCGCACATGGCTATTTGGTAAAAGATAGCGACCCTCAAGAAGTATTCGATGCTATCCAATCGGTTTATAGCAAAGGTTCTTACATTAACGAACGCACTTTGAAGGCAATACAAAGTAGGATGGGGAAAAAAGTGAAGAGCAAGAAAGTGAATATTGCCATCACTAAAAGAGAAGAAGAAATTCTTCAACTTGTCTGTCAACAATATACTGCTGAAGAAATTGCAGAAAAACTTTATATCAGTGTAAAAACTGTAAATGGACATAGAAATAATTTACTTCAAAAAACAGGGTCTAGGAATGTTACAGGTTTAGTATTATATGCCATTAAAAACAGCATTTTTTCTTTGATTTGAGGATAAATAGCAGACTGCTTTATAAGTTTGTCGTTTCGCTCTTACGATTCTAAAGAGAGAATTCTACTTTACGGTTTTTGTCGGTTTTATACGGAAAATTGCGTGAAAAAGATGGGTTAACCTATCTCCGAGATAGGAAATCTTATCTTTTTCACGCAAAAAACCGCAAAAAAGATAAGTCAAGCTATCTCTGAGATAGCTTGTTCTATGAAAAAGATAGGCCATTCTACCTTCGAGATGGATTGATGGTTCTTTTTCATAGATTGGGCTGTCTGGAAGATGGAATAATGGTGTTTTTGACGTTTAATTGCTTAATTGCTGATTCCCAAGCTTTTCAAGAACTCTACTCTGTAATTTCCGCCGATGGGTATTTCTGTTTTTCCAATAAATACTCTATTTCCTTCAACATGGCTTATTTTTGCTTTGTTTATGACAAATGACCGATGAAGTCTTAGGAAATTTTGATTGGGTAATAATGCTAAAAAATCACTGAACGTCATGACAGGGAAAATCGTCTGGTTCTCGGAAACAATGAGTACATTATTGCCTTTCGCCTCAGCGTAGAGTAAAGTGCTAAAATCCACTTTATGTATTTTCCCATCAGCTTTGATAAAAGTAAAATCTTCTGCGGTTTCTTCTATTGGTTTTATAAAAGGTTGTTTTAATGGTGCTAGTTTTTCTTTGACTTTATCGACTGCAATAATAAATCTGTCTAAAGAAAAAGGTTTGAGCAAATAATCTATTGCCGAAAGATCAAAGGCATCAAGGGCGAATTCCTTGTATGCTGTAGTAAATATTACACAGGGTGGATTTTTGAGTGTTTTTAAAAATGCTATTCCATCTAAAACGGGCATATTGATGTCCAAAAAAAGTAAATCAACCGTTTGACTTTCCAAAATTCTTTTGGCAACAAAAACGTTTTCGCAACTCGCTAATAGCTCAATTTCAGGCAAATGAGAACAATATTTTTCTATAATTTGTCTGGCTATGGGTTCATCATCTATAATAAGACAGGTTATTTTATTTTCCATTTATCCTAAGTTTTACTTCGTAATAAGTTGTCGTCTCATTGATTTCCAAATCATACTCGCCTTTATATATCAAATCCAACCTTTTTCGTACATTATCGAGACCAAATCCACTGTGTTTCTGCTTGTCATTATACATATTATTATGAGAGTTGGCTATCGAAAATAGGATTGAATTTCCCCAAGTTTTCAGGTTTATTTCTATATTTATCACATTATCCAAACTGTTTTTGGAATGTTTAAACGCATTTTCTACAAAAACAATCAATAGCATAGGAGCTATTTTGAAAGATTTTTGAGGGTTGCTCTCTTCAAAATCTGTTTTCAGGTTTAGGCGTTCGCCTAAACGTATTTGTTCAAAATCAATGTAGTTTTTTATATAGTTTATTTCCTCTGCCATAGGTACCATAATATCTTTGGCATCATACACCGAATACCTCAACAAATCTGATAGTTTCAGTAACAAGTTAGGTATTTTTTGATGGTCAGTTAATGACAAACCGTAAAGATTATTGAGGGTATTGAACAAAAAGTGTGGACTTAGTTGAGACTGGAGAAGCTGTAATTCGGATTGACTATGCAAAGCGTTTGTGTTGGCTACGTCTAATTTGTATTCATTACGCATACGTGTGAGCTTTATGAGTAAACCAATCAATATGCAAATACTAAAATAGATAATCAATGCTATGGCGACAACTAAAAATTCCTGATGAGTGATAAGAGCGTCTATAATGGGCATCAAAGATATTATCAGGGCGAAAGTCAATGTAATTAGCACAATAAATAGCCAATTACTGATATGTTTTCTTTGCCATAAACTCGCCAAAAAGCGACCTACAAATACTCCTATCAACAATAAAATAGTTGACATTATGGCTATATCGTCGTCATTATTCTTAAAAAAAATATCTGCAAGTGCCATAAAGACGGTAAACAGAAGTATTGCAGCTATACAAGATAGCCCTAAATAATTGCCGATTTTAACGGCTTCCTTTCCAAATATTTTTTCTAAAATGCTCATTTTGTTTTTTCTGCAAAATTGAATAGACTCATGTATAATAAAAATTATTGCATATAGACTTCATTATTTGACTGACGAAACTGCATTTAAACCTGTTAAAACCTTTGTCAGTCTTTTTCCCATGTTTGTCAATGTAAAATTGATTTCTGTCAGACTTGTTTTCAGGGCAATCTCAGGAAAACAAACTTTGTCAAAAAAACAATGATGAAAAAACTATTGCTATTACTAATCCTATCGGGTCAAATATTGGCCCAAAATAAAAGTATAATCGGGAGTGTCAAAGATACTCAAAATGAATCGGTGATTGGTGCTACTGTCAAACTTATGAACAGTATCGACTCAAGTTTTGTGAAAGGAGGAATTACTGATATAAATGGAAACTTCTTTATCCAAAATTTATCCAGTGGCAATTATTTTTTAGAAATCACTTCAATGGGCTTTTTGAAATATAGAAGTGTAAAAAGGATATTGGATGAACAACAAACCAAGGTAGAGTTACCCGTTATTATTCTTTTGCCTGCTAAGAGTACTACTTTAAACGAAGTAGTAGTCAGTGCTAAAAAACCGTTGATTGAGCAGGAAATCGACAAAACGATTGTCAATGTAGGAACGATGATATCGGCAGCATCGAGTAATACCCTTGAAGTGTTGGAAAAAACACCTGGTATATCAGTGGATGCGCAAGGAAATATCAACTTATACGGAAAAAGTGGAGCAATGGTTTTGATTGATGGTCGCAGTACTTACATGAGCGGGACTGATTTGGTTGCTTATCTTAAATCCTTGCCAGGCGGATTGTTAGATAAACTCGAACTGATGGATAATCCACCTGCCAAATATGATGCCGCTGGGTCGTCTATCATCAATATTATTTTGAAGAAGAACAAAGCAAGAGGTTTAACGGGAAATCTATCTTCGGGCTTATCAATGGGGCAAAAACTGAGAGTCAATAATAGTGTAAACTTTAATCTTAATCGCCAGAAAATCAATTGGTTTTTGGGAATAGACCAGAGTTTAGACCAAGACTACACAGACGAAACTTCACAAAGAACCATTTTTAATGAAGATAAAATAAGCATTGCCAACATTCAATCGAAAAATTACAGTGATTATAAATCTAATAGCCTCAGTGGAAGATTTGGGGCAGATTTTACTTTGAGTGAAAAAACTATTTTGGGCGTGCAGTTTTTTCTACAAAATAGACCCCGTTCAGATGATGCAAACTACGTAAATACTACAGCTAATCAGGAATTTAAAGGCAATAATTACGGCAAAATAGATTGGAACTCAAAATCTGCCAATGTCAACTTTAATCATAAATTCAATAGTAAAGGGCATGAGCTATCTGGGGATTTGAATATCTTAAACTATCAGTCTGGTGGCTTACGAAACTTTAATAGAGTAAGCGAAAATGAGCTTTTTGACAATAAATTATCCAGTAATATTAATATCTATAACTTCAAAACAGACTACTCATTGCCATTGGGCAAAGGAGCTAATTTGGAGAGTGGAATAAAGGTAAGTTTTGTCAAAAACGACAACGATGCACTTTTTCGGGATGAATCCGCTGCAATCATTTACAACCGAAGTAACCACTTTATTTATCATGAAAATATCAATGCAGGATATATAAATTTTAGAAAATCAATTAATAAGAAGTTGAGTTTACAAATGGGTTTGAGAGCTGAAAATACCAATATCTTGGGAGAATTGTTAGCAAACGAAAGTATTCAATATCAGCGATTTAATCAAAATTTTACCAATCTTTTTCCCAGTGTATTTTTAAGCTACAACTTAGACAGTTTAAAAAATCATAACCTCAGTTTTAATTTTACAAGAAGA
This sequence comes from Arcicella gelida, assembly GCF_034931025.1. Taxonomy (NCBI): domain Bacteria; kingdom Pseudomonadati; phylum Bacteroidota; class Cytophagia; order Cytophagales; family Flectobacillaceae; genus Arcicella; species Arcicella gelida. The sequence goes on along the minus strand of NZ_JAYGIL010000030.1, from coordinate 59,650 downwards.
GTAAACAGACCTAATTATCAGCACTTCAATCCATTTTTAAACTATGTCGATGCCTATAATTACACACAGGGTAATCCAGCTTTACAACCATTTTATTTGAATTTAGTACGCTTTAAATATCAATACAAATCTATTTACACATTGGGTTTTGGCTATGACAAAGCGGATGGAATTCTTGGTGAAATAACAGTCAGAGAAGGCGAAACATTTATCCGAAAGCCATTTAATATGGGTATTGGCAATAGAATTTTTATTAATCACAATTTAACGTTACAAGCAACCAAATGGCTAAGCTCAATATTGTACTTTCAGGTAGCTCGATTCGACATTAAAAGTAACATTAACGGAGAAACAAATCATACCGTATTTTTTACGACAAGAGTATCTACCAACCAACAAATTAGTTTTGGAAAGGGATGGACAAGTGAGCTTTCGGCACAGTACAAAACCGAAGAAAGAATCTATCCCACAACAGTGTTAGCAAGGGCATCTGTTTACTTTTCGATGCAAAAAAAGGTTTTGAAAGATAAGGGAGCCATAAAATTGAATATCAACGATATTTTTCACTCAGATATTTATCAAGAACGAATAGAAAACTTTCAGAATATTTACCAAAATAGGGTTAATATAAACGATACTCAGCGAATTGGTTTGGCATTCACTTATAGATTTGGCAATGAAAAATATGCCCGCAAACGCCGAAATAGAGATAATTCTGCAAGCGAAGAGACAGAGAGAGTGCAATAAGTTGTGGGGAGTTTTGTTCCCCACAACTGCATATATCAATAAGCATTCCTACAACCATTATTAGATGCAAGAATAAAATCTTTATTCTTGCATCTTGTGTAAAAAGAGTAATAAAGTAAAGCTTGGCTTAGACATAATAAAAAATCTTTTTTCTTGTATCTTACATCTCAACTACAAATTTTCCTCTAAAACAGCTGTCTTAACATTATCATCTGAATGTCTATCAATCAATTTATTGATCGGGTCGATTCCTGCTTTTTTAGGTTTTTCTTTGACGATGATTTTGAAGATATTGTCTTTCTTAGATACTTTATATTTTTGGTTATAAAGTAATTTGTCTTTTCCATCTTTGTCTTCACCATATACTCCAACATCTATCCAATCGTTCAAGGCAATAGGTTTTTCATTTCCTGAACTATCGGCCCTGAATTTCTCTGAAATGGTTTTGATACTTACTTCATAAGTTTTGTTTGGTAATACTTTGTAGCTTACTTTGTCAGTTTTGTTTTCGTATAGAGTAATGGTTTCAAACATATCATTGATGATATATTTCAAAGAGTCTGGCGTTTCGGCTTTGAAGTATTTTAACAAATCTTGACTGGTTGGATAACGTTGATACTTGCCATCTGAACTTGGATATTTCCAATCTGCCAAGAAATCATGCAAGGCTTTATTTACTTTATCTTCGCCGATATAATCTTGTAAAGCAAACATTGCTAATGAACCTTTGTTATAATGAATATAGCCCTGACTTTCTACCAATGCTAAAGGTTGCTCTTTTTTGCTTTCTCTTGCACGACCAGTCAGATATTTATCTAATTCATACTTCAAGAATTTTTGCATTAATTCTGGTTTAATGGCATGTTTCATTACCATCAAAGCAGAGTATTGTGCTTGCGTTTCTGAAAGCATTGCATTCCCTTTTACTCTTGCTTCTGCTACCTGATGTCCCCACCATTGGTGTCCCAATTCGTGGGCTGTTACATAAAATGGCATATCCAAATCTTTCTCTGGGTCGTTGATTTTCTGAATAAAACCTATTCCTTCTGAAAACGGAACGGTATTAGCAAACGATTGTGCAAAAGAAGCATAACGTGGAAATTCCATGATTCTCATCTGACGATATTGATAAGGAGCGAAGTTTTTATCAAAGTACTCAAATGAAGATTTCATTGAAGAAATCATTTTTTCGAGGTTATACTCATGTCCTTTATTATAGTAAATTTCTAAGTTTACATTCTTCCATTTATCACGTTTAATTTCGTATTTAGCAGAAATAATAGAGTAAAAATTCACCATCGGAACATCCATTTTATAATGGAAATACTTACGATTTTGCTCTTCCCAAGTTTTCTGTAAATAGCCTGGAGCAATGGCAGTTTGGTCTTTACTGGTACCAATTACCATTTCAAAACGGATATAATCTGAATCATCACCAAACAAACTCTGTGAAAGCCCAATTTGATTATTCTGTTCCATCATTCTTTCTTTTTCTGGCAATTTATACTTTTTACGAGTATCGTCATCGCCAATTTCAAAGTCTTCGCCATAACCTAAAGAAGGGAAATAGTTATTGTTGAAGAATGTTCCATTATATACTACATTGGTATTAGAACCATTGGCTACAAAACCTTTGGTTTCAAATTTAGTTTTGAAGCTCATCTTCACAGAATCGCCAACAGCTAAAGGTTTATTTAATTGATAAATCGTAAACCCGAAATTATCATAAGCCTTTTTTACTTTAGAACCGCCCTCAAATTTCAAGTACTCAATCTTCATATTATGCAAAATATCATTCTGGATAAGAATATCGCTTAATGCTTTGTTTGTTTTATTTTTTAACCAAAAGTAACCTTCAGCAGTAAAATCACGCTCTTCAGGATATACTTCTACTTTTAGATTTACATCTACAATTCTAGGTTGTGGAGCATTGTCAAATTGTTTTTTCAAGGTTTTTTCATAATCTACTTGTATTTTCTCTTGGTCTTCTTTGGTAGTGTATTTATTCAGTTTATTCGTGTTATAATACACATAAAAACCTGTAGAAATAAAAACAACCAAAGTGCTGACAGCCAAAGTAAGAATCGGTTTACTTAAACGAAGTTGACCAATTTTTATACGAGTTTTCATTAAGGATTCTGTTCCTCTTACGCTCAATAAAACTGATAAAATAAAGAGGATAGCTACAAAAGCCAGCCAATAGAGTTTCATCCATGAGAATGATGAAACAAAATGTCCGTATTTGTTCATGTCAGAATATCCACCTAAACTACCGCTGTTGAATGAAAATAGTGGGTGTTCGATACCAGCACCACTCATGAACATATTAATGATAAAGAACACAAACATCAAAGCAAAACCCACTAATTTGTTGTTGGCAATGGTCTGAATGAAAAATGAGAGCAACGTAAAGGCTACTAAAAAGATAAGTTCGTCGGTAAAAAGTGTTTCAAAATAGAGTGGTAATTCAAAATTAAAATAGCCATGTGCTACCTGAACAGATACTCCAAAGAAAATCAAGCCTAACAGTAAAGCAACATAAATAAAGATTAATCCAATGAATTTGGAGAGTAATCCAACCCAATCTGGAACTGGTAAAGCATCAATAATAAGATTAATATTGACAGTTCTTTCTCTCCAAATTAATTCGCCAGAGTAAAAAACGACGATAATTAAAAAGAACAAATCAAATTCTGACAAAAAGCCTAAAACGTTGGCTGTGATAGGATAGGAGCTTGTTCCATACATTTCTCCAAAATAGAAAGAATTGATGGTTAAATCTGCAAAACCAACAAAAACAATGGCAATAAATGGAATCTCTTTAATGACCATTTTGGCATAAAAAACAGATTGCTGCCAAAGTTGAGTAAGATTTGCCGAGAAATTGGTGAATTGATGAACGATTGGGATTACTACGTTTTCAGGTTTGATAACCGAAACTTCTTCTTTAACGATTTTCTTTTTCTTGAACCATGAAGAAGTAACCACATTAAAACTAAAAGCATAATAAGTAATGGCTAAAATAACAAAGCCTACGCCACACCAAAGTACACGATTCCAGAGCATCATGCCTTCAAGTGGAATCAGAAGATTATTTTTCTGTGCTGGTGTCCAGTACTGAGTATAGATTTGGAAGGTTCTGATTGCGAAAGGGTCAACTAAGGATGCGAGGTCTTTATTTTCTAAATCTTGGGTAATTGTACCTGTGATTTCGTACAAGACAAATAAAATAATCCCTTGTGTGTAAATTAATAAAGGTTTTCTGCTGAGTGTTCCAGCCGCAAAGTAAATAGTGGCTTGAATAAAAAGATTAGTAATACCATAAAAAATAAATGGCTGAAAATAATGCCAAGCATCAAAAGCGTGCATGGTTTTTTCTTTCCAAGATGGATCCCAAGGGAGGAATTTACCAAGCGAAAATCCTAGCATAAAAGCTATCCAAATAGAAGAGTAAATCAAGACCATTACAAAAAAAGAACCCCAGAAACGTCCCATCAAATAATCGAACTTCGACATGGTGGTGGTAAACATTAAGGATTCTGTTTTGTGTTCAAAGTCACGTAAAACGGCTACGCCCATCACTGCTGAACTAATAAAAGTTACCGCAAATGTCATGATGATGGTCATGAAGGAAAGCGAGTAAGGAGAATTGGCTTGTAATTGCCCACCACCCAAACCACCGATGGTAACGTATTTTGAAGTTGCCGCAGCAAAACAAAGAATAAATAAAATCAGGAAATATAGATAAGTAGCTGCTCTGTTCTTTCGATAGCTAAATTCAAAACGTAAAATTTCTAAAAACATAGTCGTGTTGGTTTAGGCATTAGCGAAAATTTTTGCAAAATAAACATCTTCTAAATCTCCATTAACAGCATCAAAAGTGCCATCTGGATTACTGTCAGCCAAAACATGAATCACAGGTGAACCGCCTATGAGTTTATCAGAAATCAAAGTGAAATTTTTCTTATAATCTTCTAATTCAGCTTTATGAATGCGTTTTCGCCAGATTTTTCCTTCAATTTCTTGAATTGCATCAAAAGGATTTCCTTTATAAAGTACTTGTCCTTTGTTGAAAACCGCCATATCTTGACACAACTCTTTTACGTCTTCTACGATGTGTGTAGAAAGTATCACAATGGTATTTTCGCCTAATTCCGATAATAAATTCAAGAAACGGTTACGTTCTGCGGGGTCGAGTCCTGCTGTGGGTTCGTCAACGATGATTAATTTCGGACTTGCCAAAAGTGCTTGAGCAATACCAAAACGTTGTTTCATTCCACCAGAATAACCACCTAAATTCTTTTTACGTGCCTCCCAAAGATTTGTTTTTTGAAGAAGTGATTCTACCAATTCTTTACGTTCTTTAGAATTCGTGATTCCTTTCAAAACCGCTAAATGATTCAATAAAGTAACCGCATCAACCTTTGGATACACACCAAATTCTTGTGGTAAATAGCCAAGGGTTTTGCGTACTTCTTCTTTTTGGGTAAGTACGTTAATATCTCCTAACGTGATTGTCCCAGTATCTGCTTCTTGGAGTGTTGCGATGGTACGCATCAAGGAAGATTTTCCTGCTCCGTTTGGTCCTAATAAGCCAAACATCCCTTGATTGATGGTTAGATTAACGTTTTGAAGTGCTTGAACGCCATTGGAATAGGTCTTGTTCAGGTTTGTAATAGTAAGTTGCATAAAGTTTGGAGTTTGAATTTTATACAAATTACAATTTAACCTTTATTAATTGTTCTGTTTATGATGAATATGTTGATAATTAGATAAATGGCAAAAAAACAGGCAAAGCACAGAAAATAAATTTCTAATGCTTTGCCTGTTGAATTTACATTTTATTGAAAATTATTTTGCTTTAGGTTTGAAAAAGTACATTCCTAGAAATAAGATAAAAGCAAAAGTACAAATCCAAAGTCCGCAAGCTTCACGGGCTAATTCTTGATTGATGGTTTTCATGGATAATCCGCCACCTTCCGAGAAAAAGCCTTCCCAAGAAGTCATTTGGAACCAAGTATTTAATCCTGCTACAAAAGACATAATGGCAACAACCACTAATAATTCTGGATTACTTTTTTCTTGATAGGCCTTTATTGAACAATATGCCGCCACCAAATAAATCGGAATCCAAAGTACTGGGTCGGGGTCATTGTATTGCCAACCTGCAAAAAGCAAGAAAATCATGGTAAAAACTATTCCGAAGTATTTCATCTTTATGAATTGTGAGTTAAGAATTGTGAGTGATGAGTTTTTTTTTTGTCCTTGCCTAAAATAGGTTAGCATCAAATTCTTAAAGCTTATCGCCTATCGCTTACAGCCTACAGCCCAAAAACTATTTACAAAAAGAATCTATCGCCAATTTAGCATCAGGATAACCCAAACGATTTGCCATTTTGAAATTTAAACAACTATCGTCCGATTGTCCTCTTTTTTGTTGTACAATTCCTAAACCATAATATGCTTTAGCGAATTTATTATCTACTTTCACCGCCGCAGTGAAATCGGCTAAAGATTTATCAAAGTCCCCAAATTGAAAGTAAATATTTCCACGATTATACAAAGCATTTACTTCTTTAGGGTCTAATTGAATTGCTTTGTCGAAATCTACAATCGCTTCTTCAGATTTGTGCAAAGCAGCTAAGATTATTCCTCTTTTTACATACAACTCTGCTGTGTCTGGTTGGATTGTAATGGCTTTAGAGCAATCTTGAAAAGCACCTTCCCAATCCGATTTTTCCATTTTTACTGATGCTCGGTTAAAGTAAGGTTGGTAATTGTTTGGATCTAATTTAATGGCTTGTTCATAATCTAATAATGCCGTTGTGAAATCTTTTAATTCAAAATTGGCTGCACCACGCATATTGAAGGCTTTAGCATTATTGGGGTCTTTGTCGATAGCTTGATTCAAGTATTCGATGGCTTCTCTAGCTTTTCCTTGTTTTAATTGTTCTTTCGCTTTTTCTAAAAAAGCATCAGACGAACCCGTGCAATTCACTAAAAGAATGGAAAAAGAGGCTAAATAAAGCGAAAATGAAATTTTTTTTAAAATATTTTTGAGTGTCATAATAGTATGTTAATTAACTGTAAATCAAAAGGTCATCGTATTAATCAGTCAAAATTGACTTGATTTTATCAGAAAACTTTCCTCAAAGTTGCGGTGAAGGTTTTGAAAAAACAACAAAACCTGCCATCTTTGTGACGGCAAATTACCAGCTCCCTCCGAATCCCCCAGGTCTTGACCGAAGCAAGGGTAGGCAGGTTGTAGCGGTGAATTTGCCTTTTTTTGTTTTATGACCATTCATTTACTTCATCTGGCTTTACAAAATTATCTGTAAATCATTTTTCTTTCTTTAGAAAAAATAACTGTTCTATACTGTTATAATTTTTCAGAAAAATGTCTGCTTTCTCAAATGCTTTTCCTAATTTTGTAAACAGTATTTACAAAGAATCAATATCAAGCTTTATTCCTTGAATTTACTTTCGTTTTTAATTAGCGTTTAACTAATATATTTCTCAAAAAACAAATCATCATGAAATTTTTTATTGACACAGCCAATCTCAAAGAAATCCAAGAAGCACAGGATTTAGGTGTATTAGATGGAGTAACTACCAATCCTTCGTTAATGGCTAAAGAAGGTATTAGCGGTAAAAACAACGTTCTTAAACATTACAAAGCAATTTGTGATATCGTTGAGGGAGATGTTTCTGCGGAAGTAATTGCTACTGATTTTGAAGGAATGATTCGTGAAGGAGAAGAATTAGCAGAATTAGATGAGAAAATTGTTGTTAAAATTCCGATGATTAAAGACGGAGTAAAAGCATTAAAGTATTTCTCAGAAAAAGGAATTAAAACTAACTGTACATTGATTTTCTCTGCTGGTCAAGCTTTATTGGCGGCTAAAGCGGGAGCGTCTTATGTTTCTCCATTCATTGGTCGTTTAGATGATATTTCATTCGACGGTATTCAATTAATCGAGCAAATTCGTACTATTTATGATAACTATGGTTTTGATACTGAAATCTTAGCGGCTTCGGTTCGTAACCCAATTCATATTATCAGATGTGCTGAAATCGGTGCTGATGTTATGACTGGTCCACTTTCTGCGATGTTAGCGTTATTGAACCATCCATTAACGGATAGCGGTTTGGCTAAATTCTTAGCTGACCATGCTAAAACGAATGCTTAGTTAGCTATCGGTCTTCGGAACTCGGATTTCAGCTTTCGGAATTAATAAAAAGCTCTTCAAACATCAAAGTTTGAAGAGCTTTTTTTATTGGCTTTCGGATGTTTGCTTTCGGAAGTCGGACTTGTGAGAAAATATTCTTTAAAATCTGAAAATCGACATCAGAGTTCCAAAAGCTTAAAGCAGAAAGCCGACGACCGACAGCTGAAAGCTTAAAAACTAATTAATCGGTACAAGTACTTTTACACTAATATTTCTTCCCATGTTATAAACGCCTTGTCTGCCAGTTGTTTGATTTACATCCAAATACTTCAATCTACTTTGGTGACTTTGATAAGCATTATCCAATAAATTATTGACGTTCAGGTAAACTGAAAATAAAGCTTTCTTCTTCAAATTTGTAATCGTAGCACCCGTTCCAACATTTACTAATGAGTAAGCTGGTGTTTGGGTTTCCGTATTATATGCCAACAGTGCATTGTTCTGTTGTTGATTATGCTCTAATTCTACAGAAAAATAAGTGTTTCTAAGATGCTTCCCCAAAGTATTTTTTGTCAGTTTAATATTACTCAACCATCTTGGCGGAGGCATAAATGGTAGGTACTTCGCAGAATCATTTTTTGCAGAAAGATTTACGCCATTCACAGATGAATAACTTTGTGTAAAACTAAACCAACGTGCCGACGCAGGATTATAAGTAACTACAGCTTCCAAACCCAAAAGTCTAGCATTGCCTTGTTGATAACGAAAAACAGGTACACCATTAATGATGGAATCTTTTCCTGAAATATTCTGTACACGTTCTGAAAAAGTATAATGATTGATACGATTGCTGAACAAATTTACATCAATGTAGAGCGAGCTATTTTCAAAAGTAAAACCTAAATCATTTTGTAACGATACTTCAGATTGTTGATTAATATTTCCGATTTCGTAACGGAAAGTGCCTGCATGTTCACCATTCGATGAAATTTCAGGTACAGATGGCGCTCTAAAACCTCTGGCAACGTTTGTTTTAACAGAAAGTAAATCATTGATTTTATAAACTGCACCAAAACTCCCTGTTGCATTTTGAAATGTTTTATTGAAACCAGCAAAACGTTCGCTAGTATTGTCCGATGGTTTTGTTTGGAATTTTCCTTCAGAATCAATGTATAATTTATGAATATCTAATTGACGAATATCAAATCTTAATCCGCCACTTATGATTAACTTATCGAATTTCTTTTTAGAAAATACAAATACTCCGTTATCGAATAAATTAAAATTAGGATACAAAGTTTCGTTACCACGATTGTTCATCGTTTGTGCCATTCCGTTTGTTCCGATTGTTACTTCAAAATTATTTTTTTCTGGAAAGTTAAATCTTGCATCATAATAAAGCGTTTGCAAATAGAAGTATAAATCGGCTTCAAAAGGTTTTAAAACATTACCATATTCTCTTCTGTGATTTTGTGAGTAAGCTACATTCAAACTCAAAGAACTTTTTCCTAACATTAAATAATTGTTCCATGATGCTTTATAATTGCTTAGTGATTGTGAGTTTGAGGGATTGATAGAAGGGCTTTTTAATTCTTGTTCAGTTACTCTTAAAATCTTACTTTGTCCGTCTAATAATACTTGTTTTGTAAAATACCCTTCTGCATCTCTCAAACCATCGATGATATTAATATCTTGTCCAAATTTTGAAAAATAGATTCTTGAAAAACCCCATTTTTTATTTAACCCAATCATTCCAGAATAGTTAAGTTCCTGAAATTTAGAACCATTTACCAATCCATCAAAAGCATTTTGATAGTTCCCAGCATTTTTATTGCTGAATCTACTCGTCCAAACAAAACCATTTTTGTTACCGCCCAGATTTGCCGAAAATCCATGTAAGCCATTGTTCGTCTGGTAATTATACAAAACACTTCCATTAATTTTCTCAGATTCTGTTGGTGTTGGCGAAATCACAGAAATTACTCCTCCTAAACCATCTGAGCCATACATGAGCGAACCTGCTCCACGAATAATTTCATAACGTTCAATAGAAAATTCGTCAATATGCAAACTATGTTCCTCTCCCCATTGATTATCTTCCTGCCGAACGCCATCATGAACGGTGATTACTCTATTAAAGCCCAAACCTCGAATAATAGGTTTTGAAAGTGTTGGGCCAGTCATGATTTGCGAAACGCCAGGCAATTTCACAATCGCATCAACTAAATTGGTTGAAGTACTTTGTAACCATTGCGCTCTTGAAAGTGCAGCGATTGGCACTGGACTTTCTTTCACTAACGTTTTAATACCTGCACCAGTTATTACTACTTCTTCTAATGAAGTAGCCGAATTTTCCATTTCAAAATCTTGCTTTGTTGCGGTTTTTACGCTTACTTTTTTAGTAATAGTCTTCAAAGAAACATAACTTACTTGTAGCGTAAATTCGCCTTTGGGTAAGTTTTTAATTTGATAAAAACCATTCACATCTGTATTTGTTCCAGTTCGTAACTCAGGAATATAAACGTTCGCTCCAATAATGACTTCGTTAGTTTCATTCAGTACTACTTTTCCTGAAATGACATTTTGTCCAAAGGATTCAATTAAACTAAAGTAACAAATAATGGAATAAAGTATTGGCTTGAAAAAGTTTCTCATTTTGCGATTCTAATTAATAGTTTAGGTTAGTCTAAAAATTATTCAAATGTAAGGCATAAAAATTAATTAGCTACCATAAAATAAAGGTTTTTTTTATTTTTTCTGATGAATGATAAGATGAATGGCTTTGTAAATCAGATGATTAATGAATTTGGAACTGCCTCAAGAAGAAAGTTTGTGAACATCTTGTTTAGATTAATATTGTCAAAAAAGTATTCTAAAATATTTTTTAAGAAAATTTTCAGCAGGAATTTAGACGATAGCCTAGCCTGTACTTTAGGGGGAAATTATCGGACTAAACACAAAAAGTATTTATTGTTATCATTTTGTCAGTATATTTGAAAAAATAACATATCAAGCAAAAAATGTTTACATCAGAACCCGTAGTTGTCATTCAGAGTGCATTTATATATCAAAACGAGCGAATTGTTTTAAACGACGTTAACTTTAGTATTAACAAAGGAGAATTTGTTTTTTTAATAGGAAGAACAGGAAGCGGAAAAAGTTCGTTGTTAAAAACATTATATGCTGATCTTTGGCTTCAACAAGGAAAAGCTAAAGTAGCTGGGTTTACTATCGAAACCATGAAGGCTGCTGAACGTCCTTTTCTTCGTCGAAAAATTGGTGTTGTTTTTCAAGACTTTCAATTGTTTATGGATAGAAATGTGCAAGAAAATTTGATGTGGGTTTTGGAAGCAACAGGTTGGACTGATAGTGCTAGAATGAAAGCAAGAGTTGCAGAAGTACTTATGCAAGTAGGTATGTCAACTTCTCGTGATAAAATGCCTCATCAACTTTCTGGTGGTGAACAACAAAGAGTAGTCATTGCAAGAGCTTTATTAAATGAACCACAAATACTCTTTGCCGATGAACCAACTGGAAATCTTGACCCAGAAGTATCAGGACAAATTATTGAGCTTTTCCATGAAATCAACAAAGCGGGAACAGCAATTTTAATGGCCACACATGATTTTGATATGATTCGTAAATTCCCTGCTCGTATTCTGAAATGTGAAAATGGACAGGTGAAAGAACAACCTCAAGTGTAAATTATTTAGAAGTATTTTGTCGGAAAAATGTAGCAATTAATAATTTTAAACCTATGAAAAAAGTATTAGCATTTATAACGTTTCTCTATTTTACGAGTAATACTTTCGCTCAATTTTCTAAAAACTCAGAGCCTTTTGCACATACGTTTTCAATCGTCGCTCGTGATACCAAAACAGGAGAAATGGCTGTTGGTGTACAAAGCCACTGGTTTAGTGTAGGAACGGCAGTTTCATGGGGACAAGCTGGCGTTGGCGTGGTTGCTACACAAAGTTTTGTTAATAAGTCATTCGGAATAAGAGGTTTGGCATTAATGAAAAATGGCAAAACTGCCCAAGAAACGATGGATATTTTACTGTCGAACGATGGAGGGAAAGAGGTTCGTCAAGTAGGTATTATTGATGCTAAAGGAAACGTTGCAGTACATACAGGTAAAAATTGTGTTGACTTTGCAGGACATATCAAAGGGACTAATTACTCGGTTCAGAGTAATATGATGCTCAATAATAAAGTACCTGCTGCTATGGCTAAAGCTTTTGAAGAAAACTGGAAATTGCCACTGGGTGAAAGAGTTTTAAAAGCCTTGGAAGCTGGACAAGCAGTGGGAGGCGACATCAGAGGAAAACAATCGGCGGCTTTATTAGTAGTAAAAGGTACTTCAACTAATAAACCTTGGGATGAAGACCATTTGGTAGATTTACGAGTTGACGACCACCAAACACCACTGGTTGAATTGGCAAGATTGTTGAAAATTAAAAGAGCATACAACCACATGGATGCTGGTGATTTAGCCACTGAAACCAATGATATGAAAAAAGCCATGGAGGAGTACAATGCTGCCATGAAACTATTTCCTAATAATTTAGAAATGCAATACTGGACAGCTATCACGATGGCTAATAATAAAAGTATTATCAAAGCTTCAGAGATACTTCACAAGATTTATTTGAAAGAACCCAATTGGCGAGAGATGACAAAACGCTTGCCGAAAGCAGGATTATTAAAAGTTTCGGACTTGGATTTTAAAGAATTAACAAGATAATATTTAACTAAAATTAACAAAAAATACAGCAATAAAACGCTGTATTTTCCATTTTAAGTGAACAGTACTGAAATCAGTAATGAAAACAATCCATTTTAATTATGCAATATTCAATTCTATGGGCAGACGATGAAATCGATTTGCTTAAGCCATATATCATGTTTTTGACCCAAAAAGGCTACGATGTTACACCTGTGAATTCTGGTGCGGATGCTTTAGAAGAAGTAGAAAAAAAGAAATTTGATGTAGTTTTTTTAGATGAAAATATGCCCGGAATGACGGGGCTTGAGGTACTTCCTAAAATCAAACAATTGAAGCCTAATTTGCCAGTTGTGATGATTACCAAGTCTGAAGAAGAGGATATTATGGAGGAGGCAATTGGTTCTAAAATTGCTGATTATTTAATTAAACCATTGAATCCCAATCAGATACTTCTTTCGGTTAAGAAAATATTAGATAAGAAAAGATTAGAAGAAGAAAAAACGAATCTTTCTTATCAGCAAGAATTCCGCCAGTTAGCGATGCGCTATCAAGATAAGATGGATCATGCAGAGTGGGCTGATGTGTATAAAAAATTACTTTTCTGGGAATTGGAAATCGATAGAACTGAGAACAAGTCGATGGCAGAAGTAATGAATATGCAGAAATCTGAAGCGAACGCTAACTTCTCAAGATTTATCACAGAAAATTATGAGAATTGGCTAAACGAACCCAAAGGAAATAATCCAGTTTTGTCGCATCAATTGATGAGAAAAAAAGTATTTCCTTTACTCAGAGAAGACTCTCCGCTTTTCTTTGTTTTAATTGATAATTTGCGCTTTGACCAGTGGAAAGTACTAGAAGGTTTGATTCAAGATTATTTTTCTGTCGAAGAAGAATCAACCTATTATTCTATTTTACCAACAACAACAGCTTATGCAAGAAATTCAATTTTCTCAGGTTTGATGCCTTCTGAAATTGAAAAACAATATCCAAAACATTGGGTACAAGATATTGGTGATAGTGAAGACGAAGAAGGTTTTAATCAACATGAAGAGTTTTTCTTTCAAGAACAAATTCGTAAAAGTAGAATGCCTTTTGCGGTAAAATCTTCTTACCATAAAGTTATTCATAATAACCAAGGGAAAAGTTTGGTAGAGAACTTCTCTAAATTGACACAAAATCATCTTAATGTGGTGGTGTATAACTTTGTAGATATGCTTTCTCATGCCAGAACAGACATGGCAATGATTAAAGAATTAGCCCCTGATGAATCTGGTTATAGAAGTTTAACGGCTAGTTGGTTTACACACTCACCTTTGTTTGATTTACTCAAGAAGATTTCTGACAAAAAAGGAAGATTAATTATCACAACCGACCACGGAATGATTCGTGTACAGAATCCAGTAAAAATTGTAGGAGACCGTTCTGTAAATACTAATTTACGCTATAAACAAGGAAGAAATTTAAATTGGGACGATGAAAACCATTTATTAGTTTGTAGAAAACCAGAGCGTTTTTTCTTGCCTAAAGTAAATGTTTCGACTACTTATGTGTTCACAAAAGAAGATTACTTCTTTGCGTATCCGAACAATTACAATCATTACGTCAGCCATTATAGAAATACTTTTCAGCATGGTGGTATTTCGTTAGAGGAATGTATTATTCCATTTGTGTATTTAACGGCGAAATAATTTATAAATATTGAGTAATTACAGCATTTAGAAATCAAAGAAGCGGTCGAAAAACTAATTTTCGACCGCTTCTTTGATTTTAAACTTCGTAGTAATTCGTGTTTATTAACATCAGAAAAACTACAAATCTGCAATTTTCCAGCCTTGACGATATTCACGACCAACGAATTGGTTTGCATCATCAAAGTTTGTGATTTTCATATCTCCACCATTCCAGATTAGTTTATTTCTTCCGTAGAAATCAAAATTGCCTCTCTCATTCTTTTTACGAAGCATATAACTACGAATTGCCAAATTACCCATTAAAACAGTTTCGGTAAGTGGACCTGAATAATCGAATGAAGATGTCAAGCCTTTATGTTCTTTACTTTCATAACCCGCTTTACAAGCTTCAGTCCAACTGATTTGATGTCCATATTCTGGTAAAGATTTTACTTCTGTGGTTGGTTTTGGCATTTCAATTCTTTCACCAGAGTTCAAGTAAATTTTAGGGTCATTTCCATACATTCCGATGGTCATGATGCCTTTCGTTCCTGTTAAAATAATACCATTTGCTCCACCATCATTACTGATGGCTTCATTGGCAGGAATTAATTCAGGGTGCATTGGTCTGATACCACCATCCATCCAAATCATCTTCATTGGTGATTTATTCTTTTTTGTAGCAGGGAATTTAATCTCGACGTGCGATGATGGTGGACAACCTTCAGGAATATATTCAGGAGTCCAATCTTTGATAAATACTGCACCAACACTACATTCTACTTCTGTTGGATAACCCAAACCAAGGATTCTAAAAGCAGAATCAATTGTATGACAACCAATATCACCTAAAGCTCCTGTACCAAAATTCCACCAACCACGCCATTTGAATGGATGATAAAGTGGATGATAGTCAACCCATTGAGCAGGCCCAACCCAAGTATCCCAGTCTTTAGGAGACATTGATTCTACCAAAGGTGGTTTGTCGGTAGGAACAGGAATTCCTTGTGGCCAAACAGGGCGGTTTGTCCAGATATTTACTGTATGTACATTTCCGATTTTCCCTTCTTCAAACCATTTAATCGCAACGTTTTGTGCAGGATTTGAAGAACCCTGATTACCCATTTGTGTAACTACTTTATATTTTCTAGCAGCATTTGTTAGTAATCGTGCCTCAGCGATATTGTGCGTCAATGGTTTTTGGACATATACATGTTTTCCCATTTGCATACATTGCATAGCAGCATAAGCATGGAAATGGTCGGGAGTAGAAATCGTTACGGCATCAATATCCGAACGCATTTCATCTAACATTACTCTGAAATCACGGTATTTTTTGGCATTAGGGAATTTGTCAAAAGCAGTTTTAGCTCTTGCAAAATCTACATCACAAAGAGCAACTACATTAGACGCACCATTATTATAAGCATTGATAATATCTGAAGTCCCTTTACCACCAGCACCAATGGCTGCTATATTGAGCTTATCACTTGGAGCAATGAAACCTTTGCCAAGTACATGGCGAGGTACAATAAAAAAACTACCCAAGGCCAATGAACTCGTTTTGAGGAAATCCCGTCTTGAGTTTTGTTGTTTAGTATCTGACATAATTAAATTGGATTTTGTTTGAGAATAATGCTACAAATTAGCTTTATTATCCCAAACAATTATCCTGATTTAACGATAAAATAGTCAGTGAAAATATTATTTACTTAGTTTTAAATGATAGCCTACACTTGGGAATAAGTAAACATTATTATCATTATCAGAGAGACCTGTAGGAACAAGAATGTTTATATCAAAGGCATGTCTTGGTCTATCAAAACGCAAACCAGCTGAAAAGACAAAACCGTCTTCAACACTTAGTCCATTGCCAATTGCGAAGAAGTTTTCGGTGAAAAAAGTGAGATTAGGAGACGTTTTTTTCATGTATCCTAATGATAGCCCGAAACCACCATTAGTATCTTCTGTGAAGAAAACAGGACTTACATTAAAAAAGCTTTCTTTTTTGCCAAAACTAAATGATGGAATAATGATAGAAGTACTTCCAATTTCTTTTCCACCCATGTGATTTCCTGTGACTGAGAAATTGAATTTATCTTTTGAAATTATGTTTACTTTGGCTTTTATTGAATAGAATTGCGTAGGAATAACGGTAAAAAAACCAAAACCCAAGCTCAATTTTTCGCCTAAAGCTGCTGCAAATTCACTGTAATAGAACAGAATATTATGATATTCTATAGCTTCCTTTTCCATCGCAAAACCAGTAGGAGCAACAAGAAGTCGATTCACAAAACGATTGGGATAATAAGGTTTATTACTTGCAGGTTTGTTTTTGTCGTACAATTCAACACTTAAAATCTGAGCAACATCAACCGTTATTAAACCCAAATTTTCGGTTTGAATTTTACTTTGAACAGTATTTTGTTCAATAATTCTGCCTAATAATTGTGAGCCATCTTTTAAGCGAATGATGTATAAATTTGGGGTAGTTTTTGTGCTATCAGCTTTATAAAAATCTTGTGCATTTACCGTAAAACAAGCTGAAAGAAGTGTCAATAAGAGTAGTAATGTTTTCATTGGTTAGATTTTTAGAGGTTTTAAGCATACTAACTAAGAAATATCTTGGAGTAAACTTGGGAAGAAAACGTATTTACCACGATAGCGTTTATCAACCGCATCGTTCAAATCGTCTAAATAATCGTTTTCAAAAACTTCAAAGCCTTCTATACTATCGAAAAAATATTGGAATGAATACGTAACGCCACCGTTATCAATTTCCGTTAATAATTTCAATATTTTAAAGCTTTTCGGAAAGCCTGTCATCATTACATTTGGAACATGCGTACTTCTCATCCAATCCAAAAAATCCTGTTCTGAATTGACGTCGATATTATATGTGATATTGTGAAATAACATAAGGGTGAATTTTAACTCAAAGCTTTGAGCTTTCAGCCCTGAGCTTTGAACGGTAATAATTGTTTTCTTTTCTCTCTCAAATCTTCAAGCAACAAAATATAAAGTCCTTATTCAAGGTCTTGACTCTAAAATCTTGCTTCTTGTATCTTACAGTCTAATCGTCGATAATTTCAACTTCGTTCCCCAAAGTGCCAAGAAAATTACCGAAACGAAATAAATAACATTTCTGGAATCAATCAAACCCCTTCCAAGGGCATCATATTGATAATCTAACCCAAATTGAGCAAAAACATAAGCAAAGTCGCCCAAGAAAGGTAATTGAGCTAATTGTCCGATTCCATAATAAAGTATCAAACATATCGTAAATGCTAAAATAAATGCTGTTACTTGGTTATCAGTCAAAGAAGAAGTAAATATGCCAATTGCAGCAAAAACACAAGCCAAAAAGAAAAGTCCTAAATATGAACTCAGCACGGCAGCAGAATCAATATTTCCTTGCGGATTTCCTAACTGATAAACCGAATAATAATATAAAGTAGTAGGTAAAAGTGCTAGAAAAACCAAATAGCAACTTGCAAAGTATTTTCCTAAAATGATTTGCCAAGTGGAAAGTGGTTTGGTAAATAGTAATTCAATCGTGCCAGATTTTACTTCTTCTGCAAAAGCCCGCATCGTTGTAGCAGGAATCAAAAACAAGAAAATAAAAGGAGCAATTTGGAAAAAAGATGATAAATCTGCAAAGCCATAATCAAGAATATTATCCTTAAAAAACCATACGAACAATCCTGTTGCGGTAAAAAATACACCAATAACGATATAACCAACAATTGAACTTAGGAAAGTATTTACTTCTTTTTTGAAGATTTGATACATGGTAATTTAAAATTTGATAATGAATTGTTTGCTCTGTCATCAATAACTCTATCGTTTAGGAAAGATTATTCAAAAATTGATTTTTCTTTTTTAAGAATGGCAGAAATCACCAAAGAAACGATTAAACCACCTATAAATCCAACTATAACATTAATAATAAATAAAAAACTAGGGTCAGTTAAATAAGCAATCATTTTTTCATTCAATTCCATCTGTGCATCTGTAGCACCTTGTTCCTCCATTCTTTGTCTCATTACATTGGCTTGTTTTAACATATCTGAATTATCAATGTATTTTACATAAATAATATTGAAACCGCCTGAAACTACGCCCCAAATAGTGCCAGAAAGCAAACCAATACCTAAACCTTCACTGTAGCTCATGAAGCCATTGTTTTGACTCTTGTAGTCGTTCATGGCTAATACTTGTATCAAACAGGTGAAAGCAAAAGAGATTAAAGATAGAAAGAAAACTATGGATGTGTTTTCACTGTTTTTAATGCCTAAAAGTTGTGTAGCGACAGATAAAATGATGGAGATAATTCCAGCGATAATTCCCCACTTTAAAGCAATTCTGGTAGTTGTAGTTTGATTTTCCATTGTTTAAGGTTTTTTTATGTATTGATATTGTCTTCTAAAATACAAAGAAATCATAATAGAAACTAAGACACCCAATGGAGTTTTTCCTTTTAAACCAATTATTTCATCGATAGCAATATCTTTTGGTGATAGAATTTTAAAAGCTTCAACAATCGTCTTAAAAGAGGCAATTCCCATTTCTTTAACGTAGCCGTTTTTTACAGCTGGAACATTCAGCATATCAATAGTTTGCTTGATATAATCTGCCAAAATAGTATTTCCACTAGTGCTTAACCAAAAATATAAACCTAAAGCACTCACACAAGCACCAAAAATATTGGTAAGATTTGCTACTGCAAAGCCTTCCCAAAAATGAAGTGTTTCATCTGGATTACTTTTACGATAATTTTTTACAGCAAAAACCATGACTATAATGCTGAAAAACATAGAAGGTGCTTTTTTGCCATCCAGCGGAATTTGTCCTAAATTATTAATCAAAAGACAGTACGCCAAAGTAAGTAGCCCAGCAATAAAACCGTATATGATAATTGTTTTTGTAAACGATTTGTTAAACATTTTTGTGTTGGTAAAATGGGTTTGTTTTTTGCTTTAGGCTATAAGCAGTTGACTATAGGCTTTAAATTTTGTCGAATCTAATGGTAGTTAAAGGTCTCCCAATCTTTAATTAAAAGCTTACATCCTACTGCCTAAAGCATATTGCCTACAGCAACTAAACTATTACGCTTATCGCTTTTCCTCTTAATGTTTTCCCAATAAAAGGAGAGTTTTTGGAAGCAGAAATGATTCTCTTCTCACGATAAACCCATTCTTCATCTTCAGAGAAAACAGTTAAGTTGGCTTTTTCTCCAACTGCAATTGTTGGAATAGGAAGTTGGAGTATTTTGCGAGGATTCACAGTGATTTTTTCAATCAATTCTTCTAGCGAAATTTTTTCGTTATAAGTATTAATGGCAGCGAAAAGGGTTTCTAAACCGATTACGCCAAATTCAGCCATGTCGAATTCTAATTTTTTAGATTCTTCATCCTGCGGATTATGGTCAGAAGCGATGGCATCAATTGTTCCATCTTCCAAGCCTTCCCAAAGTGCATCAAGGTCTTCCTGAGTACGGAATGGAGGATTTACTTTAAAATTGGTATTGAAATCTGCCAAATCATTTTCCGTAAAGCAAAGCTGATGTGCATAAACATCACAAGTAATTGGCAAGCCAATATCTTTCCCCATTCTGATTAAATTAACAGATTCAGCAGAAGAGATTCCAGAGAAATGTAAAATACTTTTATCAACTGGCAATTCAGTAAAAGGCGTATTCAAAACATATTCCAGAAGTTTTAAATCACGCATTAACATAATTTCTTCTGCCATTTGAGGCATTCCTTTCATTCCTAAAAAAGTACTCATTAGTCCATCGTGCATTTGTCCGAAATGAGTAAGATTGCTGTCTTCGGGACGATTGATAAGTACTCCACCAAATTGTGAAAGGTATTGTAATGTTTTTAAGAAAATATCAGGATTTTGGATGGGATGCTCACCATCTGTAAAAGCTACAGCACCCGCTTGGTGGAGGTCAATCATCTCAGTGAAATCTTTTCCTTCACATTTTAACGTAACAGCCGCCATTGGGTGAAATTTTACTTTTTCACCAGCTCTTTTTAAATAATTGACACTCTCACGAGATTGAACAACAGGCTTGGTATTAGGTAATAAAGCAATTTCAGAAAAACCACCTGCTAAGGCTGCGGCTTCCATAGATTGAAAACTCTCTTTGTACTCGTTACCAGGTTCTTTTGGATGAACTCGCAAATCGAACCAACCAATTGATACGCAAATATTTTTACCTTCAATGATTTCATCGGCTTCTAAATTGATTTCATTTTCAATGTGAAGAATGTTACCATTTTCGACAAAAATATCTTTCACCTGACCGTTGAGGTCGCTGTTTTTACTAACTATTTTAACGGAACGAATAAGAGTTTTCATATTTATGTTTTACCACAGATTGAAAAAAGAGGTTGTTTTGATCTTGAGCTTTTTGTATCAAAAAAAAGCCCTGATTGTCAGGGCTTTATAAAGTATCTGTTTTGGATTAATGTCCAACGTGTTCTTTGTAAGTATCTGCATCCATCAATGCTTCAACATCAGCGATGTCAGCAACCTTCATTTTAATCATCCAACCTTCACCAAAAGGGTCAGAATTTACTAATTCAGGAGCATTAACTAAAGCCTCGTTTACTTCTAAAATTTCACCAGCGATTGGTAAAAATAAATCAGAAACAGTTTTAACGGCTTCTACTGAACCAAAAATTTCGTCTTGTGCTAAGGCTTGTCCTGCTGTTTCAATTTCTACATATACAATATCACCTAATTCACTTTGTGCAAAATCTGTGATGCCTACTATAGCAATATCACCTTCTAATTTTACCCATTCGTGTTCTTTTGTATAACGAAGCTCTGCTGGAAAATTCATCTTTGTTGGTTTTTTGTTGATTTTTGAATTGGGTCGCAAGTTAAATTAAAATTAGTAAAGTTCAAAAAGCTTCTGAATCAATCTGTCGATGATTTATTCTGATAAACTGAATCTTACTTGGAAACCTGCCGCAATGGTTGAACGATAATAAGAGTTTGAAACAAACGGATTATTGAACATTTTATCAAAGTAAACATTCACACTCAGCCTTTTATTGACATTATAACTTGCTTGTGGACGGAACTGGAAATTCATAAATCCTTGAGTAACTACCGTTTCAGCATCTAGTTTTCTTTGAATAGTTCTTGTATCACGGATTGTTAAATTGGCACTAAATTTCAAATCGTTTGGTAATCTTACTCTTCGTCCATTTACTCTGAAAGGCACTAGCATATTTGCTCTGGTAAAGCCCATTCCAACCGTTAAATCTTTATTAGAAAGTTCATTTACTTGTGAATTTGCCAAGTTTAACCCAACATTTCTATCTTGATTGTATTCTATTTTTAATGAAATTTTACTTTTTGTAATCGCATTAAAACCAATGAATGGTGCAAAACGTTCTTCAAATTTTATGGTACTCATTACAAAAACAGGAATTAAAGTGCCATCTGAATTTACTTTCGATGAAAGTGGATACATTAAATTATTCAAATTCAATTGGAAAGGGTCTGTATATTCTAAAGACGACACAAAATTTCCAACACTATAAGTTGAAGTATAAGCATGACTGATAGAAATGTTAGAGAACGTTCTTTTAAACCAACCAATATTTGCTAAACCGTTATAATCAACTCGCCAGTTTGGAAGTGGTAAATTTACAAAAGGGGAGAAGCTCACTTTGTTGGGTGAAACGCCACTGTATGCCGCAAAAAATGCTGGAATCAATACATCTTGAGAATTGATATTATATTCGCCTGAACCTGCTTTTTGTGCATTTAAACGGTCTAAAATAATTTGTCGGTTACTTCTGAAACGATTAAAAATAACGGAATTATTATCAGGAGAATTACTATCAAATGTTGTCAAGAATGATAAAAATGACATGCTATAATTTCCTGAACGAACAGGACTTTGGCTTTGGAATTCTCCACCAACAGTTGCTGGTCTGAAAAATTCTTGATAATTATCTGACCTACTCCATTTTCCTTCCAACTGAATTTTAAAATCTCTGAAAGGTTCTAAAGCACTTCTGTATGTCAAATTTTGTGTTCTTGTTTGTAAAAAAGGGACATTTTGAACGGTACTTTTGGTAAGCCAGCCATTTTCTGCCGCTCTGAAACGGATGTCTCCATCTTGGCTACCCGTAATAAAACCAAGACCAGGAGCAGAACTTTGATTGTTCATTCCTAATAATCCTGGATTCGGCATAAATCCAGCCAAAGTAGTTGACTCGTCGATGTTATAATTAATATTAATGCCACGAATCGTCATTAATAAACGAGTAATACTTTTCAGAATATTCGCTTGTGGTTTTACTATATCTTCGTCATCGCCTGGGCTTCTAGCAATATTTTTTCGTTCAACTCGTGGTTGATTAGCAATTCTCAAAGCACGTACTCTGTTGTACAAAGCCACTAAATCTATTTTTCCTGTGATACCTCTGTTCCGAGTATTTTTAATGATATTCCCGAAAGGAGTACCCAAAGAGTCAACAATATTGTAAGAATTGGCAGCATAAGTATAACCGAATTTATGGTTATAATCAGCAGTCATCCAATCTGTCAACGGTGATTTATTCAGAGGTAAACGCCAAACAGTATTCATCTGTTGGTCATAGTTTTTTGTTCTACCGAATCGTCTTAAATTAGCCGCAACTGAATCTCTATCTTTCTGTGTTTCCAAACCGCCATAAGGCTCATCAATGATGGCATTTGCCGTTGCATTATAATTGACTGTTACATTTTTAGTTAAATTCCAACCTAAATTATAGTAGCGATTAAATAACCAATACTTTTCAAAAAGTGGGGCAACGCCATCCGTCGTAAGAGTGGGAATTCCACTGCTTCCAGCTTGTGTTACTTCAGCATTTCGTAATTGTGTTTTTACAAAACTTCTGTCCATATCCGCTCTGAAAGTAATAGAATTTGGCAAAGGAGATAAGTTGAAATCTTTCACCCAACGCAATAAAGGATGATTACTTTTCATACCTTTGAACGGTTCAATCGACTTTGGATTGCCTGTAAAAGTATAAGTAAGTCCACCACGATGTGAGGTTTGTCTATACTCATCAATTGTCGTATTACTTCTTTTTAATTCTGCAAAAGCATAAGTAAAAGTCAGGTTTTCAACATCCCAAGCATGAGATTTCGCCGTAGGATTTGTCTTTACTTTCCTGATATTGGTTAGATTTAAGCCTTTTCGTTCAGAATTGTCTTGCACCATTCTTTTGTATCTTTCACGTTCTACTGGGTCAGTAATGGTGGCGAGTGTACTATCCAATAAAATATCTGGGTCGAGTGGATTGAAAGTTGGACTTACATTTCTTCTATCATAACTCACATACAAAGGAATTTTCAAACCCCACTTTTCAGGCAAAAGTTTATCAACATTGATATTCGCTGCGATTCCGTATTCAACCGTTGTTTCTCTGGCACGTTCTGAAATTTTAGATTGTACTCCGCCAAAACCATAATTTTTGAATGAACCATTCATGGTTACATTAGCAAAATCTGCCAATTTTAACCCTAATTTTCCAATAGCAGCTTGTCCAGAAGTTTGGTCGAAACCAGACGCTCTTAATTCATCTACCCAAATACAAAATGTTTTTGCTTGTTCATCTGCCGATTTTGGATTTCGTACACCAATCATTGTGGTAAGAATAGCACTTTGGTCTGGGCGACCTACAACCGTCACAAAATAAGTATGTCCATTATTGCCGATTACTTCTTTACGATATGGACTATTCAAACTGATTCCCAATCGGTCTCTTTCAGTTTTTACACTTTTAATAATAGCGAATGGAATATCAATTTCGTTTTCTTCTCGCCAAACTTCTTCAGAAGTAACCGAACTTGCATAACGAGTTTGTTTTAAGCCTTTTGTTTCAATTTCGTAATAATTGTCTGTTAAATCAGTCCCAATTCTGATGAAGGCAGATACTTTATCTTCCACATCATTATTTGGGCTGTTCATGTGGACAAACATTCTTAGGTTTTTGTAATTGATAAAATCAAATAAAGTATTTTTAAAACCCGCTCTTGAATCGCCATCTCTTAAACCATCCACGCATAAACTTAAAGACTGTTCGTTCAATTGTGAATTGCTAATTGTCGTAATATCTCTGTCACGAACAAAGCCAGGTGGCACAGCATAAGGAACAGTATTTGCACCTTTATTCGCTGGTCCATTTTCTTCAATATTTACTGTTGTAATTCTAAAGTTAGCATCATAAGGTTCTGGAACATCCTGTAAGCCTCTTGGTGTAAGTTCGCCAGTATATTTACGATATTGGAAACCAGAAAGCTGGAAAGCGGCAAAACGGAAAACAACGGGTTGTTCCCAACCTGTTAGGAAAGTACGGATAAATCTCATTGATTTAAAGCCATTTACATTTCCCACTTTTGAAGTATAATCTTTAATTGGAATTCTGAATAAAAACCAATCTACGCCATTTTCAGTGATTTTATCAACGATGTAATTTTGCCCAACTACCATTTTTTCTTGCTTAATATCAAGTTCATATTGGTAATATGCTTGGTTGTCGTTTACAGTATTATCATTGTTCAAATCCTCACGGTCGGGCTGCTGATTACTCGATTCTGTATAACCAGAATTTGTATTGGCTGTAGCAGATGTAGTAGGAGAGTTGTTTTCAAGCCCCAAGTAATTTTTATAACGTAAAATTACACTTGAAGTATTGTTATATTTTTCGTTCAAGTAATGAACAAAGTCATCACCAGCAGGGTCAGTTTCGAATTCCA
This sequence comes from Arcicella gelida, assembly GCF_034931025.1. Taxonomy (NCBI): domain Bacteria; kingdom Pseudomonadati; phylum Bacteroidota; class Cytophagia; order Cytophagales; family Flectobacillaceae; genus Arcicella; species Arcicella gelida. The sequence continues at coordinate 34,559 of NZ_JAYGIL010000030.1, read as the reverse complement.
ATAAAGCAGTTTGGTCAGTTACTTTTGTACGAACTTCGTTTAGATAAGTACTAAAAAAACGTTGTTCATCAAATTCATCAGTCGATGCAGAGGCTCTGTTTGGCAAACCATCCAAGCCAATATCTTGTAAACTTCTATCGCTATTGTTTGAAAATGCGTTCGTTACGAATTGCTGTTTGGGTGCTAAACCCCAAGTAGTTCTTTCAACGTTTGCAGAAGTACCTGTTACGATTTTTTCACCTGCTGGAATACCATTTTCAAAGTTTGAGAAACCATCAGGAATCACATCTTCTGAAATATCACCTAAGTTGAAAATCAATTTTCCACCAGTTTGGTTACGTCTTTGGCTATTCTGACGGTCAAGTTCTAAATCTCCACTAGCTCTTACAACACCTGTTTCTCCATCTACTAATGGATTCATCATCCAGAATTCAAGCGTTTCGATATTGGCATTGTCAAAATCTGTGTCAGAAGTAATAGCACGAGTAATTGCCCCAAAATTTTGAGTTGGATTATTCAAAAAACCTCTATTGGTCAGACTAGTCGAGAAATTATAAATACCTCTTTCAGAAGGGAAATAGGCTACATCCAATACGCCTAAAGGAATACCCGTAATGTTATTGGCTAACTGACGATTTGGAAATAAACTTGTGATTGAAACGGCTCTTTCATAAGCATATTTACCAGACTCTTCTGCATTTAGCCCAGGCACATTAATGTTTGAACCATTGTTTCCATACAAACTAAAATCAGCAATGTAAGCTGAGATTTTAGCTCTTTTGAAACCACTCTCCAAACTATTGGGGGAACCCTGTGGGAACATCAAAGGAGTTGCTCCTGGTTTCCAAGCGGTTGCTTGGTTACTTAAACTGAACACATTTCTGGCTACTTCAAAATCATCAATAAAAGCATTTCCTTGTACATCGTTGTTAACAGAAGGAATCAATTGAGCAAACTCTCCTTGAAAATCAATGCCAGAAGTTTCTTTGGTAGAAATTAAAGGTAAAGCATCAACTAATTTTGTCAAGAATTTTGAAGGACGTTGAATGGCTGCATCAAAACCGAAAATGGTATTGTTTACAGGCTCATTTCCGATTTGTACTCTTGTTAAAAAGTTCGGCGGACTTTCCTTCATGTGTTGGATTGTAGCACCTAAATGGAAGTTTTGCCCAACGGTATAATCCAAATGTGTTCCTAGAAGTGTTCTGATTTGATTATTGAACAAATCAGGTTTTTCGTAACAAATTTTAATTTCACGTCCAGAATTTGAAACACCAACGTTTAGAATTCTAACTCTTCCAGATTGTGGCTCAACAATATAATCTGTTCCAGCAGCTAAAGGTACTCCTCCCGCAGATACTTGTACCGATTTTGCATCGACACCAATCGGTAAAGAAACATCACCTCCGCCAGCAGATTGATAACTTCCTTTCAAGAAAAATTTATCTTTACTGGTTAACTGTGCAGCATCCGTTTGAGTACTTCTGTAAAGTTTGTCAAAAACATATTTATCAACTAATTGTACTTCATCAACATCAAATTGTTTTTGCAAGGTTGAACCGAAAGGCTCTAACACTGGAAAAATCACTTTGGCATTTTTACTATCAATGGTTACTCCTTCTACAAAATCAAAATTTCCATCAACTTGGGCATCGCCATTTTGGTTGAGTTTATCAAGCCCTAATACTCTAATTAAGGGAATGTCTTTTAATTTTCTACCTTCTTGTAAATTCGGATTGTCAACACCTGTTTGGTCGTCTTTATAAACTACTCTTAATTGAAAAGCTTGTTTTGATAATTGTTGTGTATTAAGTGAATACACGTTTTTCATCATCAAATCCCACATTGGATGTTCCAAATTGTTACGAACAGTTGATGATTTTAGCATTTTCAAAATCAATACTTTATCGTCAGCTTGGTCTTGATAATCTTCTGTCAATTCTCCAACTTGGTGTCTTTGCCCATTTAAAGTATATTCATAAGAAACCGCCAATACTTCATCATTACGCAATGGCGTAATTAATGAAATATAACCTAATTCTGGACTGAATTTATACTCTCTGTCCGACAAACGTTTTGCTCCACGAAGTAAATCGAAGTCAGTTCCTTTCGATAAACCAAATTCGTTTTGCAATCTAAAAGTGGCTTGGTCGGCTTTTCTTACTTCTGCATCGGCTCTGGTGGCAGCATACAAACCGTTGTTAGCATTATCAACTGGCGTTTGCGTACTTCCATTAAAAGGCCGAATGTTTTTACTGGTTTTATTGTAAGGATTGGCTTCGCCCAAATCAGAAAAAGCCACTAAATTTCTCAGTGTTTCAGGGCTTTGTGTTCTGTTGGTAACATATACTTCTACACGAGTAATGGTAATACCCGAAGTAATAATTGGAAGGTTTTTTAAAGAACGTTCGTAATTGTTTCTGAAAAAAGTAGAAAGGAAAAAATGTCTATTTTCATCATAAGCGCTGGCTTTGATTTCAAAGTTTTTACCTTGACTTCCGCCTCTGAGGGTGATACAATCTTGTTTCGAACGTTGTTGAGCCAAAACGGTTGTTACATCCAAATTCCCAAAACGCATCAAGGTTTTTAAACCAAAAAGATTTTGAACACCTGGAATAAGCTGACTGTTTAATTGCCAAGAAGTATTTCCAACTTCTATATTTTGTAAAATGTCTTCTTCGTTAGTTCTCCAGTTTAATTTAAGTTGATTCTGAAAATTGAAACTTGCTTTAGTATCGAAATTGGTATTGATGTTTAATTTATCGCCAATTTTTCCTTGAAAATTTATCTGAGCTTGTTCTGTAAAATTAAGATTCCCAATATATCGTTGTTGAACTGGAATTGCTGGATTATCAATGAATTGCCCGATATAACCGATGTCAAGTAAAATATTTCCATTCGGCTTAAAATCAACTTGAGCACCTCCGAAAATACGGTCGATAGCAGGAGGGAGTTCTATTTTTGGTAATAAGCCTCGTCCTTTAGTATCGTCTTTACCATCTTGTGCGGCAGCATATTTCCGCCAGTAATCTCGCATAAAACGATTTTCTTGAAGTGTAGAATAATCTTTAATGCTAATTTGTTCGGCTGGTCGATATTGCGTATTGTCTGAAAGACCCCTGATTTTTTCATAAACAGAAATTTTTCCAGAAGAATCTAATCTGAATTCAGTATTTAACGCTTTAGAATCTTTAGGGCTAAAAGGAGAAGTTGCCGTTCTATTCGTGAAACGGTTAGCGTAACGGTCTTTTAATTTATAACGAGGACGCCTCCCCGATTTTTTTAGCGTATCCGCTAAGTAAGAAGAAAATATAGCTCTTGCGTTTTTATTAGTCAGCTGATAAGCGGTGCCTCGCATCGGTGAAACCCATGCAAGAGAAGCAAAAACAGACAATATTAACCCTCCAGAAAGTAAGTAAAACTTTTTTCGTTGCACAGTTAAGTAGCTTGATGTTCAAATACCTAAGTATTTTAATTGATGTGGTATTTTTTAAGAAAAATTTGTTAATGAGTAAACGGAATGTTATTTGTTTAAATTTTTCTTAAAACAACATTAAATTTTAATAGAGAAGTACAGCAAGGGTATTTATGTTAGAGGAATAAAAGCTTCTTGCTGAACTTCAAACGAGAAATAGCCACTCAATATTTTTAAATAATATTATTTTTTGAAGTATTAAGTGTTTGCACACATGCTTAAAGTTATCGTAAAGCCATTTTAATTAATTGTTCTACGGTAATTTCAGTTCCTTCTTTCTTCAAAATCGCATCGATACTTTTCTCTGCCACATTTTTAGGAATACCTAAAGTAACCAAGGCAGCTAATGCTTCGTTTCTTACTTTGTTGTTTTGTGTTGGGAAAATTGAAGGCGAAGAAGTACCTAACATTTGCTCTTTTCTAAGCTTATCTTTCAATTCGATAATGGCTCTTTGTGCTGTTTTTGCACCAATACCTTTGATACTCTGTATAGTTTTTACATCTTCATTCATCAAAGCATGACGAATTTCTGCTGAAGACATCGAAGAAAGCATTACCAAAGCTGTATTCGGACCAATTCCAGAAACACTTACTAAATCTAAGAAAAGTAATTTTTCTTCTTGCTCTTTGAAACCATACAAAATATGAGCATCCTCACGAATATTTAAGTAGGTAAAAAGTTTACAACGCTCGGTTCCGTCTTGTAAAGCAGCGTAAGTTTGTAGTGAAATTTTAATTTCATAACCAACACCATTTACATCAATAATAACGTAAGCAGGGTCTTTATAAGTTAATTTACCGTCAATGTAGGCGATCATTTAATGTGTTGAATTATTGGAAAAAGAGCTACAACAATCAATTTTGTTGTGCTTCAATTACCTTTATGAATAGAATTGATAGCTTCAAAAATACGCAAAAGTCCGCATAACTCAAATGTCATGCGGACTTTTAAATGTCTTCTGTCTTGAATTATTAAGAAACTCTGAGTTTCATCCCTGCTTTTACAACATTGTTTTTAATTCCATTTAGTTTTTTCAATTTATCGATTGAAATTCCACCATAACGTTGTGAGATGTTCCAAAGCGTATCGCCATCTTGAACATTATGAAAACGTACTTTGCCTTTGCTTGCATTTTCTTTTTCTTTCTGGTTTGAGCGAGCATACTTTACAGTTGTCGAAACCGCAGATTCTTTGAAAATAACTAGCTTTTGACCTGGTTGGATTGTTGTATTGGCAAGATGATTCCAGTGTTTGATGTCGTACACATCAACATCAAAATGCTCGGCGATTTGATGTAAATTATCTTTTTTCTTAACGATATAAGTTGTTTTCTTTGGTTTTTTATTAATTACAACGTCTTCCATATCATCTTCCACAATTTCCCTTGTGAAAACTGTTCTGGTTTCGTTAGGAATTGAAGCTAAAGTTTGTTGGAAAGTATTGGTTGTATCCTCGTTTTTGTTACTTGCTAAAACGACACCCGGCGTCTGCATTACTTTCTCAATCAAAGTCGAAGGGATTTTGGTAGCAGAATCAAGAATTGACTGGCGGTTTTCTCTGAAAAAAGCCATTTCACTTTTTGGCAATTTTAATTGAAAATTACGAGTACGAGCAGGTAAAATGTGCGTTAAAATTTGTGGATTTAATTTTTGAATTTCTTCTAAATTAATGTTACTCAAGGTCGCAAATTTATCTAAATCAATGTAGGTATTTAAAACGATTGTATCATGAGGAATTGCTGTTTCAATATTTTCAGCATAAATATCATGCGAATCAGCATGGTGCATCATATAAAGAATCCCGATATATTGAGGCACATAAGCTCTGGTTTCACGAGGCAAACAATTGTAGATAGACCAAAAGGTTTGTCCGCCATTACATTTACGAATTGCTCTACGCACGTTACCCGGACCAGTATTATAAGCAGCTAATACTAAATGCCAATCACCAAAAATATTATATAATTGACGCATGTATTTACAAGCTGCTTCAGTTGCTTTTTCTGGGTCAAAACGTTCATCTACGTATTCATCCATTTTCAGACCGAAGTCTAATTTGGCGGTTTTAGGCATAAATTGCCAAAGTCCACCAGCACCAGCTCTTGAAATTACTTTTGGATTTAATCCTGATTCGATTAATGATAAATATTTTAATTCATCTGGAAGACCGTATTTTTTTAAATATTTTTCATAAAGAGGGAAAAACACACCTTTCCGTTCAAGCATCGTTTTGGTAAACGAAGGTTTGCGATAAGCAAAATATTCTACAAATTGATGAGTGACAGTATTATAAGTAAGAGGAATTTCTTTTTGTAAAGCTCCTAGACGTGGTTCAACCGTTTTTGGATCAATTAGCCAAGTAGGTTCTGGCGTAATGACTTGTTGAATAGTTACCGTAGCGGTATCAGTGGTAGCAGTTTGCTGTTCCGAACCTGCTGTTATTTGGGCATTTGTAAATGTGCTTACTGAAAGTAAACAACCAATACAGAATGTTCTAAAAGTGGCGAGTATCATACGGTAAGGATTAGTCTATCTTTGAAAAAGGGTTAACACAAAAAAATACAATTACAAAGCTAAATATTTTTAACTAAAAAAACGAATGATTTATTGTGTTTATGAAAGAATGTATTGTCTTATTATAAGAAAGGAGGAAAATCCTTTTTTATAAAATAAATATTTATATCATCGACACAATCTATATTTTGCCCAAGATTATTCAAAAAAAATGTATCGCTTATCCTTATTTATAAAGGTTTGTAAGCGATACATTTTTGTAATAATTTATAAATCAGAACATTAAGTTTTGAAAACTAAATGTTGACTAAGCAATTAATTTAGCAAAAGTTAATAATTCTGCTTCCTCAAATGCCCCTGCCATGATTTGAAACCCAATTGGCATGCCATCATTATCTACGCCATTTGGAATAGAAATAGCAGGTAAACCCACCACATTAGCTTGAACAGTGAACAAATCACCCAAATACATTTGAATAGGATCAGCTGTTTTTTCTCCTAATTTGTAGGCTGTTGTTGGCGTGGTTGGACAAACCAAAAAGTCGTATTCTGTCAATAAATTATCTGTAAATTCTTTGATTAATCTTCTGATTTTTTGTGCTTTCGTATAATAAGCATCGTAATAACTTGCACTTAAAACGAATGTCCCAAGCATAATTCTTTTACGAGTTTCTTTTCCAAAACCTTCGAACCTAGATTTTTTATAGAGCGACATCAAGTCTGTCGCATCAGTACTTCTATATCCATAGCGAACGCCATCAAATCTTGATAAATTTGAACTTGCCTCCGCAGTTGTAAGCGTATAATAAGTTGGTAAGAAGTACTTAATCAATGGGAAATCCACTGCTTCAACTTCATGTCCTTGTGCTTTTAAATAGGCTAATTTGGCTAAAGTAGCAGCTTTTACTTCAGGTTGTAAACCTTCGCTTTCAACGGCTTCTCTTAAATAGCCAATTTTATATGTTTTCTTTTCTGTTTGAAAAGCAGTGTAAGACGGTACATTTTCGTTGGAAACTGTACTGTCTTGTTCATCTTTTCCAGCGATTATTTCTAACAAAATAGCAGCATCTTCAACTGATTTTGTAATTGGTCCGATGCAGTCGAAAGAAGAGGCATAAGCAATCAAACCCCAACGAGAAACTCTAGTATAAGTAGGTTTTAAACCAACCAAACCACAAAAACCAGCAGGCATTCTTACTGAGCCACCAGTGTCTGTACCTAGCGAAGCCAAACACATATCTGCTTGAACAGCTACAGCAGAACCTCCAGAAGAACCACCAGCTACACGGTTTTCGCCTACAGCATTTAAACATGGTCCAAAAGCAGAGTTCTCATTAGTAGAACCCATTCCAAATTCATCACAATTTTGTCTGCCAATAATAATGGCATCTTCATCTATCACTCTTTGAACAGCAGTTGCTGTAAACTGAGATTCAAAACCATCTAAAATTCTACTTCCAGCTTGTGAAGTATGGTCTTTATAGCAAAGTAAATCTTTGATGCCCAAAACCATTCCTGCTAATTTCTTGGCTGTCCCTGCTTTGATTTTGGCATCAATTTCATCGGCTTTCTCCAAGGCTTCTTGGTCAAAAACAGATAAAAAGGCGTTTAATGTGTTGTTCTTCTCCTCAATATTTTTCAAATAGAACTCAACCAACTGGCGACAAGTAATTTTACCAGCGTAAAGGTCTGTTTGGATATCTTTTAAGGTTGAATATACTTTCATGAATGATTTTAAATTTAGTGTAATGGCAATAGCTTATCTGAAAATAACACTATCGAACTGTAATTTTTTGAAAGTATTCAAAAAATTAATTTATTAATAAAACAAAAGCATAGTTGAGACAAGAAAATTATCTCAACTATGCTTTTGTTAAAATACTTTAATACTATTTTGTATTTGTATCGTCTTCTAAGCCCTTAGTAATTTGTTCCGTAACGTCCTTTTGTGCTTCTTTGAATTCTTTGATGCCTTTGCCCAAACCTTTCATTAATTCTGGTAATTTTTTACCACCGAAAAATAACAACACCGCTAAACCAACCAAAATTAATTCTGGACCGCCCATGTTGAAAATTAGATAAATTGAAGTCAGTATCATGTCCTTAGTTATTAAATATTTGCGTAAAGATAAGCAATGATTTTAGATTTTAGATTTTACGATTTAGTTTTTCTTTGTACACAAAAGCATACAGAGCCTTGTAAAGCTTTATTCTGGAATTAATTCTCCTTTTTCCCAAGCAATAAAATTATCAATATCAGTTTTTAACGAAGTAAATAACCACATTACTAAAGCTAAATCATCAGATAAACCTACCAATGGTAAAAAATCAGGAATTAAGTCGATAGGTGAAATAAAATAAATTAGACTAGCAATAATTTTTAGAATACTAGCCCAAGGAATGATTCTATATTGACCTGTGGCATAAGCTTTCACCATTCTACTTAACGTTGTTATTCTTTCCGCAAGTACTTGCCCAATGCCTTTATTTTCGTTTTTAGCTATATTTTTTGCTTTAATGAGTGCTTCTCTTAATAATTCAAGGACAGCTAAACCTGTACCTGCATATTTTCCAGCTTTTTTGGTAGCAGATTTAAAGAAAACAGATTTCAAAATTCTGCCAACTAAGTCTTCATTATTCATAATTTATGGGATTAATTTTTAAAATCTGATGAATGAACATATCCTTAAAACATAGCAAATATACAATTTACCAAACTTTTACTAAGAATTCTACAAAAAATACTTGTAATAAACCGTTAGTGAATAAGCAAATGGTTTACATTTGCGTAAGATTTTGAACGTATTTACTAAAACAATTAATTTACAATCGATTATGTCAAAAATAACTGTAGTAGGTGCAGGAGCAGTGGGTGCAACCACAGCTGATAACATTGCCCGAAAAGAATTAGCCTCTGAAGTAGTATTACTTGACATCAAGGAAGGCTTTGCAGAAGGTAAAGCACTAGATATGTTTCAAACAGCTGCCATTTTAGGCTGGGATACTAAATTAACGGGTGTTACAAACGATTATTCAAAAACGGCTAATTCAGATGTCGTTGTAATTACTTCGGGTCTTCCACGTAAACCAGGAATGACTCGTGAAGAACTAATAGGAGTAAATGCAGGAATTGTAAAATCGGTTGTTGATAATATTCTAAAGTATTCTCCAGATGCCATTTTTGTAATTGTGTCGAATCCAATGGATACGATGACGTACTTGGCATTGAAAGCTTCTGGATTACCTAAAAACCGTATCATCGGTATGGGTGGAGCTTTAGATTCAGCTCGTTTCAAATGCTATTTATCTTTAGCGATGAATGTTTCTCCAAACGATTTACATGGCTCAGTAATTGGTGGACATGGCGATACTACAATGATTCCACTTACTCGTTTAGCTACTTGGAATGGTACACCTGTTACAGATTATTTAGACGAAGCTACTTTAACGAAAGTGGCTGCTGATACAATGGTTGGTGGTGCTACCTTAACAGGATTATTAGGAACTTCAGCTTGGTATGCACCAGGCGCTGCAAGTTTATCAGTAGTAGAATCAATTATTCGTGATGAAAAACGTGTAATTCCTTGTTCTGTTTTATTAGAAGGAGAATATGGACAATCTGATATTTGTATGGGTGTTCCTGTAGTATTAGGAAAAACTGGATGGGAAAAAATCATTGATTATAAATTGAATGATGCTGAACAGGCTTTATTTGCTAAATCGGCAGATGCTGTTCGTAACATGAACAATGTATTATCAACATTGAATCTGTAATCCAGTAATTATTAGCTCAATAAAATAGGGAATAGCTTCAAAGCTATTCTCTATTTTATTTTAAAGGAGCTTCTGCTACTTCAGTGACAAAATACTCAGTATCGCCCATCCAAGAAAATTTCATATAACGTTGTTCATAACGTACTTTAATGCGTCGTCCAGTTAGCATCGCATCTTCTAATTTTTGAATTACTGCTGGGTCGTCTGAATCTACCGTAAAAGCCCAAAGACGGTTCACCATATTACCCATTTGTCCTTGAGCACCCTCATTCAATTCTCCTTCATAAGTTTTGAAAAGTACTCCCTTTTTAGAGAATTTAGAAATTACTCCAGCTCTATCTCCAACTGAATAAGCCACTTTTGTCATCAGAAAACTAAACATTAACACAACTACTCCTAGTGTGATTATGCCAATGAATAATCGTCTGATAAAAATCATTGTTACTTGTTTTGCCGAATTTATTTGGTCGTTGAATGCCATAATGAAGTGTTTTAATTTTGTATTGGAAGACTATTTATATGTCTGTCTTAAAAAGACATTTTCTAATTTTCGTTTGATGGGCTTTTCTATCCATTCGTAAGCAAGTAAGCTTAATAAACATAAGGTAATGTAAAAGACCATGAAATCTTTAAATGAACTCAAATGAATATTATACATATAAAGTACTTTCCTGAACCACATTCTTACTGGAAACTGAATAATGTAGATTGAATAACTTATTTCTCCTAATTTTACGAATATTGGTAGACTCATGAATATACTTAAATTAGATTGCAAGCTTGATACTAAAAATAAGAAAAAACCTACTCCGAAGCAAAAAATAGCGATATTATTCCAAAAGTTTACAAAGCCAAAACTTACAGATAAGATTAATAATAATCCAATAAATGTTAGAAGTAATGAGGAATTATACTGCTTTTTAAGATATATTAAACCCCAAATTATACCGATTGAAAAAGTGAAAACCCAAGATAAGGCATAAGGAATATCATAAATAAATCCAGTGATGCACAGAATTTGCCAAATACCAGTGATGAATGCTAAAATAATAAGGTTTATTTTTATAGCTCTATTTTTCCTGAAAAAGAAAATCAGCAATGGGAAAATTAAATAAAGAAAAAATTCTATTGATAAACTCCAAGATGGATGATTGATGATTAGGTCAAAAGAATTTATTAGCCATGAGTGAACTAAAATGACGTTGATAAAAATTTTGAAGAAATTACTTGATTGATGATTTAGTACTTCAAAATATAAAGTAAAAAAAACTGAAATAAAATAAATTGGATAGATTCTGAATAGCCTTTTAGCTATATACTTCTCAATATCTTTCCAATTATTTAGTTTATCTACATAATTTATTGCTAAAACAAAACCCGATAAAGTAAAGAAAAATGGCACAGCTACATTGCCATTTCCTAAAAAAACATCAATTGGGGAGTCTGTACGTACATATTTTCGAAGTGATTGCCAATCGTGAAAGATAACAACCCAAGTGGCTACAATAAATCTTATAAAAGTGAGGTGTTTTAAATTCATTATTATTTTTGCTGGCTTTAAGAGATTACATATAAATGCAAATTAATATTACCAGCAAAAATAGTTTATTTTGGTTGTTATGTGAAATAGATTCTTTAATCTACTTTGAACGAATAGCTGTTACAGGGTCTAGTCGAGCTGCTACCCAAGCAGGAACAATGCCTGATAATACACCAATAAATGTAGCTGTAAGTAAACCGAACATGATATTGCCAAAAGTAAGTACTAATTTGAGTGAACCAAAGTCAATGTAAGACATTAGCCAGACTAGAAATATTCCAACTCCACCACCGATTAAACTTAGAAATACGGCTTCAAACAGAAATTGGAAAAGAATAAAGTAATTTTTTGCCCCTAATGATTTTTGAATACCAATAATATTTGTTCGTTCTTTTACAGAAACAAACATGATATTGGCAATCCCAAAACCACCTACCAATAATGAAAACAATGCAATAATTCCGCCACCAACATTCATACTTGCGAAGATTGATTCAAAGAATTTTACAGCACCATCAAGTCTATTGATTGAAAAGTTATTGTCTTGCGTAGGTTTCAAACCTCTTCTACTTCTCATCAAACCCGTTACTTCGCCTTCTAAAGTTTCTTGTCCTTTATCCCAATCATAAGCTTTTACAGCGATGTCTGGCTCAGGCTCGTCTTTTTGGAACAAACTAGCATAAGTAGTGTAAGGAATAAAGGCTCGTTCGTCTGGTGAACCTCCTAAGCTAATTAAATCTTCGCCTTTCTTTTTCATCATGGCGATTACTTTAAATTTAATACCGTTTATTTTAATGGTTTCTCCGATGACGTCACCTCGGTCTGGAAAAAGAGCTTCTTTTACTTTAGCACCCAGAATTACTACAAAAGCTGAATTGTCCGTTTCATTATTTAAGAAATATCTCCCAGTTTCTACAGGAACATCCGAGATCAAGTTATAGTCTTGACTAACCCCTGCCAAATTAGTTTCCATACTGTTGTTACCATTTTTCAAGGTAGTTCTTCGACCATCCATAATAGAAATTGCTTGAGAATTTTCAAGGTTATCAGATAAATACTTGAATTCATTGTACTTCATAGTTGGGCGATTGATGTATTTCCACCAAGGATAATTATTACTCATTACCCAAGGCCATTTGCCCACATAAACAACTCCTTTACCAAATGAGTCGATTTGTTCACGAATTCCCATGTTCATCGAATCAACAAAAGTAAAAACAGCAACAATCGAAAAAATACCAATGGTTACGCCCAAAAGCGACAAAACGGTACGTAATAAATTAGTTCGGAGGGCTTGCCATGCGAAACGAATGCTTTCAAGTAGTTGTCTGAGGAATTTCATACAATATGATTAATATTTAACAAGATAAATTTAAAACCACAAATTTTGACAAACAACTACGATATGACAAGTGGAGTTTATTAATGGGTTGAATGGCAAAATGTGGGTAAGACTGGAAAAAAGTTTTACTCATATCACTTTATGGAATGCGAATACCTTAATTTTACAAGCAAATTACTCTCAACGATATGTCTTCTAAAATTACCATTTCTGATTTTAAGTATTTACAAGAAAGCTTTTCTGGTGAATTATATTATGATAATTCATCAGTTCATAATGCTCAAAAAATTTTATATTCTACCGATGCTTCGGTTTATCAAGAGAAGCCATTGGCGGTGGCGATTCCAAAAAATACAGCTGATATAAAAGCATTGATTAAGCTTGCTAATGAGTTTAAAATTACTTTGATTCCACGTTCGGCGGGTACTTCTTTAGCTGGGCAAGTAGTCGGGAAAGGCATTGTGGTTGATATTTCTAAATACTTTACTAATGTTTTGGAAATCAATCAAGAAGAACGTTGGGTGCGTGTACAACCGGGCGTAATTAGAGATGATTTGAATGTGATTTTAAAACCTTTTGGTTTACTTTTTGGTCCAGAAACTTCCACTTCCAACAGAGCAATGATTGGTGGTATGATTGGTAATAATTCCTGTGGTTTGCATTCCATCGTTTGGGGAACGACTCGTGACCATTTGATTTCGGCAAAGGTATTATTAAGCGATGGCTCTGAAATAGAATTTGGAGAATTGACAAAAGCAGAATACTTCAAAAAAGTAAATGCAAAAACCTTGGAAGGAAAATTATACGGAGATATTTTTAGAACGCTTAACAATCCATTCAACCAAGAAGCGATTGAAAAAGCTTATCCAAAGAAAACGTTAAAACGCAGAAATACAGGTTATGCTTTGGATATGTTGGTGGACAGCGAAATGTTTTTACCCGACAGCGAAAAGCCTTTTAATTTCTGTAAATTATTGGCAGGTTCAGAAGGAACATTGGCTTTTGTGACCGAAGCCAAATTGAATTTATTGCCATTAGCTCCGAAGGAAATCGTTTTGGTTTGTATTCATTGTAATTCTATTCAAGATTCTCTACAGGCAAATTTGGTTGCTTTGGAACATCAACCAATGGCTTCTGAATTGGTGGATAAGTATATTTTAGATTTTACAAAAGGGCATCCAGTTTACGAAAAAAATCGCTTTTTTATTGAAGGCGACCCAGAAGCGATATTGATGGTAGAATTTATGGAAGAAAGCGATGAAGTGCTGAATCATAAAACTTCTGCCTTGATTGCCGACCTCCAAAAAGCGAATATAGGATACGCTTATCCTGTGGTGAAAGGAGCAGAAACCACGCCTGCTTGGGATGTACGAAAAGCAGGTTTGGGATTAATCCGAAATTTAAAAGGCGATATTCAACCTGTGAATTTGATTGAAGACTGTGCAGTTGCCCCAGAAGATTTACCAGCTTATATCGGTGATTTGCAAGCACTTTTGAAGAAACATCAAATCAACGCTTCGTATTATGCTCATGCTGGTGCAGGCGAATTACACGTTGAGCCGATAATAAACTTGAAAACACTTGAAGGAAAAGAATTATTCAGAACAGTATTGAAAGAAACGGCTGAATTGGTAAAAAAATACAATGGTTCATTGAGTGGCGAACATGGCGACGGACGATTGAGAGGTGAATTTATCGAAAGCGTTTTAGGCAAAGAAGTTTTTACATTGTTGAAAGAAGTAAAAACACTCTTCGACCCAAAAAGTATTTTCAATGCCAATAAAATTGTGAATACGCCGCCGATGAATGAGTTTTTGCGTTATGAAGCAGGAAAAGAAAACCCTAAAATTGATACTTATTTTGATTTTAGCAATCAAGAAGGCATTTTACGTTTGGCAGAAAAATGTTCGGGTTCGGGCGATTGTCGCAAGACAGAAGTAACAGGTGGAACGATGTGTCCGAGCTATATGTCGACTCGCATGGAAAAAGACACTACTCGTGCCAGAGCAAATATTTTGCGTCAGTTTTTAACTAATTCTGAACAAGAAAATCGTTTCGACCATCAGGAAATTAAGGAAGTAATGGATTTATGTTTGTCTTGCAAAGGCTGTAAATCTGAATGCCCCTCAAAAGTAGATGTTGGCAAAATGAAAGCAGAGTTTTTACAACATTATTATGATGTTCATGGCGTGCCTTTCCGAACAAAAATGATTGGAAATTTCACTAAATCGCAAGCTTTGGCTTCCAATTTTCCTTCTTTGTATAATTTTATCATTCAAACTCCACTAACTGCAAATATTACTAAAAAAGTACTGGGTTTTGCTCAAGAAAGGTCGATACCAACTTTAGGAAAAACGACTTTAAGAGCTTGGGATAAAAAGAGAGTTTCGACCAAAACTGAAAAAAAAATCTATTTATTCTGTGATGAATTTACCAATTATAATGATGTAGAAATTGGTAAAACCGCCATTTCTTTACTTTCAGCTTTGGGATATGAAGTAATTCTTCCAGAACATTTAGAAAGTGGCAGAACTTATTTATCAAAAGGTCTGGTGAAAGAAGCCAAACAAATTGCGATTGAAAACGTAAAAAATTTATCAAAAATCGTAAATGATGGTACGCCAATTTTGGGTATTGAGCCTTCGGCAATTTTGACTTTGAGAGATGAATACTTAGAATTAGTACCCACAGAATTATTATCAGATGCCGAAAAAGTAGCCAAAAATGCTTTTTTAATTGATGAGTTTATTGCACAAGAAATTGATAAAAAAGTACTGAATAAATCATTGTTTACACAAGAAAAGAAACTGATAAAATTGCATGGACATTGTCACCAGAAAGCCTTATCGTCTTTAGTAGCCACGAAAAAAATGCTTTCATTGCCAGCCAATTATGAAGTACAATTAATTCCTTCTGGCTGTTGCGGAATGGCTGGTTCGTTTGGTTATGAAGCAGAACATTATGAAGTTTCGATGAAAGTAGGCGAATTAGTACTTTTCCCGACCATCAGAAAACAAGCTGAAGACGTAATTATTGCTGCACCCGGCACAAGTTGTCGCCATCAAATCAAAGACGGAACGGGCAGAATCGCACAGCATCCTGTGGAGATTTTGTGGGAAGCTTTGGTGAAGTAACTTGAATTATCATTAAAGAGGCGTTCAAAGTTGTAACGATTTTGAATGCTTTTTTTTATGGAATATTTACTTTCTAAATATTTCTTTTTCCCGAAGCATGATAGTTGATTGACAAGCTTGGTTTCAATTCTTAATGATTCAGGGATTACATAAGTTTTGTGTTTATATTGCTTTTTTGTGCCTGAATGGGCGAGTGACTCTGAAGTACTAAAGAGAAACTAATCAAAAAGAATAGGATTGCTTTTGTTTTCATTATATCAATAGTTTTTTGTAAATATGTAAATAATAGAAGATTTAATTGGTATTAATTTATTTTACGAAGGTAAGATTAAAATAAATATTTTCGAATATTTTTTATATTTTTCTTTTGTTTTTGTTTTATTTCGTTTAGTTTTGTTTCAAAATCAAGGATATGTTGCCAAATCAACGCAGAGAAAAGATTTTAGACCTCTTAAAAGAAGATGGTTTAGCCAAAGTAACTGATCTTGCCAGATTGTTTAAAGTCACGGAAGTGACCATTCGTCAGGATTTAGAAAAGTTAGAAAAAGATGATTTAGTTATCAGAGAACATGGTGGAGCGTATTTGAAAAATATTGAAGACCATGTGCGTGAATTTACGGTTGCTCATAATGATTTGAATGTTCAGCAAAAAGAGAAAATCGCTTTAAAGTGTTTAGAGTTTATCTCAAGTGGCGATACCATTATTTTAGATTCTGGTTCAACTGTCACAGAAATTGCCAAGAAATTGAAAGGCTTTAGAAACCTGACTGTAATTACAAATGCTTTGAATATCGCCATGATGTTGGGAACTGAGCCAGGCATAGAAGTAATTATGACGGGAGGTGAGTTTAAACCGCCAACCTTATCATTAACAGGACAAAAAGCAGCAGATTTTTTTAAAGGAATCAATGTTCAAAAATTGTTTTTGGCTACGGCTGGCATTTCATTGAAAGCAGGATTGACGTATCCAAGTATCAGTGACATTGTGGTGAAAAAAGCCATGATTGATGCCGCAGAAACTACTTATTTAGTAGCAGATTCTACCAAATTTGGCAAAAGTGCTTTTGCTAGTTTAGGTGCTTTGTCGTTGATTGATTATATCATTACTGACAACGAAATCAATCAGGATGATAAATTGCATTTCGAGAAAAATGAAATAGAAATTATTATTGCCGAATAACAAAGTTTGTGAAAATGAATTGTGAGTTAGTGTTTTTGATTATTTGAAACACTAACTCGCATTGATTACCCAACAATACAAAACTCAATTTTATTTAAAATTTCAATCAAAAACATAACAAAACTTCGGACAAATTACGGATACTGTCTTTGTCTTACACCAGATTAAATACCCAAAATACTTGCTTTTAATTGTTATATAGCCTAGTAAAGGAGAAAGTGTTTCTTAGATTTCTAGCAATAAAAAACAAGGGAACGCCAACATTCACTCGTTATCAGAGGATTATTACCACATTAGTAAAATCGAAAACCCTTTGTGGATTTCAAAAAATAATAAACATTTTTTATAGAAAAAGATATGTCAAAAGCTGCATTAAGTTTGGGGATTATCATTGGGAATAGAGATTTTTTCCCTGATAGTTTGGTTGAAAAGGCTAGGGTAGAAGTAATAGACCTTTGCCATTCTCTTGGAATAAATCCAATTGTTTTAGATAGTAATACTTCTAAATTGGGTGGAGTAGAAACTTTTCAAGAAGCCCAAAAATGTGCGAATTTATTCAAACAGTATTCAGAGGAGATTATTGGTGTATGGGTAGTACTTCCCAATTTTGGTGATGAAAAAGGTGTTGCAGACAGTTTGAAATTGGCAAATCTTAATGTTCCTGTTTTGGTACAAGCGTATCCTGACGATTTAGATAAATTGGATGTAGCTCGAAGAAGAGATGCTTGGTGTGGTAAAATTTCGGTTTGTAATAATTTGTATCAATACGGTATCAAATATACTCTTACGACCAAACACGTAATGCGTCCGAATGATGCTGAGTTTATTAAAGACTTACATGACTTCATTTCGGTTTGCAAAGTTGTTCGTGGTTTAAAAAATGTACGTATAGGGGCTATCGGTGCTAGGCCAGGTGCTTTCAATACGGTACGTTATAGTGAGAAAATTTTACAAAGAAACGGTATTTCGATCGTTACTTGTGACCTTTCTGAAATCCTCGGCAATGCCAATAAATTGACGAAAGACGATGCCATCGTAAAAGACCGTTTAGAGAAAATTTTGGCTTATACGCCGATTGGCAAAACGCCAAGTGAAGCCATGATTCAGATTGCGAAATTAGATGCAGTACTGAATAATTTCATGTTAGAACACTCTTTAGACGCTACGGCTATTCAGTGTTGGACTTCTTTACAGAAAAATTATGGCTGTAATGTTTGTACAAGTATGAGTATCATGAGCGAAAATATGCTACCAAGTGCTTGCGAAGTAGATGTAACAGGGACGCTCAGTATGTATGCCATGCAATTGGCTTCGGGTTCGCCAAGTGCCTTGGTAGATTGGAATAATAATTATGCAGATGATGACGAAAAATGCGTATTATTCCACTGTGGCAACTGGGCGAAATCTTTCTTACCCGACATTCAAATTAGTAATGCCCCAATATTAGGTACTTCGGTAGGGGTTGAAAATACTTATGGAGCTTTAGACGGACGCACGCCTGCCATGCCTTTAACATTCGGAAGAATCAGTACTGATGACCCTAAAGGAATTATCAAAGCCTACATCGGTGAAGGCGAATTAACAGACGATGCGTTAAAAACTTTCGGGAATAGAGCCGTAGCACAAATCAATGATTTACAGGGTTTAATGCAATACGTTTGTAGAAATGGTTTTGAACATCACGTAGTAATGAATGCTTCAAAAACGGCAGGTGTGTTGAAAGAAGCACTCAGTAATTATATGGGTTGGGAAGTGTACGTGCATTAGTAAAGCTTTTAGTCTAAAACTAACTATTGAAATATTTTCAATCAAAAAATATCCAAATGAAAACAATCGCTTTTTACTTGAAAAAATCAACTCATTTCTGTTTAATAGTACTGATGACTGTAATTGTTCTTCACCAAAAAGGATATACACAGACTTTAAGCAAAGAAAAAAAGCCGAGAATTGTTATTACTGCTGATCCTGAATTAGATGATAACAACTCGTTGATTCGCTTTTTGCTTTATAGTACAGATCTCGAAATAGAAGGATTGGTTTATGCAAGTAGCGGTTTTCACTGGACGGGTGATGGAAAAGGAACAAAATGGTCTGTGCCAAGAAGAGAATACAGTCGTTTTGGTTTAAACCTTTGTCCTTGTGAATCTTGGCGTTGGACAAAAGACGAACACTTTATTCACGACATTGTGGGAGCTTATGAAAAATCATATCCAAATCTAAAAGTTCACAATGCAAATTATCCAACACCAGAATATTTAAAATCGAAAATTCGATTCGGAAATATTGAATTTGATGGAGATATTTCAAAGGATTCTCCAGGTTCAGAACTTATCAAATCACTTATTTTAGATGATAAACCGAGTCAGTTATTTATCACTGCTTGGGGTGGACAAAGTACGATTGCTAGAGCTTTAAAATCTATTCAGGAGCAATATCAATATACTGTTCAGTGGGAAGCTATTCAAAAGAAAATAGCCAGAAAAGTAGTTTTACTTCCTTCTGGTGATCAAGACGATACTTATGCCACTTATATAAAACCCAATTGGCCCAACATAGAATATCGTCAGTTTAAAAATAGTCCAAATTATGGATACGGAGCTCAGTTGAATGCCAAAAAAGAAGATGCTACTTTTCTAACTGCTACTTGGATGAAAGAAAATATTAGTAGTCGTGGTGCTTTGGGAAATTTATACAGAGTTTGGGGTGACGGAAAGCAAATGGTAAAAGGTGATATTTTGGATTACTTTGGTTTGACTGGCTATACAAACGAGGAACTGAAAAAGATGGGTTATGCAGTATGGATGCCTGTTCAAGAAAAAGGTTCATGGTTGGGCGAAGGCGATAATCATACTTTTATGAATATGCTTGGAAATGGCTTACGAGCATATGAAAACGGTGTTTTTGGTGGTTGGGGTGGACGTTCAATTGCACAAAATGACGCTTCAGTTTCTTTCTTCTCGTTGACAGACACGAGTGCAAATGCAATGGCGAATGTCCTTACAAATGCGAATACTTCGTCTAAAGAAAAAGCATTTTATCCTAACTTTTTCCCACAAGCACAAAAAGATTTTGCTACAAGAATGAAATGGACTGTTACCTCGAAATTTTCGGATGCTAATCATCATCCCATAGTTAGGGTTGAAGGACCACTTAATATTATGGCAGCACCAGGTGAAAAACTTCGATTGAATGGATTTGTATCAGACCCCGATGGAAATAAAGTTGCTGTAAAATGGTGGCAATTTGAAGGAGGAGCATCGCAGCCTGTCGTAAATATTTCGAATGCTAATGCTGTTCAAACAGAAATTCAAATACCTAAAGAAGCTTTGGTAGGACAAACCATTCATTTGATTCTTGAAGCAGTTGACAATGGAACGCCAGAATTGACCAGTTATCAAAGAGTAATCATTACCATTAGAAAATAGTAAGTGAAGAGTTTGGGTATTGGAAGAATCAAACTTGATGATAACACATTCGAGCCAGACAAACTATGCTAAGACAATATTTTCATTAAAAAGATTTCTTATGACAACCAAAGAGTTACAACTTAAATCAGTTGAATATCGCAAGAAAATACTCCAATACATTTACCAAGCAAAAGCTGGGCATACAGGTGGTTCACTTTCTTGTATTGATATTTTGAATGTATTGTATAATGATGTATTAAATGTCAGTCCAGAAAATTTTAAATCTGGGCTTCGTGATAGATATATTCAAAGTAAAGGACATTGTGTAGAAGCTTTGTATGTCGTTTTAGCCGACAAAGGTTTCTTTCCAGAATCAGCCTTAGAAACACTTTGTCAGTACAAATCTTATTATATAGGTCATCCAACCAAAAAAGTAAATGGCGTTGAACAAAATACAGGTGCTTTAGGTCATGGACTTTCGATGAGCTGTGGAAATGCCCTAGCTGCTAAATTAGATAATGCTGATTATAAGGTGTTTACCTTGTTAGGTGATGGCGAATTACCCGAAGGAAGTAACTGGGAAGCCGCACTTTCAGCAGCACATTATAAACTAGATAATTTATGTGCAATTGTTGATTTGAATGGCTTACAAATTACTGCACCAACGCATGAAGTTTGTAATACCGAACCACTAGATAAAAAGTTTGAAAGCTTTGGTTGGGCTGTTCGAATTATCGACGGCAATAATATTGAAGCCTTACAAGAAGCTTTCAATGCTTTGCCTTTTGAAGTTGGAAAACCAAGTGTAATTATTGCCAAAACTGTAAAAGGGAAAGGCGTTAGTTATATGGAAAATACCTTAAAATGGCATCACGGAGTACCTTCTCCAGAACAATATCAGCAAGCTATCGAAGAATTGACAAGCGTTCAAGAAAGTCTTTCTTTAGCTTAAACCCTTAAATCGCTTAGTAAATTGGGAGCAACGATTGATAATATCGCTACAAAAGATAAAGCCAATTTGGATGTTTTTTCAGAAGTACTCCAAACATTGGCAGAAACCGACAAGAATTTATTGGTAGTAACCAGTGATTCAAGAGGTTCAGGAAAGTTAGTCCCATTCGGACAAAAATATCCAAAACAAATCGTAGAAGTAGGCATTGCCGAACAACATTTAGTAGGAATGGCAGCAGGTTTGGCATCATCTGGCAAAAAAGTATTTGCTGTTTCACCAGCTTGTTTTTTGGCGGCAAGAGCTTTAGAGCAAATCAAAAATGATGTCGCTTATTCTGATAATCCTGTAAAATTAATTGGTATCAGTGCAGGTGTGAGTTACGGAGCTTTAGGAAGCACCCACCACAGTTTGCACGATTATGCGGTGATGCGTGCTATCAATAATCTTACGGTTGTTGCACCAGCAGATAATTTTGAAACTGCCGAAGCTATTCGTCAAGCTACTGCAACTGATTCGCCTTTTTACATTCGTTTTGGCAAAAAAGTAATGCCATTGTTGAGTGAAACCAATACAAAATTTGAGTTTGGAAAAGGAAGAGTCATCAAAGAAGGAAAAGATATTGTACTCATTGCCACTGGCGAAGCCGTATATCCAGCATTACAAGCAGCAGAGCAATTGGCAACAGAAAATATTGATGCTGCCGTAATAAGTATGCACACCATCAAACCACTAGATACTGAATTGATTGCCCAATATGCAGCACAATGCAAGGCAATTATTACGGTAGAAGAACACAGTATTTATGGCGGTTTGGGCGAAGCTTGTGCTTCTTTTTTACTTCAAAATCAATTAAGTAAGCCATTTAAAATTATTGGATTACCAGATGAATATACCGTAAGTGGTTCTCAAAATGAGATTTTTAATCATTACGGCATTTCGGGAATTGGAATCAAAAATGAGGCTTTAAGATTATTGGGTAATCAATAGCATTTCAATTATAATACTATTCAACCGATGAAAATTCTTTTAGCTTACTCTTTGTTTTTCGTTATTTTTCATTCAACGATTGCTCAATCAACAATTGAACAATGGGATAGATTTGAACTTACTTTAAAATATCAGTCTAAAGTAAATGCTTTCACGAATGTAAATTTGAAAGCAACATTTACCAATAAAGATACTTCCTACACAATTGCTGGTTTTTATGATGGCAACGACAATTTTATCATTCGTTTTATGCCACAAAAAATGGGAACATGGAATTACGTTACCCAAAGTAATATTGCAGCTTTGAACAATAAAAAAGGAACGTTCGAGTGCATAAAAGCGACTGGCAATAATCACGGAATGGTGAAAGTAAGCGATGTTTATGCTTTTAAATATGCCGATGGGAAACCGTATTTCCCGTTAGGAACTACGTCCTACGCTTGGACGCACATGCCAAATGAAGTACAAGAGTTGACGCTTAAAACTTTAAAAAATTCTGGTTTCAATAAAATTAGAATGGGCGTTTTTCCTAAAAATTATGATTTAGTGAAAGAAGAGCCTACACTTTTTCCTTATGAATTATTAGAAGTAAAAAAAGATGCGAATGGAAAAGAAGTAAAGGTTTGGGATTTTACAAAATTCAATCCTGAGTTTTTTCAACATTTAGAAAAGAGAATTGATAATCTCCGTGATTTGGGAATAGAAACTGATTTAATCATTTTTCATCCCTACGATAAAGGAAGATGGAGATTTGACGAAATGCCAATGGAGGCAAATCTCAATTATATTCAATACTTAACAGCTCGTTTGTCTTCTTTTAGAAATATTTGGTGGTCATTAGCTAATGAATATGATTATGTGAAAAGTAAAACAGATGCCGATTGGTTGACGTTGACCAAGGCTGTTGTAAAAAATGACCCTTACCGTCATTTATGTTCAATTCATGGAAGTACAGCAAAATATTTTGACTATTGGCGACCAGAATTTACACATGTTTCTGTGCAAGACGAAGCACCAGTGATGAATTGGGGAGCTGCTTCTATCGCTCGAAATATTTATAATAAACCAATTATTTACGATGAAGTAGGCTACGAAGGAAATTTGAAACAGCGTTGGGGACGCTACAGCGGAGAAGAAATGAATCATTTGATTTGGATGGGCATTATCGGCGGTACTTATGTTACTCACGGCGAATCGTATATGTTCAAAGACCATAGAGATACTATTTTTTGGGCAAAAGGCGGTGAATTTAAAGGCACAAGTTGGAAAAGAGTAGCTTTTCTGAGAACAATTTTAGAAGAAATTAATACGCCACTTGAACCCGCTGATATTAGTCGAGATAGTAAAATTGTCACCAATGGGAAAGGTGTTTATTTGATTTATTTTGGCAAAGAGATTAATCAGCAATGGCTTTTCAATTTGCCACAGAAAAATGCTGAATTCGGAAAACCCAAAAAAGGGAATCGCTACAAAGTAGAAATTATTGATACTTGGGAGATGACCACCAAAGTAGTTCCAAACACTTTTGAGCTTTCAGAAGTAAATGATTATCGCCTCTACGATAAAGACCTGAAACAAGTAAGACTTCCCTTGAAGCCATATTTAGCTTTAAGAATCACTGAAATTCCTAATTAACATGAAAAAATATCTATCCCTAATGTTGTTGTTTTTGTTGACAATGGCTTGTCAGCAGAAAAAAACTTCGGAAGGTCCAAAGAAAATGGCAATTGTCGTTTCCACCCTCAACAATCCGTGGTTTGTGTTTTTGGCTGAAAATGCAGCAGCAAAAGCCAAAGAATTAGGGTACGAAACCAAAATATTTGATTCGCAAAATAATACTGCTTTGGAATCAGACCATTTCGAAAATGCGATTGTTTCGGGTTATCAAGCAATTTTGTTTAATCCAACCGATGCTGATGGAAGTGTGGTGAATGTTCAAAAAGCCAAAGATGCGGGCATTCCAGTTTTTTGTATGGATAGAGAAATTAATTCTGCGACTGCCGCTACTTCACAAATTTTATCAGATAGTTTTTCAGGATGTGTCGCCATTGGGAAATTTTTCGTGCAACAGCTCAATAAAAAAGGGAATTATGTAGAGTTACTTGGTTTGGTGGGGGATAACAATACTTGGGCTCGTTCAAAAGGCTTTCATAGTTTGGTCGATAATTATCCAAATCTTAAAATGGTGGCACAACAAAGTGCAGATTTCGACCGCAACAAAGCGATGGAAGTAATGGAGTCTATTCTGCAAGCCCAACCCAATATTGATGCCGTTTTTTGTGGAAATGATGCGATGGCAATGGGTGCTTATCAAGCTTTGGCGGGTGCAGGCAAAGCCAATAAAGTAAAAGTATTTGGTTTTGATGGAGCAGACGATGTAGTCGGAGCTATCAAAGACGGAAAAGTTGCAGCAACCGGTATGCAATTTCCAAAAGTAATGGCACAAATGGCAGCAGTGTATGCCGATGAGTATTTGAAAGGCAAAAGAGATTTTCCTGCAAAAATTCCAGTAGCCGTTGAATTAGTGACCAAAGAAAACATTGCTCATTATACCGCTTTCGGTAAAAAGTAATCGAAAATAAATGAATTGATTTTATGTCAACCTATTTTAGGCAAGGACAAATGACAATTCACAACTCATAATTCAAAACCATCACTATGAAAATCGTCAAAATTGTTGTTGCTAGCATTGCAGTACTTTTTATTGGCTATCATTCTATCGAAATAAAAAAACTGGACGAAGTAAAAAAAGCCTCAACAGAAACCTTTGATGCTTTAGCTTTTGCCCATAATTTTTTAGAAAAAACGCTTCCTCCAAGTTTCAGTAAAGCTCCTTCAGTAGCAACACTTTTAGCATTACTTTCTAAAGAACCTAAAAAAGCATTTCAAGAAATGTCAAATGCTGTGGCGATTGGCAATATCAGGTATTTTTTGGTGAAAGGAGAAGGGCAAATTACCAAGATTCAAGACGATGAAATACAAGTATTGTTGCCCAATCAAACTCAACCAATCAGCGTGAAATTAGCTACAGAATTTATTTACGGAAATGCCATTCGTGATGCCGCTGGCGTATTTGATATTAAACAATTTACCAATACTTCCGACATCAATAATATTTCTGCTGAAATCAATAAAATCATTAGAACAGAAAGAGTACCAGCTTTTAAAAAGCAAATAAAAGTGGGTGATTCCATTCAATTTGTTGGTGCTTTAGAAATGAATCAAGAGTATTTGAAGCTTCAAAATCTTGAGATTTTACCTATCGAATTCAATAAAATATAAGCAGGCTCAATAATGTTATCAGCGAAAAATATTACTAAAAAATTCTCGGGTGTTACTGCTCTTGATGCCGTTTGTATTGATTTACAGGCTGGCAAAGTAAATGCCATTATCGGTGAAAACGGAGCAGGAAAATCTACTTTGATGAAGATTTTGAGTGGCGTTTATACAGAATATGAAGGAACGATTTTCTTACAAAATAAGCCACAAAAATTTGCGAGTACTAAAGAAGCTGAAAATGCAGGAATTGCCATCATTCATCAGGAATTAAACATGATTCCTTATTTGAGTGTAGTCGAAAATATTTTTTTAGGAAGAGAAGTAAGTAATGCTTTCGGACTTTTGGATAAAGCTTTTATGCTGAAAAAAACGCAAGCTTTATTACAAAAACTTTACTTAAATATCGACCCCAATACGCCTGTAAAAAACCTGAAAGTTGGTCAACAACAATTGATTGAAATTGCCAAAGCTTTATTGGTTGATGCCAAAGTAATTATCATGGACGAACCTACTTCAGCCATTACAGGTGCTGAAGTAGATGTTTTGTTTGAAATCATTACCGAGCTAAAAGCCGAAGGAAAAGCCATTGCTTATATTTCTCATAAACTCGACGAGCTTTTTAAAATCGCTGATACTTATACCGTTTTGCGTGATGGAAAAAGTATAGAATCAGGCGAGATGAGTGCTGTTACTCGTGATAATATCGTTTCAAAAATGGTGGGTCGTGAATTGGTGATGATTCCCAAGAAAAAACAGGAGGGAAGTAAAACAGAATTGTTAAGAGTAAGTCATTTAGGCATCAAACACGAAACTTTCGGAAAAAGTGATTTGCTAAACGATATTTCATTTGTACTAAATAAAGGCGAAATTCTGGGCATTTTTGGATTAATGGGAGCAGGAAGAACCGAATTGTTTGAAGCTATTTTTGGTTTAGCACCACGCAAAGTTTCAGGAGAAGTATTGATGGAAGGACAACGGCTTCATATTCATTCACCAGCGGATGCTGTGAAAGCAGGTTTGGCTTTAGTGAGTGAAGACCGCAAAAAAGATGGCATTGTACCTGAGCTGAGTGTGAAGCAAAATATTTGTATTACAACGCTTCCAGATTTATTGAGTAATGGTGTGCTTGATAATCGAAAAGAAAATAATCTTGCCGATAAGTATATTCAAGAATTGCGGATAAAAACGTCATCGTCTGACCAATTAATAAAAAATCTCAGCGGAGGAAATCAGCAAAAAGCCATTTTGGCAAAATGGTTGGCGACGAAACCCAAAGTATTATTATTGGATGAACCAACTCGTGGAATTGACGTAAATGCCAAAGCCGAAATTTATAAACTCATCAATCAATTAGCAGAATCAGGTTTAGGTATTATCATGATTTCATCAGAATTACCTGAAATTTTTGCTGTAAGCGACAGAGTAATCGTATTGAGTGATGGAAAAGTAACAGGCAATTATACCATTAGCGAAGCCTCAGAAGAAATTTTATTAAAAGCAGCGATTGCCTAAGTAAGAACAAACGCTCAGAAATTCAAAAAGACATACACATGAATTTGATTATACAAAAAGAGAAATTGTACAAATTGCAATCGCTGATTGCCCTTTTTGTGCTATGTATTATCATCAGTATTTTATCTGATAAATTCCTGACGATTGCAAACGGTTGGAATGTACTTCGCCAAATCTCTGTAAATATTTGTATTTCTGTCGGCATGACTTTAGTTGTTCTTACCGCAGGAATTGATTTATCTGTAGGCTCAGTCTTGGCTTTATGCGGAGCAATTACGGCTGGTTTATTGAAAAATGGTATAGAATTACCTGCACAGAATTTATTCATCGGTTTTACTTTACTGGGAGCAATTATTGTAGGATTAGTTTTTGGTGGAGCGTTGGGCTTTTTCAATGGTTGGGTAATTACTCGTTTCAAAGTTCCTCCATTCGTAGCAACTTTAGCCATGCTGACGATGGCAAGAGGACTAACCATGCTTTGGACAAAAGGTTTTCCCATCAGTAATCTAGGAACAAACTTTGATTATATCGGTACAGGTTGGTTTATTGGCGTTCCAGTTCCCGTTTGGATAAGTATTTTCGTTATCATTATCGCACTCGTTCTTACTACCAAAACACCATTAGGACGTTACATTTATGCGATTGGTGGAAACGAAAATGCGGCTAGATTATCGGGTATTAAAATTCATAAAATCAAATTGATAGTTTATACTTTAGCAGGTGGTTTAGCCGCTTTAGGTGGATTGATGGTAACCGCTCGTTTAGATTCTGCTCAACCAAATGCAGGAACAGGTTATGAATTAGATGCCATTGCCGCAGTTGTAATTGGTGGCACTTCGCTTTCGGGTGGGAGAGGTTCTATTTTAGGAACAGTATTGGGTGCAATTATCATCGGAGTATTGAATAATGGTTTGGTTTTATTAAATGTATCGCCTTTCTGGCAACAAGTAGTAAAAGGAATGGTGATATTACTAGCGGTAATCATCGACCGTGCTAATGCTAAAAACGACTAATTTCTATGCAATATATTTTGGCAATCGACCAAGGGACAAGTAGTACAAAAGCTTTAATTTTTGATGAAAATGCTCAAGTAATCGCAAGAGCTTCTGAGCCACTTCAAACACAATATTTAGCAGATGGTTTTGTAGAACAAGACCCACAAGGTATTTATGATAATGCCATGACAGCCGTTAAAAATTGTTTAGCGGATTTTCAGGAAAAAGGTTTTGAGTTAACACAAATCAAAACTTGTGGCATCAGTAATCAAAGAGAGACTTTTATTCTTTGGGATGAAAATGGGAATCCTCTTCATAATGCCGTCGTTTGGCAATGTAAACGTTCGGTACAAGTATGTGAACGTTTGAGCCAAGAAGGTTTATCAGAAAGTATAAAAGAAAAAACAGGTTTAATCATCGACCCTTATTTTTCTGGCACTAAATTGATTTGGTTGTATGAAAATAAGCCAGCAATCAAGCAAGCAATAGACGAAGGGAAAGCATTTTTTGGAACAGTCGATACTTGGTTATTGTATAAATTAACAGGCGGAAAAATATTTGCAACGGATTATACCAACGCTTCAAGGACATTATTTTTTAACCTTCATTCACTTGAATGGGATAAAGATTTACTTTCAACTTTCAATCTATCAACACTTAATCTTCCTGAAGTAAAAGCATCTTCTGCCAATTTTGGAATAAGTACTTTTGGCGGAATTTTTACAGAAGCCATCAGTATTTCTGGCATGATTGGCGACAGTCACGCTGCTGCATTTGGAGAAGGTTGCTTTGAAGCAGGAACTGCCAAAGCTACTTTAGGAACAGGTTGTTCAATTTTAATGAACATCGGTAACAAACCCCAAAAATCGCAAAATGGAATGATTACTACCATTTGTTGGAGTACAGAAGGTAGAATAGATTATGCTTTAGAAGGTGCTATTGTAAGTTGCGGAGCTAGTGTAGAATGGGTGAAAAATGAATTAGGTTTGTTTACAGAAAGCAAGCAAACGGAAGGTATAGCAACATCAGTTCCTGATAACGGAGGTGTTTATTTGATTCCTGCTTTTAGTGGTTTAGGCGCACCTTATTGGGATATGAAACGCAAAGCATCTATTCATGGCTTAACTTTTGGAACGAATAAAAATCACATTGTTCGGGCTATTTTAGAATCCATTCCTTTTCAGATAAAAGATGTTGTTTTGGCAATGGAAGAAGATTCAGCAATCCATTTACAAGAATTAATGGTAAACGGAGGAATGACTTCCAACGGTTTCGTATTAAGTACTTTATCAGATTTATTGAATATTCCAGTCGTCAATAAAGGAATGCCAGACGTTTCTGCTTTGGGTGCAGCTTTGATGGCTGGTTTAGGAGTACAAATTTTTGAATCGGTAGATTCGCTCAAAACATTGTTCGGAAAAGCACAAGCAGTATTACCGCAAGAAAATAATCAAGTAAAAATTAATACAGCCTTCAGGGCTTGGAAAAATATTATTCAAGAGAACTCCTAAATTCCTTCCTTTCTCTCTCTTTATACATACCTTATTTCTTAAATAAATGATAGAAATAGGGTATGTATTGCCTAGATTCCTAGCTTTACTATTCCTATTAGAGTGCTTTTAAACGATTCCTCATTACTATTTTTTCCCTTCTTTACAATTCATTTCGCCCATCATGTAGAGCTATTTGCTCAATTGTACGCTTAATCTATAGTTGTTTGTTGCTGGTATAAATCTTTTAAGTGCTTGATTATAAACTTAAATGATAGCCTAAAAAATCAGAAATTTTTATTGTGATTTTTTGCCTCTCATTTAATCAAATTAATCATAATTATGAAAACGACTTCCTTTTTAGCTAATATTCCAAGTAAAATGGTATTACTTGTAATGTTGATTAGCACCAATTTTTATTCTTGTAATTCATTTAAAAAACTGAATAATGCCCAAAGAGGTGCTATCATTGGTGTTGGAACTGGAGCAGCAATGGGTGCTGCAATCGGTAGAAAATCTAAAAATCCTGCTATCTATGCCATCGTTGGTTCTGCGGTCGGTGGTATTGCTGGTACATTCGTAGGAAAGTATATGGATAAGCAAGCTGAAAAACTTAAAAAAGATTTAGATGTGTTGGCAGATGTAGAAAGAGTAGGAGAGGGAATCAAAATCACAATGAAATCAGGTGTTTTGTTTGACTTTAATTCATCCAAAATCAATCCTACTGTTAATGAAAATCTGATAAAGTTTTCTGAAACCTTAAAGCAATATCCTGACACAGAAATTTTAGTAGCTGGACATACTGATAATATAGGTACGGAAGCTTATAACATGAAATTGTCTCAGCAAAGAGCAGACGCAGTTGCAGCTGTATTGAAAGCAAATAATGTGTCAAAAAGTCGTTTGACAGTACTTGGTTATGGAGAAAAAGATGCTGTGGCAGACAATACTTTAGAATCAGGAAGAGAGCAAAATAGAAGAGTAGAATTTGCCATTGTTGCCAATGATAAATTGAAAAAAGAAGCTACTAAGGCTACTACTGAAACGAGTTTGAAATAGTAATATCAAATGAAAATGCTTAAAAAATGTAAACCTTCATTTTCTAAGCATTTTTCTATCTTGTAAAATTTAAGAATTATGCTCATTTACATATTTTTTAAGGGTTTGATACCGCCTTTAAAAACCAATTTTTTATTGATGAATTTGCTTTTTAGAGGAAATTGTATGTTCTCAAAATATAGAGATGTTAACTTCTTTAATGGTATCCGAGTTTAATATTGTAATTCTTTTTCTAATCGGTCAAAATTTTCTTCATTTTTGTCAACAACAAAAGCTTTTAGTTTACTGCATTCTTCCTAAGCCCAAGTACGATAAACTAATTCTCTTTGTACGTTAAAAATTCTTGAACTTACAATTTCACAATCGGGCGTTGTGTGGATAATTTCTGTTGCCATTTTTTGTAATGATGTTCGTTATTATATTAATGTTTGTCTATTTTTTTATTTCGAGCTTTAAGCTCAATCTGAAATAAAACGATTTTAATTCAATAGGGCTGGACTTAAGTCCAGCCCTATTGAATTAATGTTTCTGAAAAACTTTTCTCATCATTATTAGTGTCTTACAAACAATTCGCCAATTACATTGATAATCATTAATTGTCTAATATATTATCATTACCAAATAGAATTGCAATTCCATCTTCATTTTTCACCAAATCAATAAGTTCTTTTTGAAAGTTGTCAATGGCATTTAGCTCAACAATTATTTCAAGCTTTAGTTTATTCTTTTCTTCTGGTCTGTATGTTGTTGAAACATTACTTTCAATGTTTATTTCTACTCCAATATGTCCGTTTTTGTCAATAGGATAATATTTCATTGAGAAATAAGAATAATCGTCCTTTATACCCGCTTCATAAAATAATGTCTCGTCATTTTTAGGATAACTTATTAATGTTTCTGCAAAATCGGCAACGTTTTCAAATTGGTCATAAACTTCTGTTTCTCCTTTAAAATAAGCGTTGGATGCTATCACTTTTAACTCAAACATGTGTTCATCTTTCCAGATAGATTTTAATTCAAGAAATGATTTTTGATTACTTAAATTCATTTAATTTCTGTTATAATATTTTTTTGTTGTCACTGTTTGTATTTTTACAAATAATTTAGCAATAATTGTTCAATTTTGTATCACTAGGGCTGGACTTAAGTCCAGCCCTAGTGATACAATGTGCATAAAGTTTTCTTAAAATATAAGTGATATAAATCAAACAATTATTGCTTTGATTTACCTTTTGAATGGCTATTTCTTAAACGATTTTTGTTTGTCAAATCGTCAAACCAACTCCAATTTACCTTCTTTTCCCCCAATCCATCCAAACAAAACGCCTCTTAAAATCAACAAAATTTTGATGAAGGAAACAATTATTTTTTTGCATCAAAATATGTTTTTTGGGCAAGCTAAAAATGCTATTTTGATGACTAATTTTACAATTTTGTTTGTTTACAAAACTTTTTTGCTTTAAAACAAAATTTCATTGTAAACAAACAAAACTATTTTGCATACAAACAAAATTCCATTGTAAGTATGCAATGCTTTTTTGCTTTAAAACAAAATTTCAATGTAAACAAACAAAACTTTTTTGCTTTAAAACAAAATTCCATTGTAAGCATGCAAAACTTTTTTGCTTTAAAACAAAATTTCATTGTAAACAAACAAAATTGTTTTGCTTTAAAACAAAATTCTAATGTATTTTAGCATTGATTTGTATAAATGCTTCATTAATAATGATTTAACTTGTTTTTCAAATTCATTTCTTTGATTTGATACTTTCAAGAGTGAGGAAATTATCAAAGATTTCAATATTTTCTTTCTTACAGTTTTGATGCTATTTTTTAGTATTAAAAAGATGTTTTTTCACGCTTTTTAGCATGTATTTTTAGAATGAACAATAAAGTTTTTCTATTAAATATTTCACCTAAGTATATTTGTAGAAACGATGCTTTTTTGTTTATAAAATCTTTTATTAAGCTTCATCTCTATCAAATCCATGTACAAAAAAATCTATTGTTTTCTGCTTTGTTCTGTAGTCTTTTTAAACTGTTCAAAACCTTGTATTGCTCAATCTTCTTCAACTAATGTAACAAGCTTTAAAGTACTTGAAGATAGTCTTATGCTTTTTGATAAAAATAGAGATAGACAAATTCCTGTTGCTTTGTATTTTCCACAAACTACTAAAAAACTAAAGAATCAGCCATTAGTAATTGTTAGTCATGGATATTGGCAAAACAAAGGTGGTTCAAATAAAGCTTATACTTCTATTGCTAAAAAATTAGCTACTCATGGATATTTTGTTGCCAGTATTCAGCATGAATTGCCAAATGATGATTTAATACCAACAACTGGAATTCCACAAATAGTGAGACGTCCTTTTTGGGAAAGAGGAAGTGATAATATTCTCTTTGTATTAAATGAATTGAAAAAAACTCAGTCTTATTTAGATTTTAAGCATGTAGTACTTATTGGGCATTCGAATGGAGGAGATATGTCTATTTTATTTGCACACAAACATCCTGATTTGGTTGATAAAGTGATTTCATTGGATAGTCGTAGAATGCCTTTCCCCAGAACAGCACAACCAAAATTATACTCTTTGCGTTCGAGTGACCAAGTAGCAGATGAAGGCGTTTTGCCAAGTATTGAAGAACAAAAAAAGTATGGCATTACTATCATTAAATTAAATAATACTATCCATAATGATATGGACGATAATGCCAATGAGGCTCAGCGAAAAGAAATCAATGATTATATTATGCGTTTTTTGAAATGATTTGATTGTGCTTATTTCTACAAGGCTTCCACTTGAAAATAGAAGCCTTGTCGTATATTTACAAAAATCTTCATCCCTAAATCTAACAAATCCATCAAACTAAAATGATTAATTATAACCCTAAAGAATGGTTTACGTTTATTTTCAGAGTTCATAAAAGCGATACTGTTCGTCAGCTGATGCCCATGATAATTAGTTTATCTATTTATGTGGCTTTGGTAGCATTTTTAGAAATAGAAGTGTTTAATTTAGGCGAGAATAGCCATCTCAAAAACATTACGATTCTGCATGGAATGTTGGGTTTTGTGATTTCTTTACTTTTGGTTTTTAGAACCAACACTGCTTATGAACGTTGGTGGGAAGGTAGAAAACTATGGGGAAGTCTAACAAATACTTCCAGAAATTTGGCTATGAAAATCAATGCTATATTGCCTAAAGACAATGAAGCTGATAGAACTTTTTTTAGAGAACATATCGTTGAATATGCCTTTGCTTTGAAAAGACATCTTAGAGGACATCAACGAGACAGTGAAGTATTTCAATCTAATGTTATCATCGACCATGAATTACATAAGCCCAATCATATTGCGGCTTTGATGTACACACGTTTGAATGATTTGTACAATCAAAAAGTAATAAGTGGCACACAATTACTTTTTTTGAATGAAGAATTTCGTGCGTTTACTGATATTTGTGGTGCTTGCGAACGCATCAAGAATACACCCATTCCGTTCTCTTACTCTGTTTTTATTAAGAAATTTATTTTCTTTTATGTGATGTCGCTTCCTTTTGGTTATGTGTTTAGTTTGGGTTATATCGCCGTGCCGATTGTGGTTTTTGTATTTTATGTTTTGGCAAGTTTGGAAATAATTGCTGAAGAAATTGAAAATCCTTTTGGTGTGGATGATAACGATTTACCATTGACAATGATGTCGAAGAATATTCAAAAACATGTTGGAGAGATTTTGTAGAATTAATAAGAGTTGTTAACGTTAAAATTTAATATTTTTCAATAGAGTCGGACTTAAGTCCGGCTTCCCTTTAATCTTGTAAATATTTAATAATCAATATATTACCAATAAAATAACCCCGGGAAAGTGTCAATACTGGCAATTTTCGGGGTTTTTCTGTATTTTGTTTCTGCTAAAAAA
>NZ_JAYGIL010000029.1:0-77013 GCF_034931025.1 Arcicella gelida | reverse complement strand
AATCAAACAAAATTGTATTTTTTAAATAAAGCACCTCAGATGAAAGCAAAAATCCACCCAGAACATGAGTGGATTTTATCGTAAAGCAATATCGAAAAACAATTTTCAAGGGAAGCCTAATTTTTGATTGATATTAAATAAAAAATGCTCGCCAAGTACAAAGGCGAGCATTTTTTATTTTCTACAATTTCACATTCAACAAATGTGGTCTTTCTTTCTCTATCTTCAGCATTAATTCACCAAATAAAGTATTCGCCCAAGCAAACCATTTACGAGTAAATTTAGTAGCATCATCTTTATCGAAAGATTCGTGCATAAAACCTGTATTAGCATGCGTCTTTTTCAAGAAACGTAATTGTGCTAATATCTCTTGGTCATTATTAGAAGTCATCGCACGCATGATGATACTCATAGGCCAAATCTGGTCAATTAAAGTATGCGGACTACCAACACCTTCGGCTGCTTTTCCTTTGAAGAAATAAGGGTTGTTTTCACTAAAGATAAACTTACGAGTATTCTGATAAATTGGGTCAGATAATTTCAATGCTCCTAAATATGGCAAAGCCATTAAATTCGGTACGTTGGCATCATCTTGCAACAAACGGTTCCCATATCCATCTACTTCCAAAGCATACATTTGTCCGTAAACAGGGTGCAAAATAATGGCGTGTTTCTTTACGGCTTGTTCAACTTGACTAGCAAAATCTGTACATTCTTTTGCAAAAGCAGTATCCTTATAAACCTTCGTAGCAATCTCTGCAATCTGACGGAAAGAAACGACTGCGAATAAATTTGAAGGAATTAAATATGGAAAAGTAGTGGCATCATCAGATGGACGGAAAATACTATTGATTAAACCGTTTGGTTTAGTCGGATTTCCGTAACCATTTCCCGGCACAGTATCCGTTGACCAAGAAGTAGTTCTTCCAAAATGATATGGTCCTTTACTATGAAAACGTTGTTGTTCTCTACAAGTAGCAATAATCAATTTAGCAGCTTTCAACCATTTCTCATCAAAAATACTGGTATCGTTTGCCGTTTTCCAATAATGAAAAGCCAAACGAACGGTATAACATAATGAATCTAATTCCCATTTTCTTTCATGCAACTCAGGTTTCATGTCTGTATGGTCAGAAAGCCATTCAGATTTGCCTGGTCCATCGTTGAAAGCATTTGCATAAGGGTCAATCAAAATACATTCAGTTTGGCGATTTACTACACCAGCAATCAATGCTTTTAATTGTTCGTCTTCCTTGATTAAAGGCATATAAGGCCAAACTTGTGCAGTACTATCACGCAACCACATCGCATGAATATCGCCCGTGATGACAAAAGTATCAGGACGATTGTTTTTGATTTGGTAATTGACCGTCGTATCTAACGTATTCGGAAAACAGTTTTCAAACATCCAAGCCACCTCCGCATCTTTGATGCTGGTTTTCATTCTTTTGATGGTTGCCTCAATGATTGGACTGCTAAATTTTCGTTGGCTCAATGGTACACGAACGGTAGGATATTCATTGGCAAAAACTGGATAATTTGCCAGTAAACCAGCACTTGCAATAGACGAAGCCTTGATAAATGTTCTTCGATTAATGTTCATAAACTTATTGTTTTATAATTATATTGAATTGGATAAGCCTTCAATATCGATGTTTTTTAAAGTCTATCTGACCTTTTTTGTAAAGATAGAATTTTAGATTAGTACTCATAGCATGAGTAAAAGGAAGGTATGATTTTAGCAGTGTTTATCAATCATAAAATTTGATTGGTAACATTTTGTAATGTAAATTTGCAACACAATAGGACAGTGTTCTATTAAGCTCTGTAGCTATCCGAAGCCCCACGTTCCACGTAGGAGATTTATGTAGGTAGAACGGAGCTATTTTTTTTGCTTGTGCAAAGTATTATCTACTTCATGTTCTTTGGGAATAAAATTCCAATGTCTATAAGCATCTAACCATAAACTTTCCATCCCTACTTTCTTCCCCGTTGATTTTCCAATATTAAAGCCTTTATGAATTTTGCGTATTCTGGTTAAAATATGCTTGTATAACTTCTCCTTTGCTTTTGTTCTTTTTCCTCGTCTCTTTTTACCTTCAGGAATTTCTTTATGCAAATCATTTAGTCTAAAAGCCATTGCACCCAGAACGACATCCATAAATTGCAATAAAACATGCTCGTGAGAACGCACTTCTGCAATAGCATCTTTTCTAAATTTAATTTTTGATAATTGAAAATTCTGTTCTCTTTCAAGCCCTTTAATAAACTCTTTGAAGCGATTATTTTTTTCAATCTTATCGGGAAGTGTATCAAAATAAGCTCTTATATAAACTGGTTTGCCTGATTCATTATCGTTACTATTAATAAGCCCAAAAGCATGCTTAAAAAACTGATAATATAGAATAAAGTATTCATCCTCTAAATGTTGATTGGAAAGATTAAGTGGTTTATTAGAATTTTGAGTGAACATTACTCTCATTTTAACTTTGCCTTGCTCCATTAAATCAAAAAATACATCTATCGCATTAATATATTTATCAACGTAATGCTCCGTCACTTTTTGCCATTTTATTTCATTTAAAAGTCCTTGAGCAACCCTAACTTCTGTTAGTTTTTTTTGAACATATTTTAAATCTTTAGATTTAACTAAAACTCCGCCGTAGAAATTTGAAAAGTACTGTCCTTTTTTGACAGACTCATCACACCATATAAAATACTCCATCTGATATAAAATTATTACTGAAGCAATTTAGCCAAAAACATCTGCTTTCAAACATGAAAGTATAGGTCATTTTTAGCAATCTTACTCAAATATCTTTATTCATGACTAGCCCATATTTTTACTCTCAAACTAGAATAAGAAATGGGAGGGACTGTTTAGAAAACCCGCCAACCCATCTTTTTAATAGCCCAATCCATCAAAAAGAACCAATAAGCTATCTCGGAGATAGGTCATCCCATCTTTTTCATAGAACGAGCTATCTCAGAGATAGCTCGACCTGTCTTTTTTGCGGTTTTTTGCGTGAAAAAGATGGAAAATCCTATCTCGGAGATAGCTTGACCTATCTTTTTCACGCAATTTCCCGTATAAAAGTGAAGAAAACCGTATAAATAGAATATCGACTTTACTATCCAAAAACAATATAATTATTGGTACATAAATAGTCGAAACTTACTAAAATATCACTTATCCAATAAAATCGACCGTAAACTAAATTATCGACAATCATTTCACTTAAAATATATATTTTCAATACGTTAAATAGCCTCTACCTTTATCTGATAATAAACCGTCTATAAGGTTTATTATACTTCTTGTGGTGATGTTATTTGGCTTCATAAAACATCCATTTAAACCCCTCTAAAATCATGGAAAACCAAATCGCTTTCTCCTTGACAGAAGCTGAAGAAACTCAGCTTACCCAACATCTTTTAGCCATTATACAAATCATTCAACCCAAAAGCATTGTATTAAGTGCTAATGATATAAGTGGTTTGGCTAAGATGGCAGATGGCAATTTACCCTTTACCGAAAAAGCCATAGGCTATATGGCTACAGCGCCTCAGTTTAAACCCCCTTTTGTAGATGCTTCCGATGCAGAAATCGACTTAGAAGCCTACAAAATCAGCAAGCATTTTTTAATCTATGCACTACAAATTTCTAAAAGTATCGGAGATATTTCCTTACTTTCAGGCTCAGAAGCCTATGAGGCTGCTTTGGCATATTACAAGAATGTAAAATTTCATGCAGATGCCAAGCAACCCGGAGCCAAAGAAATCTATGACGATTTATCCAAACGTTTTGTAGGTTTTAGAGGCAAGAAGGCTTAAAACAATAACGGTCAGGCAAAACACCTGACCGTTATTATTTTAAACAAAACCGTAGGGCGAGTTTCCAACTCGCCTGAAATTTAGAGGGTTAATTACTTTTCTTGTAATTCCATCAACATCACTTCCATTTCTTCCAACCAATTCAATAAACTCAATTTAGATTTATCAAACTCATTTGTAATTCCTTGAGGAATTTGGCTGTAAATATTAGTTTCTACTTCTTTAATTGAAAGTTTTAGCTTTTCAATTTTATCAAGTGTATCTGTATAATTTGTGGTTGATGTTATCATAATCTTAGAAGTACTCAAGTTTATCTATATCGTAGCCAATCTATCTAAAATATCTTGAAAATCAATTTCAAAACCTGTTGTTACTGGAGTAGTATGGTTTCGATAAAATATAACAGGTACATATAACCGAGTTAATGCTAATGGTTCTACTTTAACATTAAATTCTCTCTTAAAGTCTTCAATATATTTTGTCTTAAATGTTTCTTTCGCTTCACTTCCACTATAATATCTAGTAAGGGTCATGTCTTCATAATTATAACAACATATACCTACAGGATATATTGTTGTGTCCAGTAACTCTGAAAGTTCAGAATGACTTGCAATAAATATGGAGATTGTTGATAAGCTCCCTTCAAATTTATCTTTTACTTTAGAAAAATTTTCAATAGACATGGTTGTTTTCATTTCAAACATAAATAAGAACAATTTGTCTTCATAATGCCATAAAACAGTTTTTTCTACTTTGTAACCTGCACTTGAAAATGCTCCTTTTTGCCCATCAAGGATTAAGTTTGGATATTTATTTTGGTAAAATTCGTTTTCAAAAATCCATATATTTTCTTGGGGTATGTTGTTAAGTTTTACTAATACCAAATCTTGATTTGATTTTTTAGTATTTGAATCAGACTCCTCAATCCTAACAACCCCAGAACTATCAGTAAACTTGTAAAATAGCTTTACATCAGTTTCTAATTTTTGGGTAACATGCTCTCTAATATTCTTCAATGGGAACATTTTTCTCTGATTTATATAGCTGTTTGAACATCAATTCGTTTAGGGCATCACCTAAAGCATATATTTTATCTTGTGCTTGCTTGAACGAGCTAAAAATAGTTCCATAGCTTCCTACTTTATGCTCTGTAACGACTTCACCATTAAAATAATATATGCCTGTGTTATCAGGGTTCATATCAAAATTAATAAGATTAAAGTTTTTAATTACTTCATCTTTATTATCAAGTTGTCCTAACACTAAATAATTATTAATCATTTCAGCTAATAAAGGACTATGCGTAGTAATCAGTATTCGATTATCTTTTAAGCTTGCAAACTCTAATAGCAAATTGATTAACTTAATTTGACTTTCTGGATGTAGATTTTCTTCTGGTTCATCTATCATTAAAAAGTTCTGGTCTGCTTTTGCCCAATATTTAAAATATAAAAACAAAATCCCTAATTGATTAATCGAAGACGAAGCCAAATACATATTAATAGGCTTTTCACTTTGTACATTATCTTTCTGAATCCTAAACTTCTCCACCCAGTTTGATAAGGTACTTGGTCTATCCATTACGATTTGACCACCCATAATAGAACTAAGTTTATATATAAGTTCATCATATAAGCCAGTACCATTCAGCATAAACTCTTCATTCTTATTTTTTCTTAACCTTGATATTTCACTTATCAGATTACTAATTTGAATAGTATGGTTACTGTCAGATTTTCTTGATACGATGTTGCCTAACTTTTCTCTATCAACATCCTTGCTTTGTAAAAGCTCCAAAAGGCTCTTTGCTAACTCAGCATTTCGTGCATTATCTTGCTCAACTAATTCATCTGCATTTTCTAATATAAAGATTCTATTTGCTGGTAAGAAAAAAGGCTTTTCTCTATTTTGTAATAGTAAACTCAACAAAGATTGATTAAAGCTCTTGGATACATCTTCTCGGATAGAATTTATTTGCTCTTCAAATTTTTTCTTTGGAACATTTTCAAAAAAATCTTTTGGTAGTTTTTCATATATCTGTTCACTTGTGAAATTTTCAATCTTTACTTCTAATGATTGTTTCTCCTTTTTTAAAGTATATATATATACATCTCCATCGCTTGTCGCATTATCTTTATTATTGATAACCCCAATTGCTACTCCTGATTGTAATGAAGGTTTTTCTACATCTTCTTTAAAATCAAATTGAAATTGTATTTCTAAATTCCTAAGAATAAAATTACTATCATTCCCAGTTTTAAGAGACTTAGGAATGGTTACTTCTTTCAAATAAGTTGCAAAGCTATTTAATAAGGTCTTTATAATATCTTCAGTTAATTCTAAAGAACCTGATTCATTCTTTACTAATCTAATACCTTTTGACGACTCTGTATATTCACGTAATGTCTCAACGTTAAATATGTCATAGATTAATTTTGCCAAATAAGTTTTACCAGTATTGTTATATCCTACAAAAAAGTAATGCCTTTTTGACAAATCAATAACACTTTCTTTTATTGCTCCAAAATTTCTAACTAACAGTTTCATGTTTCTAATTTTTATGCAAGTTTAGTTATAATATCTTTCAAATATTAAAGAATAACAAACAATGTTTAATTTTGTAGTTATATGTTTCTGATGATTTTTTCATAAGTTCTAAATAAATTTAATTTTTATTACTACAATATCCAAAAACTCATTTCAAACGTTGAATCTTACTTCAATAAAATACCGCACTAACCCATCCAATAGGGATTCTATATCGGTAATAAATAAAATAACGATTGAAACCTAAATCCGTAAGAACGAAAGATTAGAATCTATATCATTAATTCCCCACCGATATTTCACTCCTGACGGAGTTGTCTTTGTAAAAAAGCAAAAAGTCTAAGAAACCCACCAACCCATCTTTTTAATAGCCAAATCCATCAAAAAGAACCAACAACTCATCTCGAAGATAGGTCATCCCATCTTTTTCATAGGACGAGCTATCTCTGAGATAGCTTAATCTATCTTTTTTGCGGTTTTTTGCGTGAAAAAGATGGGAAATCCTATCTCGGAGATAGGTTATCCTATCTTTTTCACGCAATTTCCCGTATAAAAGTGAAGAAAACCGCAAATTGAAATAAGAGAATATTGGTGTTATTTACATTCTTGCAAAAAGCCATGAATTTGGCTAATGTTTGCAGGAATGGCTGGCTTGTACTTTAAGCCTTTTTACTTTCGGATGAGTTGATGGAAAATAGAAAGCAGACTAACGGAAGCAAAACCGAAGGTAAACATGGTGTGGAAAAACATTAATTGATAGTCCTGAAATTGCCAGTCTCGCCAAGATGCCCAGCCGAAAAATACCATCAAAAACAATTCTATAATGGTTAAACTGCTGATTGTGCCTGATAGATATTTGTTACTTGTCCACGATGTACTTTGGTTGACAATGTTAAACTTTGGTGTACGCACAAATGGTGTTTTTCTACCAAAATAGCCTTCTAGTACTGCTAAAGAATTATGCAGTGAAAGCCCCATCATAAAAGACAAGAACAAAGGAAATTTTATCAAAAAGACAGTAAAATGGACAAACTTTCGGTTTCCAAACCAATAGAAAATGGCTAAAAAAACTAAGCTTATCTGGAAAAAGCCAATCAACTGAAAGTAAAAATGGTATTGATTTGAACTTTTAATAATGCTTTGAATCGCTACACTCAGCACCGATAAGGTCAACATACAGATAAAAGCTGCTGAATTCAAGAGGTGAAAAAAGGCGTGAATTTTAGTAGTAAATGAAATATTTGTAGCCTTCAATACATTCCATAAATGTTTGCGAGCGCATTCTGCTGCACCCTTCGACCAACGTTTTTGTTGGGTTTTCAGGGCATTCATTTCAATGGGCAATTCTGCG
Organism: Arcicella gelida; assembly: GCF_034931025.1. Classification (NCBI taxonomy): domain Bacteria; kingdom Pseudomonadati; phylum Bacteroidota; class Cytophagia; order Cytophagales; family Flectobacillaceae; genus Arcicella; species Arcicella gelida. Next base: position 69,281 of record NZ_JAYGIL010000029.1, on the reverse strand, counting down.
GGAGAAGCTAATGCTTCTAAATATTGAAATTTCCAACCTTTCAATTGCGCTCGATAACTTAAATCTAGGTCTTCCGTAAGTGTATCTGCCGACCATCCACCTGTATCATTGATGGTATTTTTTCTCCAAATACCCGCAGTTCCGTTAAAATTGATAAAATGCCCACCAAAATTCCTCCCCACTTGCTCTACACTGAAATGTGCATCTAAACCAAAAGCTTGCAAATCGGTAATCATCGAAAAGTTTCGATTGAGGTGCGTCCAATGTGTTTGTACCATTCCAATCTTTGTATCTTGAAAGTATGGGATTGTCTTTTCTAAAAAAGTTTTATCAGGTAGAAAATCGGCATCAAAAATGGCAATGAATTCACCTTTGGCAATCAATAATCCTTCTGCCAAAGCACCCGCTTTAAAACCAACACGATTATTTCGCCTGATATGCACAAGGTCAAAACCCAAATTTTGATAGTATTTTATCCTTTCTGAGATTATTTCTGTGGTTTCGTCGGTAGAATCGTCTAAAATTTGAATTTCTAAGCATTCTTTAGGATAGTTGATTGCACAAACGGCATCAATCAAACGTTCTACGACATAAAGCTCATTGAAAATGGGTAATTGAATCGTTATAGATGGTTGGAAAGGCAGATTATTTACTGAAATACTTTGTGTTTTCCGATGTGCCAAAAGATATAAGCGTACTAAATCAAGCTGTATGAGACTATAACAGAAAACAAATAAGAGGGGAATTGTATAGAGAATGATGATGAGTTTGTCCAAAATTATAGATACTTAAAAATCCAACTTAAAATTTTATAGCCCGCCATGATTGTCCCTTTTAGCGTTCCAGAAACTTTAGAAACTCCAATTCTTGAGCGATAATTAACGGGTACTTCAGCTACTTTTAGTTTCATTTTGGCGGCTTTCAATTGCATTTCTACCGTCCAACCATAAGTAGTGTCTTGCATTTTCATGGCGATGAGCTTTTCAAAAGTAATTGCTCTGAAAGGACCTAAGTCTGTATAAGCAATCCCGTAAAACATTTTTATCAGATTGGTAGCGAGCCAATTACCAAAAATTTGTTGGGGAGTCATTGAGCCTCTTTCTCGTTTTCCTAAAGTTCTCGAACCAATTACCATGTCAAAATTTTGTTCGATAATCGGTTTAATTAATCTGGATATTTCTTCTGGATAATCCGAATGGTCGGCATCCATAAAAACCATAATATCTGGCAGGATGTTTTGCAGTTTACAATAGTCAATCCCCTTTAAACAAGCCCATCCATAACCTTGTCGGTTTTCGTTTAACACTGTTGCTCCGGCTTCTTTGGCTATTTGGGCAGTTTGGTCATTAGAATTGTTATTTACAACAATGATTTCAGCGACCAAATGCTTAGGAATTTCACGAATTACAAGCCCAACCGCATTTTCTTCGTTAAAAGCAGGAATAATGACAACTATTTTTTTCATGGTATTACAAAGATAAACCTTGAAAATTGAGTTTTTTTAGGATTTCCTTGATTAATATTGTGTTAATTTATGAGTTGTCTATCTAATTGACTGTAGTATAACCGCCAACTACTACACTAATCACAATAACATATCTTGAAAATTTCATTTATTGGTTCTGGAAACGTAGCTTGGCATCTATCTCAAGCACTTGAAAACATAGGTCATAGTGTAGAGGAAGTATATAGCCGTAACCCTAAACATACTGAAGCACTTACAAAAGTGCTTTACAATGCAAACGCCCATGATTCGTTGGATTTTAGAAATTCCAATGCTCAATTATTTTTTCTTTGCGTTTCTGATGATGCCATTGCGGAAGTTATTAAACATTTGATGCTTCCACTAGATGCAATACTTATCCACACTTCTGGAAGTAAGTCTCTCCACGATATGGATGAATTACTCCGTGTCTATAGTGATATTCCTATCAAAACTGGAGTGTTTTACCCCGTTCAGACCTTCTCTAAAACGTTTCACGTGGATTTCAACACAATTCCTATCTGTATTGAATCAGAAAATGAGGCTGTGGAAAACATGTTGATAACTCTTGGACAAGAACTTTCAGACATTACTTATGCCGTTAATTCAGAAGAAAGAAGAATACTTCATGTAGCGGCAGTATTTGCTTGTAACTTCACCAATCACCTCTTGGGAATAGCTCAGGAACTACTAGAAGAAAACGATTTAGAGTTTGAATTATTAAAACCGCTTATTCAGGAAACTGTTAAAAAAGCCATAGATGCCAAGAGTATTTTTAAAGTACAAACTGGGCCTGCTGTTCGTGGTGATCAAAAAATCCTCAATCAACATTTACTTTTCTTAAAACAACAGCCCGACTATCAACATATTTATAGAGCCTTATCGGAAGGTATTGCTCATCAAAGAGACAAATGAATTTAGAAGCTTTAAAAAAAATCACCACGTTCGTCTTTGATATTGATGGCGTCATGACCGACGGTTCGGTGCATGTACTTGAAACTGGAGAGCATTATCGTACTTTCCACATCAGAGATGGCTATGCCATCGAACGAGCTGTGCAAGCTGGTTATCGTATCTGTGTTATCACTGGCGGAAAACACGAAGGTGTCCGCAAAAGGTTACAGAACCTAAAAATTCATTATGTTTTTATGGGTTCTGGCGGAAAAAGTAAATTACAGATTTATCAAGATTGGTTAGCGAGTGTAGATATTCCAGAAGATAATATTTTATACATGGGCGACGATTTACCTGATTATGAAGTAATGCTTCGTCCTGATATTTTTGCCACTTGCCCTGCTGACGCTTGTGAAGAGATTCTATCTATCGCCAATTATGTTTCTCCACAAAAAGGAGGAAAAGGTGCTGTAAGAGATGTTATTGAACAAGTAATGCGTGCAAAGGGAGAGTGGTTGAAGTTTTAAGCCATAGTCTCCATTATATTTGAGCGATAAAAATTATAATTAAAAAGGCTTTCCCCGAAAACAGAGAAAGCCTTTTTAATTATTAACAAACTATCAATCACTTGACATATTTTTGATACGTTTCTAAATCTTTGTCGCCACGTCCAGAAAGATTAATTACTACTACTTCGTCAGGTTTTGCACCTAATTTTGGTAAAACTGCCAAAGCATGTGCTGATTCTAAGGCTGGAATAATTCCTTCTAATAAAGAAAGCTCCATTGCTGATTCAATCGCTTCTTCATCTGTAACATCAAAGAAAGTAGCTCTTTTACTTTCAAACAAATGAGCGTGCATTGGACCAATTCCCGGATAATCTAAACCTGCTGAAATAGAATGCGGTTCAACTACTTGTCCATCTTCCGTTTGCATTAAAATACTTCTACTTCCATGCAAAACGCCTGGTTTTCCTAAGAAAGTAGTCGCTGCCGACATTCCAGAATTAATGCCGTGTCCTGCTGCTTCTGCGGCAATTAATTTTGTTTCTTCATCGTGCAAGAAATGATAAAACGCACCCGCAGCATTAGAACCACCTCCTACGCAAGCAATCACATAATCTGGATTTGTTTTACCTGTTTTCTCTTCTAACTGCCATTTAATTTCTTCGGAAATTACTGACTGAAAACGAGCAACCATATCTGGATAGGGGTGAGGACCCACTACCGAACCAATGATATAATGTGTATCAACAGGGTTGTTAATCCAGTGACGCATAGCTTCGTTGGTAGCATCTTTTAGCGTTTTTGAACCACTAGTGGCTGGTACTACTTTAGCTCCTAGCATTTTCATACGTGCTACGTTTGGTGCTTGACGCTGAATATCTATTTCACCCATGTAAACGATACATTCTAAGCCCATTAAAGCACAAACAGTAGCAGTTGCTACTCCATGCTGACCAGCGCCAGTTTCAGCAACAATTTTATGTTTACCCAAACGCTTTGCCATTAATATTTGCCCGATTGTATTATTTACTTTATGAGCTCCCGTATGGCAAAGGTCTTCTCTTTTTAAATAAACTGTTGTATTATATTTTTCAGAAAGACGTTTTGCCAAAAACAAAGGAGTAGGACGCCCCACATAATCTTTCAAAAGAGCATTAAATTCTTCTTTGAAAGAAGGTTCTTCCATGATACTGAGATAAGAGACTCTTAATTCTTCTACGTTGGGATACAACATTTCAGGAATAAATGCTCCACCAAATTGCCCGTAATATCCTTTTTCGTTTACGTTATATATTTCTGGTGCTATCATATTGATGTTAAGATTGCTTCTGTTGGTTTTACTATTTTCATTAATTCACTTAATTTTTCTATGTCTTTCAAAGCTGGTGCTATTTCAAATTTACTGTTTACATCCAGCGAATGAATCTTTAAGCCTGCTAACTCCCTAGCTTGGGCGGCATTATCTAAATCTATGCCCCCGGCCAAAAAAAATGGTTTATCGTTATCATATCGGCGTAAAACCGACCAATCGAACGTAATTCCGTTGCCTCCCTTCAAATCCCCTTTGGTATCGAATAAAAAGTAATCGCAATAGGGTTTGAAATTGAGTAGTTTACCAAAATTGAATTGATTATCGACCGAAAAAGCTTTAATGATATTTACTCCTTTAAATTTGAGGTTTCTACAAAAATCGGGCATTTCTTCGCCATGCAACTGCACATAATCTAAAGCATACTTTTTCACTTTATCCAAAATATATGCTTGCGTTGCATTCACAAAAACACCAACTTTTTTTACCGATTGTGGAAATGATTTTAACAATTCTTCGTCTAATTCTTCCCCTACAAAACGGCTTGATTTTTCGTAAAAAATAAAACCCATATAGTCGGGCCCAAGTTCTAATAACTCTTTGATATTATCAGAGTTACGCATTCCACAAACTTTTAGTCTCATATCTTTAAAGTGGTCAATTAATTATTATTCTATTTATGCTTGATTAATAACAAAGTTAGTGAAAATCAGGGATTTTTATTACTCAAAAATTGAGAGAATCACAGAACATTCATCTATTTTTTCGCATAAACGTGAATTATAATACCGAAACCCTGTGTATATCAAGAAGGTTTTTCTTTTCTCTTAAAATACAGCATTTACATTTATTTGTATTGATTACTCATAAAACACAGAAATCAACTCGGCAATACAGACAGGTTTTGTTTGTCCTTCAATTTCAAAAATACAATTCATCGTTACTTTCAAACCATTGGGTTGTACTTCTTCAGCTTCTAAAATATTGGCTTTCATACTTACTTTACTTCCAGCAGGAACAGCAGCCGTGAAACGTATTTTATTCGCTCCATAATTCAAACCCATTTTTACAGATTCTACTTTGAAAAGCTCTGCTAAAAATTTAGGAGCTAAAGCCAAAGTAAGAAATCCATGAGCAACTGTTTGTTGAAAAGGCGAGTACTTCTTTGCCATCGCTTCATCTACGTGAATCCACTGAAAATCATGTGTTGCTTTCGCAAAATCATTTATCATTTCCTGAGTAATCGTTGTGAATTCAGTCGTTCCAATTTCTGTACCGATACTATTTTTTAGTGCTTGAAGGTCTTTAAAAATTACCATTGTGAATATTTGAGTTGAACATGATGCTCACAATTTACGGTTTTTGAATGAACAATAAAAAAGCCTCCGTTCCCGTAGGTTGGAGGCTCTGTATTGCTAGAGGCTAAAAGTTCGTACTTTATTAAAGTATTATTGCTGATTTGTTGTGTCAAAATAACGATAAAAACTTGATGGTATTTCTCAATAAAATGTTAAAACTTGTTAACGAAATGTTAAAATGTTTTTGATAAAAATAAAAGACCTCAAAATTGAATTTTGAGGTCTTTAGGAAAGAAAATTATTAGATTTTACTCTTTGTTATCAGGCAAATTTTTCTGATTGAGTTTCATTTGATAGAAGTAAGAAACCAACAAACCCAAACCTCCAAAAATGAAAATCATTGAAAAGTGTGCTACATCATCATCAACATTCAAGACACTTTCTAAAAGGCTACCCATCAATAAACCAATTCCAAAACCGATTAATACAAAGCCCCAACGCAATGAATGACTTGGGTTTACATTATAGTTTTTTGTACTTTTTTCAGGTGGAGCAATGCCTTTGGCAATCATTGCCATTTTTTCATCATTATCGTATTTACGTAAAAATACAATCATTGTAAAGGTGCTGATAATTGCTACAATTGGCACCATAATTCCGACAATTGGAACTAAGCTATCTAAATTTTCCATGTTATAAAAAAGTTTTTTTGTTTTCGTGAATTTTTAAAATCTTGCCGATATGATGTGATAAACTTGTTTGAGGTTACAGGTATTTTAAAAATAAAAAATGTTTATATTGTTGTAACCTTTTCAACGATTGTTGCATCATATCTCTGTGAAAACCAAGGAAACAGATAATCAAATCATCCAACGCATATTAACGGGCGACCAGTCGGGCTACAGAGAGCTTGCCAATCGCCATAAAGACTATGCCTTTACAGTTGCATACAAAATTGTAGGTACACGTGAGGATGCCGAAGAAGTTTCTCAAGATGCTTTTATGCAGGCTTTTAATGCTTTGCCGAGTTTTAATCAAGAAGCAAAATTTACTACTTGGTTCTACAGAATTGTATTTAATGCTGCTTTGATGTTTAAGCGGAAGAAAAATATTGTGGCTGAAGACATCAGTATTTCGGAAGCTGCCCAGCAAGCACCAGCCGATACAAGCGATGATTTGAAAGTAAACGAACAAAAAAAGTACATTCAAAAAGCCTTGAACCAGCTTTCTGCCGACGATGTTACGATGATAACTCTCTTTTATTTGAAAGAACAATCGTTAGAAGAAATCGCTCAAATCGTTGGAATTTCTGCCGAAACAGTCAAAGTAAAACTTTGCAGAGCTAGAAAACGATTAGCAGAAGAAATGAAAAGGATTTTAGGAAATGAAGTAAAAACATTAATCTAGGTTTGATTTTTCAAACGAAAAAATATGGAAGACGAAGAGATTTTTGACATTCTTGATGGCATTGCTTCTGAGGAAACAATTATCCGCCATCAAAATCTATTGCTAAGCGACGAAGCCTATCGTTCTCTTTTTCAAGAGTATGCAGAGACGCATGCTTTGCTCGTAGCAATGCCTGTTGAAAAAACTGCCGTTAATTTTACAGATAAATTAATGGATAAATGGGAATTGGCACAAGTAGAAGTACTTGAAAGAAAGACGAGCAAATTGCCTTTTTACTTTTTGATTGGTGCTGGCATTGTACTTGTCCTTTCATTAATGGTGGTATTTTCTTTGAGCAGTCCTTCTACGATGAAAGTTAATTTGAATCCTGTTTTGAATATTCTTCAAAATAAATTTTTTATCAATGGATTATTGACGATTAACACATTGGTTTTACTAAAGTTTATCGACAAAAAATTCTTGAAACCTTATTTTGAGAAACGCTTTCACATAGGCAGTTTATAATTTTGACATTAAAAAAGGAGTCTTTGCCATGAACAAAGACTCCTTTTAATTTTAAGCAAAACAATTAAACCAATAATTTATCTGCTTTCACTACCTCAAAATTACTTTTTTCACTTTCGCACATTGGGCAACAATAATCAGTAGGTAATTCCGAGAATCTTACTCCTGCCGCAATACCATTGACAGTATCTCCAAAACGGCTATCATAAATGGTAAAGCAAGTTTTACATTGATGTAATTCTGCTTCGGTTTCTTCTTTATTTAAAGTCGCCTTTTTCACTACTGTTGTATCTGCTTTCTTAATTGCATAAAAACGTTTTGATAAACGTTGCAAAATCTCAGGAACGTGAGCTTTATTTACTCCTTTCTCAAATAAGGTTAAAGTACGATTGTTCGGATTAAAATCGTCTGTATGATAAATGTCAAATACATGAGAAATACCTGCAAAAATCTTTCTTTTCTTAATAACAACCGAACCAAATACTTCCGACTTTGAACGTGTCTGAATAGCAAAACTTAAACCAAAAGTACGAACGTCTTCATCATCAAATTCACGAATAATCGCTTTTTTCAATGATAAACCTTCTGGTGATAAATCTTCTACTTGCCAGTTTAATTCGTTAGCAGCATGACGAACGTTGATGCCGTACTTGCCTAATAATTTATCCCAAAGGTTTCTATGTTTGTTTTCAATTCCTTTGATAATTAATGACTTCCAAGGTGTTGTACAAATTTGTCCTACTTTGGTTTCCAGACATAACTCGCAAATTTCAGATAAAAATTCTATCGGAAACGTTTCATTTCTTCTATAAATACCTAACCAAGTTTTTTCGCCATAACGGTTAAAGCCTTCATAATAAGGCAATGAAAATTTTGGTAATACTAATTCTTCAAGAATTACTTGTGAAATAATTTCACCTTTAGCTATTACTTTTTCATAAACTTCATGCTCATCCATTTCGCCAGCATTCAAAATTACTTCTTCGATACGCTTGCATACTTTGGGAATTTCTAAAGTATAAATCAAAATTGGAAAGCGAAATACTTTGTTCGACTGCTTAAAACGCACATACAAATACCAAAAATTCTGAATCGTTGAGGCGATAAAATTCAAATTACCTGTAAAAAATGGCGTGAAAGATTGCTGAGAGTCTGAAATATTAACTTTTAGCTGAGGTTCGTAATCAAAACCATCAAAAATATCTCTATAAATTCCTTCTGAAATCCATTGCCCTGTTGGAAATACTTCTTCTGCACAATACGAAGAAATTATATTAGGTTTTGAATCTGTGTCTTCTTCGAAAGAAATATTAGTTTCGTACAATTTTTTCTTAAATTCTAATATACTACTTCCACGAACAATTTCAGACTTAACATACATCAACAATTGTTGCCTTGCTCCAAACCTTACTTCTCTAACACCTGCCGATTTAGCTCCTAAAAGAATACTTTGTAAAGTGCCAGGTGAAACAATTCCACCAGTTAGATTTATTTTAAGTAATGAGTAATCTTTCATGTTGAATATCATTTTAATAATTTATCAAATATATAAATAATTAGCGTAACATCATAGTCATTTATACTTAATATACTGAAAATCAAATACGTATTATAAGTAAAATCTCTGTATAACTATTTTAATATTTTATATAAATTCGATTTTGCAAATTGTATTATTCCTATAAATATGATTTTTTTTAGAGGAACTTTCTTGAAAAAGTGAAAATAATTGCTTCTTCATGATTGACATATCAAATTCCTTTCCTAAGTTTACATCGTCAAACGAATGACACGGATAAAATTCTAAGCAGCTGAGTTGAAAATTAAAATCAATTTCATTTTTCAAACGAAAGCATCTTTTATTAAGTGACGTCCAGATAGAAAATACTTTTAATACAGAAAATTAATTCTTAGAAAAATACAAATTATCCTTTTAATAAATTTCATCATTAATAACAATTAAATAATAAAGTCATGAAAAAGAACACAGTTAAAGCATTTATCGTAGCAGTTACTATGGTTTGCTTATCAAACGTAAATACATTCGCTTCAAATTTTGACGAATCTGCTAGCTTAGTAAAAAGCAAAATCGCTCAAGTAAATAACTCATTAAGCTTCAATGTTTGGGTTGACAATGTTGCTAGCAAAAAAGTTGTAGTATTAGTTACTGATGCTGACAAAAACGAAATTCACCGTGAATATGTTGATACTAAAGGTGGTAAATTCGCTAAAACTTTCGATTTCTCTAGCTTAGCAGATGGAAAATATACTATCGAAGTTATCAGCCAAAATGTGAATGTTGTTGAATCAAAAACTTTTGAAATCAAAACAAACCTTATTACAAACCGTGATGTTGTTGTAGCTATCCGTTAATCTTTAAACATTAACGACTATGACAAAACAGTTTTTTAACCTCTGTACAATGAATTTAGGGAAGTATGTCTAACGATAACTTCCCTATTTTTATGTCTAAGTTAAAATTAAGCTTCTACCAAAGCCTCTTTTAAAGCATTCTCTAAAATAGCTCTTACTTCTGGTCGGCAACTTCCGCAACCCATTCCAGCTCCCGTCTGTGAACACAATGCTGTGAAATCTTTACAACCACTGGCAATAGTACTTTTCAAATTTCCTTCGCCTACATTATTACAAGAACAAACCAATTTTCCCATTACTGGGTCAGCTTTTTTGCCACTTCTTAATAATTCTAAACGTTTGTCGGATAATTCTATACCATTGGCAATTAAATCTTTAAACTCTAAGAATTCAGATTTATCGCCAATCAAAATCGCTCCAACTAATTTATCGTTATGAATTATACATTTTTTATAATAGCGTTTTGCTTTATCAATGAAAATAATCTCCTCATAATCAGGTGATTTAGGCGTATCAATCATTCCCAAAGAACATAATTGTACTCCTTGAATCTTCATGATATTCATCGAAAGCGAGCCTTTATAATAACTAGCAAAATCGCCTGCAATGTATTTTGCAATTATATCTGCTTGCTGTTCAGCAGCAGCTGTAATTCCCCACATTTGTCCACGCCATTGAGCTATTTCTCCTGCGGCAAAAATACTTTCGTCAGATGTTTGTAGATAATCATTCACCACAACTCCACGATTTACTTCAATGCCTGCTGCACGAGCAATTTCAACATTTGGTGAAGTACCAATAGCAAAAACGGCTACTTGTGCATCAATTTTCCTACCAGATTTTAAGCGAACGCCTTCAAAGTTATCTGTACCATAAAAAGCTGATACTTCATCATTGAAATAAACATCAATGCCTAAGTTTAGGATTTCTTCAGTCAACAATTCAGAACCTAATGGGTCTAATTGTCTATCCATAAAACGGCTAATGCGTTGAACAATCGTTACTTTTACATTAATTTCTCGCAAAGAAGCAGCTAATTCAAGCCCTAACAAACCTCCACCAACAATTAAAGCGTGTGGATTATCTTGTTTTAAAAATGGCATTAAACTATCGGCATCAATACGTGAACGCATATTGAAAATTCCCGGAATTTTTGGAATAGATGGTGGCATAAATGCTCTTGAACCCATTCCTAAAATCAATCTATCATAAGTATGTTCATTTCCTTCTGAATCTACAATGGTTTTATTTTTACGGTCGATATTTACGACTTCGATGCCTTTATGAACAATAATATTCGATTCTATAAATTGGTCTTCACGCAATTTTACTAATTGCGACCAATCTTGAGCACCAGAAATATAATCTGGCAACATTACTCTGTTGTAAAAAGGATAGATTTCTTTTGAAAAAACGTGAATTTCATCTGTTTGATTAAGCTCACGATAAGATTTAATAAAGCCCAAACCCGCAGAACCCGCACCGATAATGATAATTTTTTCCTGTGGTTTTACGTAAGCTCTTACTTCTACAGCCGTGAATTTAAAATCTGGTTCTTTTGAACGTGGATCGTACAAACTATTGGTTAAATTGTTTGTTCTACCAAAATCGCTTCCTAAAATTCTACCGAAGTGCATTGGCATAAAGCAAACGCCTTTTTTAACATCCGTTGTAACTTTGGCTTTTACTTGTGCTTTTCCACGACGACCGACAATTTCAACTATTTGATTATCAGAAATTTGCCTTTCTTGGGCATCTTCTGGATGAATTTCCAGATAAGGTTGAGCAATGTGTTGATTGAGCTTATTAACTTTCCCTGTTTTAGTCATAGTATGCCATTGGTCACGGATACGACCAGTAGTCATTACTAAAGGAAAATCTTCATTCAGGCTTTCAGAGTGGTTTTCGTCTGGCACTGCATGAATTTTTGCTTTTTGATTTAAGGTGTAGAACTTGCCGTCTGTAAACAAGCGTCTTGTTCCTGACTCCTTAAAAGATTTTTCAACAGATTCAGCATTGGCAGGATATGGCCATTGAATGCTTCTATTCTCTTTTAAAACCTCATAATTAAGCCCTGAAATATCAATATTTGTTCCTTTAGTTGAACGACAATGTTCGTCGTAAACCTCAGAAAGAGAAGTGTAATCAAAGGCTTCGCCAAAGCCCATTTTATTAGCGAAAAGGTTAATAATTTCAGTGTCTGATTTTGCTTCGCCTGGTGCGTCTAGCACTTTAGGTAAATGCGTAATTCTTCTTTCAGAATTAGTCATTGTCCCTTCTTTTTCTAGCCATGCAGCAGCAGGAAGTACAACATCAGCATATTTGATAGTATCTGAACGATTTGAAATATCTTGAACAACTACGAATTTGGCTTTTTCTAAGGCTTTTTCTACCAGAGTAACATCTGGCATACTTACTAAAGGGTTTGTACAAACTACCCAAATCGCTTTCATGCGACCATCTGCCAAAGCTTCAAACATTTCTGTGGCAGAGAAACCCGGTTTATCCGAAATTTTTGTTCCTCCCCAAAAAGTTTGTACTTCATCACGATGAGCTAGGTTCAATAAATCTCTGTGGGCTGGCAACATATTCGCCAAACCGCCTACTTCACGACCGCCCATTGCATTAGGCTGACCTGTCAGTGAGAAAGGTCCATTTCCCTCACGACCAATTTTACCCGTAATTAAATGTAAATCAATTAAAGAAAGATTTTTATTCACACCGATAACAGACTGGTTCAAGCCCATTGTCCACATTGATAAAAATCCTTTTGACTCGTGAATATATTGTGCTGCTAAGGTTATTTCTTCTGGAGTAATTCCACAAATTTCTGCCGCTTCTACAAGCGATTTTTGCATTACTTGTGTTTGATATGCCTCAAAACCTTCAGTGTTGTTGGTAATAAAATCTTGATCAATCCATTTTTTTTCGATTAATACTCTACCAATGGCATTGGTCAAAGTAATATCTGTTCCGGGATGAATTTGTAAATGTAAATCTGCCTGACTAGCCGTTTGCGTACGTCTTGGGTCAACCACAATAATTTTTACATTCGGATTCGCTTGTTTATGTGCTTCTACTCTTCGCCAGATAATAGGATGACACCACGCTGGATTAGCACCTGTTACAAAAAAACAATCTGCTAGTTCAATATCATCATAACAAACTGGAACGGAATCTTCACCTAAAGTAAGTTTATAACCAACCACCGCCGACGACATACAAAGACGAGAGTTGGTATCAATATTATTAGAACCAATAAAACCTTTGATGAGCTTATTGATTACGTAGTATTCTTCTGTAAGACATTGCCCAGAAACATAAAAACCGACTGAGTCGGGACCATATTTTTGGATAAATGTTTTGAAAATGGCAGCAGTACGGTCGAGGGCAGTATCCCACGATACTCGTTGTAATGGCATATTTCGGTTGAATCTCATTTCTGGATACAGCAATCTATCTGATTGATCCATTACTGTATAATGCAGATTCATTCCCTTTGAACACAACATTCCTTTACTTGAAGGGTGATCTTTATCTCCTTCAAGATGCAGCCTACCATTGCCTAAATCTGTTACTTCCACACCACAACCAACCCCACAATACGAGCAGGTAGATTTATACTTTTTAAGATTTGATTTACTGCTCATTTCTTTTGACGATTTATAAAATTGACATCAACTCCAAATTTTTTATCTTTTTGAAAACCCCAAATCAGGACATCCTAACTATTTAAAATCAAGGGTTTTAAATTAAAAATTATTAATATGGTTATACTTTTGATTATTATATTTATATTTTTTATAAATAATATTTGTCTGAAAAACTTTGTTTCTGCACTTTACACATTTTTTCTTACTTAATCATCTATAAATTGCATTTAGTAAAAAATCTTATATTTTTTCTGATTTATTTATTTGCAATAGTGTTTGTTCTTAATTAGATTTGTCCAATACTATTAAAAAAGGACAAAAAAAACGCCTTTGAAAAGGTAGTTTTGGATTTTTTTTAGTTACTCAATACCCTCGTTGTATTAACACTTAACCATTCCAAAATCTCATTACCTAGATGCCTCCGCCAAGGTTTAGGGACAAACCCCGAAGTGTTAAACTTCGGGATTTTTTATTTAGTCTTCAATAGAGAACTTATCAAACAACAAGCTCAATAATTCGTCATGAATTCTGATATACTCAGGGTCATGAGTAATATCTTTTTTGTTTCTTGGTCTTGGTAAATTGATGTCAACAATTTTCTTGATGGTAGCAGCAGGCCCGTTGTTCATTACAACAACTTTATCTGCCAAGAAAATAGCTTCTTCAATATCATGCGTAACCATTACAATTGTTTTGTTACGATTATCTAAATTCCAAAGTTTCAATAATTCAATGTGCATTGAACCTTTCGTAAGGGCATCTAAGGCTCCGAAAGGTTCATCTAACAAAAGAATACTTGGATTGATGGCAAAAGCACGAGCAATCGCTACACGCTGTTTCATTCCTCCCGATAATTGACCTGGCAACTTATCCTTGTGTGGTGTTAAATTCACCATTTGGATATAGTGATCAACAATCTCGTTTTTCTCTTTAGAATTTTTATCTTTGAAAACAGAATCAACTGCTTCATAGATATTTTTATAAACCGACATCCAAGGCAATAAAGAGTAGTTTTGGAAAACGATTCCTCTGTCTGGGCCTGGGCCTTTTACGATATTCCCGTTAGCAATTACTTCACCAGATGATGGCGTTACCATTCCTGAAATGGTATTCATCAATGTTGATTTTCCACAACCTGAGTGACCAATCAATGCTACGATTTCACCTTTTTTTACTTCTAAACTAATGTCTTTTACCGCAGTAAAAGTACCTTTTGAACCTTTGAATGCTACCGTAACGTCTTTAATATCGATGGCAGTTTCACGGTTATTTATTTTATGGAAGTCGTTAGCAGAATCAGCTAATTGACTTGTATTTACGATGTTAGTCATAGGAAATAAGGATTTTGACGTTTGAATGAATATTCAAAATGTGATTTCTTGGCTTATTTTTTATCCCAAGAAAAAGCATTTTGTAATCCGTTGAATGCTTTATCGAACAATAAACCAACTGTTCCGATAATAAGAATTGCGACCAAAATTCTTTCCAAAGAAAGACCATTCCAACTATCCCAAACAAAGAAGCCAATTCCAACGCCTCCAGAAAGCATTTCGCCAGCTACAATTACTACCCAAGCAATACCGATTGATAAACGTAAACCAGTAATGATGTGTGGAATGGCAAAAGGCAACATAATTCTCGTTAAGTACTTCCACTTCGAAAAGCCGAATGCTTTTCCAACATTTTTATGATCATCTGGAATACTTGATACTCCAAAAGCTGTATTAATCACTGTTGGCCATAAAGACGTAATAGCGATGATAAAAATCGTTGCTCCGTCAGAAGCTTTGAATGCTAATAACCCTAAAGGAAACCAAGCCAAAGGCGATACTGGACGAAGGATTTGTACAATTGGGTTTAATAATTTCATCCCAATCTTTGTTGAACCCATTAACAATCCCATCGGAATGGCAATTAAACTTCCTAAAGCAAAACCTGTTGATACTCTTCCTAATGAACTGAATAACTGAATTCCGATTCC
Organism: Arcicella gelida; assembly: GCF_034931025.1. NCBI lineage: Bacteria > Pseudomonadati > Bacteroidota > Cytophagia > Cytophagales > Flectobacillaceae > Arcicella > Arcicella gelida. The sequence continues at coordinate 53,873 of NZ_JAYGIL010000029.1, read as the reverse complement.
TTTATCGTTTGGTCCATAATCATAAAATGGATCTGCAATAAGTTCTTTAAAGACAATCCAAGTTGACGCTGGATTAGGAATTTCGGCTTTTGTGATGACTGAAATTAGATGCCAGATACCTAGCAGAATTATCATGCTTGCCACAAAATATATAAAGTTGATGGCTATATCTTTAATTGAAACTGATTTCATAATCTTGGTGCTTGTTATCAATTATCGGTTAACACTAAAAATATTAACCGATAATCGCTGACAAACTTTATTTTTTTGTTGCTTTTAAGTAATCGTCAATATTAGCTGGGTCGAAAACAACATCATAAGTAGTTTTGAAAGGCTTCATGTCAGCTTGAACTGGAACGCTCATTTCTTTCGCTACTTCTGCAAACAAATCATCAAGAATCAATTTTTCAGCAATGGCTTTATAACTTGGCTCAGCTTTTAAATATCCAAAGCGAACATATTGTGCCAAAAACCACATAGCGTGAGATTTACGAGGAGTACTTACCACACCATTGTTATAGAAAGTCATGTAATCTCCTTTATATTTCTGAACGCCTAAATCACAACCTAAATCACTTGAGCCTAACAAACGAGCCTCAATTACTTGTAATGGAGCATTTACATAATATGGTTTCGTTAACCAGCCAGCAGCTTTTTTACGATTTCCCATATTATCCAACCATTTGCAAGCTTCGATAATGGCTTTCATTACTTTTTTCAAATCTTCTTTTTCTTCCGCAGCAAATTTTGAATTTACTACCAAAGCTTTTTCTGGGTGATGTTGCCAAATATCTTGTGAAGCAATGTGGGTGAAACCAACATTTTGGGCTGCTGCTACGCCGTTCCAAGGTTCGCCTACGCTGAAACCTTCCATGTTATCAACACGCATATTCGCAACCATTTGTGGCGGTGGAATGGTAATAATACCTACTGATTTTTGGTTTACACCTGCGGCTGCTAACCAGTTTCTCAACCAAATGTCATGCGTTCCGCCAGGGAAAGTCATCGCAAATGTTACTTCTTTTCGAGTTTTAACATCTTTGATGGCTGCCGCTACTTTGTTCATTTCTTTATAACCAACCAAACCACAGAAATCTTTTGAAAGTGTAATGGCTTGACCATTGTTATTCAAAACCATTGCTATTTTCATTTCTGAGCCAGCTTTTCCACCAACACCAGTATAAACTGAAAGTGGCATCGAAAATAAACAGTGTGCTCCGTCCAATTCGCCATTCAATACTTTATCACGAATATTTGCCCAAGAGGCTTCTTTTGAAAGTTCTACATCAACACCATATTTTGCAAAAAGACCTAATTCTTTGGCTGCAACAAGAGGAGCACAGTCTGTAAGTGGAATAAATCCTAATTTAATTTTTCTCGCTGGTGGATTCATTCGTGAAGCCGAAACTGCAATGGAAAGTACCATCAAACAGATTACAGCAATTGAGTTTTTTAACAGAGTTTTCATGTTTTTTGTTTTTTTTTATTTAAGAATACTTCTCGTTTCGACCCCCATCGAAACAAGAAGCTATATTGTATTATTGAGTGATTGAGCGATTGAGTGAATTAGTGATTATTTTAAAAAACAATGCTTCAAAAACATCAATCACTAAATCACTCATTCACTAACTCACTAATTATTTAATCGCTACTGGTTTAGCGTAAAAGAAATCTGGACGAATGTTAATCATGGCATAAAACCATGTTCCAGTTTTGTTAAAGTTATTAGCTGCAACATCGGTAGTGGCTTGTCCTTTTGCAAATGGCATATTGGCGGTTGCCATCATCACAGAATAGCCCAATTCAAGGTTTGTGAATTTATTCATATTGTAATTCAATGTAAAATCAATTTCATTCCCTAAATCTGTTCCTACCAATGTTCCATCACCTTTTGTTGTTGCTTTGTTCAATGCAAATGAGTGATAATCAACACCAACTGTTACAGTATTTGTTGTATATTTTGCTTTGAAATATCCGTTATTCAAACCTCCAGCAGGCGAGTTTGTGCCTACATAAAAGTAATCCATATATCCCCAATGTCTGTGTGGCGTTCCGTAAAGTGGGTCGAAGCGATTATTCTTTCCAGTCGAAGCTTTGTAATTGTTCGTCGCACTTGAACCATCGTTTCCAGAAAGCACATCGTATCCTAAAGTAAATGCCCATCTACTTTTTTGATAAGTAGCAGCCAATGTGTAGTGATACGCATCCATGTCATTTCCTTCACGGTCTTTACCAGTTTGTCCATAATAAGCTCCTTGTAAAGCGATTTTTCCAAAGCCTGAAGCATTGCCAATCGTGTGATTTATCATCAAACCATAAGTTGTACGACTACGTGATTGTCCGTAATCGAAAGCATCTGTTGCACTAGCAGCAACGAACCTTCTACCATAAACGTAACCTGTAGAAGCACTTCCAACTGAATCTAAACGATAAGCACTAAAATCATCTTGAAAAAATAAACCAGAGAATTTAGTTTGGTTAAACTTTCTACTGATATAAACACTTTTGAAAGACTTATAATCTTGTGAAGCACCATTGGTCGATGGAGGGTTAATCCATGCCAAAGCACCACCTGTTTTTACTGAATTAGCTCCGATTCCTCCGCCTACAGTCAAAGGAATAATTCCTGCAGGTGTTGGTACTAAAACGCCAGTTGAAGTTCTTGTTGTTGGGCTTAAATTAGCAGGAACATAACCTGTTCCAGTAATGCCAAAAGCATCTGCATTTTGGTTGAAAGCCAAACCAACATCAAATTGCCAGCCATGGTGTACACCTTTCAATAAAACCATGTCATGACGGCGACCTTGTTGTAACCAATCAAGGTTACCAATTAAACGAACATCATCATAAATCAATTCTTGGCGACCAATTTTGATACTCAATAAATCAACTAATTTGAATTTAATCGTAGTATCAGCTTTGTTAGCTAAAGTTACTTCTGCCCAACCTTCATGAAGCATCAATTTTGCTCCGTCAGCATTTGAAATAGAAGAAGCATCTTGTCCCCAAACACGTACATCTTGAATAGCAGCACCAAAGGTTACTCTGTCCCATTTATAACCAAAATTTAATCTTGTTCTTTGAGAAGTAAAAGCCGCCGATTTAGCATCGTTTGCTACTAAATTTCCCAAACCATTTCGTACTTCTGTACGAGTTCTCATTTGCCCTTGCAAAGTGAACTGAGCTTTTGCGATGAATTGGGTAGAAGTACCCAAAAATAAGACCAAAGCAAGTTTAAAAATGTAAGATTTTTTCATACTTTTGTGATTGATTGTGAAAAATTTTAACAGAGTTTACGCAATTTCGCCCGAACTGAGACCCCCATCTCGTTCGGGTTTTTCTTTAATTTTCAGTCGATAGCCCCCACTATCGATTTAAAATTCTAATTCTATTTAGAATGGTTAATAGCACAATATTTCAAATAACGTTTTCTCAAAAATTTGGAGATGGATTTGCAAGCACTTCTGCTTGCAAAGTTTGGTCTAAAGAGGTGTTAAGCTACTTCTAACGTTTGTTCTGTTACTGGTAATGCTTTTCTGTCGAATTTAATGAGTGCTGTTAATCCCCCAATCACAGCTACACTTATTCCAATATACATAAATGCCTCAGCATAAGTAATCGTTTCTGATTTGAATAAAAATCCAGCAAGTACTCCGCCTAAATTTCCACCTGCACCTACAATTCCTGCTACTGAACCTACATTTTTTGAATCTATAAAAGGAACGATAGCATAAGTAGCTCCGTTTGCCATTTTCAAGAACATTGCAAAACCTAACATCGCCATTACTGCAAAACCAATTGAACCTGTTTGTGCAAATAACATGATACCTAAACCTTCCATTGCCAATAACCCAGCTAACAACCAGCCTTTTCCTTTCATACCATACGTTTTACCAACTTTATCAGCAACAATTCCTCCGATTGCTCTAGCGAAAAGGTTCATGAATCCGAATGCTCCAGCTAAAAGTCCTGCTGTTTTTAAATCGCAAGAGAAGTTTTCTGTAAAATATAATGCTGCTACGTTATCAAATGTAATTTCAATTCCGAAACAAGCACCATAAGCTAAAAACAATATCCAAGTACGATAATCTGATGCTGCCGACCAGAAAGAACCTTTTTGTACGGCTTCTCTTTTGATGTTTGCATAATTTCCAGCAGGAGTATCTTGTGTAAATCTGTAGTAAACAAATGACATGATTAATAAAATCGCACCTGGAATTACCATGGCATATCTCCAAGCATCATGATTTACATAACCAGCACCTACGAAAGCAGCGAAAATCAAAGGCATTACCATGTTTGTGATTCCTCCGCCAAGATTCCCCCAACCTCCAGCTACTGCGTTGGCTGTACCTTTAATATTTGGAGCAAACATTGCAGAAGTATGATATTGCGTGATAACGAACGATGCGCCAATTACACTAATCGCAAGTCTGAAAAGTAAAAATGATTCGTAACTATTTGCTAAACCGATTGTCATTACTGGAATTGAACCAATTGCTAACAACCAAGTATAAGTAAGTCTTGGGCCTAAAGTATCGCATAAGCGACCAATGATTAAACGGGCAAAAATCGTTGCAGAAACCGATGCGATAATGATGTTACCAATTTGTCCTTTTGTTAAGCCTAAATCGTCTTTTACGATTTTCATCAATGGTGCAATACCAAACCAACCAAAGAAACAGAAAAAGAATGTAATCCAAGTAATGTGAAATGTTTGCATTTGAATTCCTTTGAATGAAAATACATTCAATGAATCAAGCGGCTTGTTTGTACTGATATTTTTCATAACCTTTTTGTAAAACAGAGAAATCATCTTCTGTGAATTTCTCCGATTTGTTAAAATCTATCGCCCCCACGATAGACTTTTTTCAACGGATGCTGAAGGGAAGAAAAAACTGATTGTGTAAATTTTAATAACAATCGTTAATAAAAACTTTCTGGTTTCCTTAAACGCTAATTATAGCTTATTGCTCAGAGCCAATTCGTCACTAAACTTTTCAATAAATGAAGGATGTAAACTCACCACTTCACCGATAACAATCACAGCTGGATTTGAAATTTGCTGTTCTTTAACGCTTTGGATAATAGTAGATACTGTACCGATTGCGAAATTCACATTATTACGAGTACCATTTTGTATAATTGCGATGGGTGTTTCACTTTTGCCATTCGAGGCAAACAATTCACAGATTTGAGACAACTTACTCATTCCCATCAAAATAACCACTGTTGCCGTTGATTGTGCTGCCAATGTTATATCTTTTGATAACTCTCCAGCCTTTGTAGTTCCTGTAATTACCCAAAAGCTTTCTGAAAAACCTCTCGTCGTTACTGGAATACCGATTGATGCTGGTGCGGCAATCGCCGAAGTAACTCCTGACACAACTTCACATTCGATATTAAAATTTCTTGCGTATTCTATCTCTTCAAAACCTCTTCCAAATACAAATGGATCGCCACCTTTCAATCTCACAACGTGTCCATACTCTAAAGCCAAACTAACAATCTTCTGATTAATCTCGTCTTGCGTGTAAACATATTTCCCTAAGCGTTTTCCGACATAAATACGAAGTGCCTTTGGATGAGCAAACTCTAATAACTCTTCATTGGTAAGTGCATCATATAATACTACATCCGCCGACTTAATTGCTCGAATCCCTTTTACAGTAATGAGCTCAATGTCTCCTGGGCCAGCACCAATTAAAGTTAATCTTGGAATATTCATATTTTAGTATTTTATACTTGAACAATGATGATTATAAATACTCAGTTGTGATTTCGATACAAACATGGCATATAATTGTTAATAATCAAAATAAAAGATTCAAAAATTATTAATTTTCTCAAAAAATTTGCAAAATCACAAAAAATAGGTTTAAATTTGAACATGAATTAAGCATTTTTACGCATTTTTAGGAAAAACAGGTTTATATTTAAAGTACAATTATTGAAATTTATATTTTTTCTAAAAATAGTTATAAATACTCATTTTCATCCAAATACAATTACGGCTTTAAAGTTTTCGAATAAATACTTAGTTACTAGAAAACATCAAGTCATTTCGTATAAGTATTAATTATTAAAAGTGTCAATCATAATCTTGTATCATTTATGAAAAAGAAAATTGTCGTAGTGGGGAACGGCATGGTCGGTTATAAGTTTTGCGAAAAACTTATTTCAAAAGATGTGTCTAAAAGTTTTGATCTGGTCGTTTTTGGCGAAGAGGCTCGCCCCGCTTACGACCGTGTACACTTGTCAGAATACTTTGCTGGTAAAACCGCAGACGATTTGACAATGGCACCAAGCAGTTGGTACAAAGAGAATGGTATAACACTTTATCTTTCTGACCCAGTTGTTGATATTGATAAAGATGCTAAAACGGTACGCTCGCATCATGGAATCGTTCTTAGCTACGATTACTTGGTATTAGCAACAGGTTCTGCGGCATTTGTGCCACCGATTCCTGGTGTTGAAAAAGATGGTGTATTCGTGTATAGAACCATTGAGGATTTAGATTTGATGCAGTCACACGCTAAAACGGCTAAAAAAGGTGCAGTAATTGGCGGTGGCTTATTAGGATTAGAAGCAGCAAAAGCTTTATTAGATTTAGGATTAGAAGAAACACATGTAATTGAATTTGCACCAAGGTTAATGCCAAGACAAATTGATGAAGCTGGTTCAAAAACACTTCAAACAAAGTTAGAAGCATTAGGCTTACAAATTCATCTGAATAAAAATACTCAGGAAATTGTTGGAGATGGCATTATCGAAGGAATGAGCTTCGCCGATGGCTCTAAGCTTGATGTAGATATGTTGGTAATTTCTGCAGGTATTAAACCTCGTGATGAAGTCGCCAAAATTGCTGGATTAGAAGTAGGTTCTCGTGGTGGTATTATCGTAAATGATAAACTTCAAACATCAGACCCTAATATTTTTGCCATTGGCGAATGTGCATTGGCACATCACATGATTTATGGTTTGGTTGCACCAGGTTACGAAATGGCAGAAGTTGTAGCAAGTTCAATTATTGGCGGCGAAAAAGAGTTTAAACCTTTTGATATGTCAACCAAATTAAAATTAATTGGTATCGACGTAGCAAGTTTTGGTGATGCTTTCATTCAAGAACCAAATGCACAAACTATCGTATTTGAAAATACTGCAAAAGGTATTTACAAAAGAATCAATATCTCAAACGATGGCAAGTACTTATTAGGAGGGATTTTGGTTGGTGATGCAGAACAGTATAATATGCTGTTGCAAAACACTAAAAATAAAGTGCTTTTACCTGCCGACCCAGAAGATTTGATGCTGGGTTCAAGAGGCGGAGGAGAACATGCAAGTTCAGGCGTACTGTCTTTACCAGACGAAGCTTTGATTTGTTCTTGCGAAGCTGTAACTAAAGGTGGAATTTGTCATGAAATCATCGAGAATAAAGTAACAACACTTGATGGCATCAAAAAATGTACAAAAGCTGGTACAGGTTGCGGTGGTTGCGTGCCAATGGTGAAAGATTTGATTAACGAAACGATGAAATCGCAAGGTGTTTTTGTGAGAAACGTCCTTTGCGAACACTTCGACTATACTCGTCAGGAATTATTTGATTTGGTAAAAATCAAAGGCTACAAAACTTATGACGAAACCTTAGATAATCTAGGAAAAGGAGATGGTTGTGAAGTTTGTAAACCAGCGGTGGCTTCAATCATTGCAAGTTTATGGAACGAAATGATTTTGGAAAAAGGTAATGCTACCGTTCAAGATTCTAATGACCGTTACTTAGCTAATATTCAAAAAAATGGTACTTATTCGGTAGTACCAAGAATTCCAGGTGGAGAAATTACTCCTGAGAAATTAATCATTATCGGACAAGTAGCGCTAAAGTATAATCTTTATACAAAAATCACAGGTGGACAAAGAATAGACTTGTTTGGTGCACACGTAAGTGATTTACCAGACATTTGGGAAGAACTTGTTAATGCAGGTTTCGAGTCTGGTCATGCTTATGGCAAATCTTTAAGAACCGTAAAATCTTGCGTAGGTTCTACTTGGTGTCGTTTTGGTGTACAAGATGCCGTTTCGTTTTCGATTGAAGTTGAAGAGCGTTATCGTGGTTTACGTTCTCCGCACAAATTAAAGTCAGCAGTTTCGGGCTGTACTCGTGAATGTGCCGAAGCACAATCAAAAGATTTCGGTATCATCGCTACAGAAAAAGGTTGGAATTTATATGTATGCGGAAACGGTGGCGTAAAACCTCGTCATGCAGAATTATTAGCTACTGATATTGATTCAGAAACTTGCTTGAAATACATCGACCGTTTCTTGATGTTCTATATCAAAACGGCTGAACCGCTTACTCGTACTGCTCCTTGGTTAGATAAAATGGAAGGTGGCATCAATTATTTGAAATCAGTAATTATTGATGATGCTTTAGGAATGAACGAACAGTTTGAAAAAGAAATGCAGTTTTTGGTAGAAGCTTACAAATGCGAATGGAAAGAAGTAGTAACCAATCCAGAACTTCGTAAGCGTTTCACGCACTTTGTGAATGCACCAAAAATGAAAGACCCTTATGCCAAATTTGAACCAATGCGTGATCAAATCAAGGCAGCTGAATGGAAGTAAAATAGTTTAGTATGAATGAACTTACAAGTAATTAATTCCTGTAAGTTCATTCACAATTCACACAATCATAATTACAACAATGATAGCAGAAGAAACAATCACTTGGCATGTAGCATGCAGTGTTGAAGATATTCCAGAAAATGGTGGCGCTTGTGCCTTGATTGAAGGCGAACAAATTGCCATTTATAATTTTACTCGTCGTGGTGAATGGTATGCTACGCAAAACCAATGCCCACACCGCCAACAAATGGCATTATCAAGAGGAATGATTGGCTCAACAGGTGCTGATAATGAACCCAAAGTAGCCTGTCCTTTCCATAAAAAAACGTTCTCATTACAAACAGGAGAATGCTTGAGCGGCGATGAGTACACAATTAAGACTTATCCCGTAAAAGTAGAAGAGGGACAAGTATTTGTTGGTGTTTAGCAAGAATGATTTTACAAATTGATATTCACAAAAACTTGCGAATTATCAGTTTGTAAAATCCCATTACATGATTTTTCAAAGAAAAATTTTCAACAATCTCACAATCAGCAAATTACTTGAAAACTATAAATGATTTTTTCCGAAAGTTTGGTATATTTCAAGTTATGAAGCCACTTGATAGTCAAATTTTCCACAGACTTACTCGCCTCTATGTGATAGCCCTCACGATGGTGGCGTTACTTTCTATGTCTGGACAAATTATTATTCAAGTATTTCTGAATTCGTTGATTGATGACTCTCATGTTGTCAATATTGCAGGACGACAAAGGATGCTAAGCCAGAGGCTTTCTAAAACAGCCATTCTGTTGTGCCGTCCAGATATTTTCCAAGCTGATGCCGAGCATTATTCGGAAGATATTAAAGAAATTATCACTTTGTGGGGACAAAGCCATGAAGGATTAAAAAACAAAGATTTAAAAACCGACGGAAAAACTTATACCGTAAGAAATAGCCCTAAAATTGATAGCATGTTTAGAGAAGTAGATCCTATTTTTCAAACCATTTTATCAAATGCTAAATTAATCAGCGAACGTATTAATAAACCTGTAAATAATCAGGACGAAACCATGCGTGCTGCATTACATCAAGTATTGGTAAACGAAAGGCTTTTTCTGAAAATGATGAACAAAATCGTTTTTCAGTACGATGTTGAATCAAGAGCAAGAGTTGATACGACGAAAAAGATTGAATTGATTTTATTCATCATTTTGTTCAGTATTCTTATTTTAGAAGGCTTTGTCATCTTCCGCCCAATTGCTAATTATATTCGACTTGTCATCAAAAAATTGACAGATTCGGAAAGTGAACTACGCCAAACCAATGAAACACTTCTCAAAACTCAGCAAGCTTTGGTACAAGCTACAGAAGAGAAGTTTAAATTACAATTAGCCGAAGAGAAAGTACGTTCTGCCTCCTTGATGGAAGGTCAGGAAATGGAACGTAAAAGATTAGCCAGAGAATTACACGATGGAATCGGACAAATGTTGACGGGTTTAAGATTGCATGGAGAAAAAGTAAAAAGCTTTTCATTCATCAATCCTAAACAAGATAAATCATTTGATGAATTACAAAAACTGATTCAAGAAACCATCGAAGCTACCAGAACTGTGGCATTTAATTTAGCGCCTTCTGTACTGAGTGATTTTGGCGTAACGCCAGCAATCAGAATCTTGACGGAACAAGTAGGCAAAATGTCGGGCATTAGTATCGAATTTCAAGAAAAGAAAATTCAACGATTGCCAGAAGGAGTAGAAGTATGCCTTTATAGAATCACACAAGAAGCGATTCATAATGCAGTAAAATATTCAAAGTCGGAAAAAATAAAAGTAGAAATGGTAGAGAATGAGGGTTCTATTCGATTAACTATTTCTGACAACGGAATTGGTTTCGACTTGCCAGCCATCCGAAAATCTTTAGGTGGTAGTGGTTTAAAAAATATGCAAACAAGAGCCGAATTATTAAATGGTACTTGTAAAATTCAATCTAAAACAGGAAAGGGGACTAGTATCTTAGTTAACATTCCGATTGCCACAAACAACAAACTAATTACTAAGCGGAGAAAAAATACTGAACGAGTATCCTAGTGCTTAAGTTGAATATCTTGAAAAAAATTAATAAATTCAACATTAAAAGCACTAGCGGTTTCTGGTACATAAGTATTTTATAATTACTCTCTGTATATAATCAACAAAAATTATGAACCCAATTACAGTATTATTAGCAGATGATCACGACGTTGTCAGAAAAGGCATGAAGATGCTCTTGGAAGACGAAGAAAGCGTGAAAGTAATCGGAGAAGCTTCTGATGGCTTAGATGCCATCGAGAAAATAAAAGCTTTGTCACCCAATGTTGTTATTTTGGATTTGACTATGCCTAAAATGACAGGTATAGAAGCTGCCAAAATTATTTCAGAAGAATATCCTGATGTACGCATTCTTATTTTTTCAATGCACAATAACCGTGAATATATCATCAATTCTGTTGAAAATGGTGCTAGTGGCTACTTGTTAAAAGATACTGGTAAAGAAGAACTCATGCGGGCGATTAATGTAGTTTCGGAAGGAAGAAAGTATTTTCCACCAGAAATTTCAGAAGTTATTATCGACGAACTTCTTTCAAAAACGACTGGAAATCAACCTGATACGAGCAGACCGATTTTCCAAAAAATCACTCCGAAAGAAAAACAAATCCTAGAACATATCGTACAAGGCTACAATAGCCGAGAAATTGCTGATAAATTGTTCCTAAGTATTCGCACTGTTGATAACCACCGTGCGAACATGATGAAGAAAACTAAAGCAAAAAATACAGCAGATTTAGTAAAAATGGCAATCGGATAATTAGCGTTTTAAGTAGGATAAACGTTTTTTGTCTTCCATTTTTTCAATCGCATAACGAAGCATCGTTCTTGGCATTTTTGTGAGGTTTTCTTCTAAAAATTCCTCCAAAGCCAATTCATCTCTTTTTCCAATCTCACGCAACATCCATCCACAGGCCTTGTGCATCAAGTCGTGTGGATGTGTGAGAAAAAACTCTGATAATCGGAAACAATCTAAAAACTGACTTTTTCTGATAAAAGCCATCGTAGAAACTACAGCAATTCTCTCAGACCACAAATGCTTACTTTCTGCTAATTGATAAAGTACTTGTCGGTCTTTATCCAATAAAAATTCTCCCAAAATTTTATAGCATGAACAATCAACCAAATCCCAATTATTGATTTGCGGAAGGTTTTTCAGGTAAAATTCAACGATTTCAGTTCTTTTCTCTTCATTTGCTTTCTGAAATTGTTCTACCAAAATCATCAAGCCTGTAAATCTAAATTCATGGATTTTATCGGCTAATAAAATCTGAATATCAGCAAGTGTAATTACTTTCCAAAACTCTTTTACCAAAGTTCTTACTTCGGGGTTGGTAATGCCAATAAAAATATCGCCTTCGCCGTATTGCCCTTCGCCAGTTTTGAAAAAACAAGCCGTTTGTATGGCTCTTTCAGGTTTAGCGAGGTTTAGGAGTGCTTGTTTGAGCTTTGCTAACATGACTTGAATCTACAATGACTATTTTGCTTATATTATTAAAGGGAACGATTTCAGTAGTTTTTGTTTCGGGATGATATAAGAAAATAAAATTACTTGTGGTACCAACCAGCATTGGGAAAGGTAGTTTCCCTATCTGTGAACTTGAATTATAATATACTTGTACAATTTGTCCTTTACCTGTTTTTACTTCTTTGCTTTTATACATACTGTACAAATAAGCTGCCTCTGGAATGTATAATAACAACACCAATAAATACCCAAAGAAATAATAATTAGCTGATTGTTTGAACCCAAGTTTTGTTTCCTGCCAAGTAAATAACTTGGGAAATTTAAACATCGCCCATTTATTAAAATAATATATTCCTATCGTAAAAAGGATTGTCAAACAGCTAAATATCAGGTAAAAAGGGTCTTTAAAAGCAATTAGGATAAAGTCACTAATTTGAGAATAATCTAAAACATTTATCCCAAAAGCCAGAAAATATGCTACACTAAAAACCATACCTATAGCAGTTAGAATTAAATAGCTAACCGTAAAAAATAGCGTTTTGTCATTTTCGAAAACTGTACCTATTTTTTTTACTTTTTCTTCAAATTCAATATGAGCAATTAAACTTTGTGGCTGATTGTTCATAAAATACAATTATATAATAGTTAAGAGTTTAAAATGACATTGCTCAACATTGCTTTAAAAAATGTAGGATTAGACTCGACACCCTGTATTCCAAAACCTACACGTTTATTATCTTCTTCCTCTACGTGGGTCTTCACGTTTAGCTTTTCCAAATGTTTTTTTGCGGGCATCTTTACCAGCAGTGATGTGTAGTTTTTTGTTTTTTACTTCTTTTTCTTTAGCTTTTATTTTTCGGTCTTTTTTCTCGTGGAAAGCACCTTTAAAATCTGGATCTTCACGCTTTTTCTGCTCATCAATTTCACGCAACATAATTTGTTTTTCAACAAATGGTGTTTGTAATACTTCTAGTTCTTCTGGAAGTGGCTCACGTGGAATAGGCATTTTGATGATTTTTTCAATTTTACCAATGTGATATTCCTCCGCTTCCGTCATAAAAGTAATAGCTTCGCCTTTATTATTGGCACGACCAGTACGCCCGATTCTGTGAACATAATCTTCGTAAATCAAAGGCACATCAAAATTAATTACGTGACTAACCATTTGAATATCAATTCCTCTGGCAGCCACATCTGTCGCTACCAATACTTGGATATTTCCTTCTTTGAAATCTTCCATCGAATTGATTCTGGTATTTTGCCCCTTGTTAGCGTGAATCACTCGAATCTTGTTCTCTCCAACGACTTTTCTGGCTAAGTATTTAAAAATATTGTCGGCAATTTCTTTACTTCTACAAAAAATAATGGTTCTGTTAAAAGTTTCATGGTCACGCATCAACATTCCCAAAAGGTTAATTTTGGTCATGAAATTGGGTACTTCAAACAAACGTTGTTTCACCATATCCGCCGTTGTGGCTTGCGGACTTACTTCTACTTTATGCGGAAATTCCAGAAATTCGTGCGAAAGGTTTTCTACTCTTGGCGGAAAAGTTGCCGAAAACAACAAATTTTGTCTTTTCTTTGAAGGAATTACTTCTAAAATATTACGGATTTGAGGCATAAAACCCATATCCATCATTTTATCAGCTTCGTCGAGTACTAAAGTTTTTAATTCTTTTACGCCAATTTCTCCTTTAGAATATAAATCTAAAAATCTACCCGGCGTAGCAATAATAATATCAACACCCGCTTGTAAAGCCTCAATCTGTGTTTTAGGGCCTAAACCACCAAATAAAGCGATGTGACGAATGTCTGTATATTTTGCTAATTGTTTTACGGTTTCATCAATTTGCATGACCAATTCACGAGTAGGAGCAAGGATAAGTACACGCATCATTTTACCTTGTGCGTATTTTACTTTCATCAAAATTGGCAGTAAATAGGCAGCGGTTTTTCCTGTACCTGTTTGGGCAATTCCCAGTACATCATGCCCGCCCATTACTAATGGAATGGCTTGCTCTTGAATTGGCGTAGGTGCTTGATAGCCAGCTTCATCGATGGCATTATATAATTGGCGATTGAGTTGAAAATCTTCGAAAGTCATAATTTATAAATGTTATCTGTCATCGGATTGCGGTAAATCGCTTTTCCTGAAAACATTTACAAAGGTACGAAAATAAAGTTTATTGCTTATGAGATGAAAAATTGTAACCCAAAGATTTACTTTGAGTTACAATTTAGAGAAGGAATTTTTAATCTAATAAACCTTTATAAGAAGAATCTTTTGAAGGATTTATTTCTTTTTTACCTGAATCTGAAGGACCATCTAAAGTAATCAAACTGAATTCGCCTTTGTTGTAAGCATCCAACATTGATTGCCCCTTGTCGGTCAATATACCATTTTGAATATCTACCGAATTGATAAAATCCATTGAGTAATCCATCGCACGTTTCATTTCCCCCAATTTTTTACTCATATCATCTTGAATATACTCCATTGATTCATCGAAGTAGAATTTCTTATCTGGATTACCTTTGAAAATACTTATCGCTGTTTTCAAGGCATTCGAGCTACTCTTTACAATTTCGTATTCAGCTTCTTTTAATTTTACTTTGATTTCAGTTTCCTTAATAATATAATCTGCCGAAGACTGTACTTTTTCCATGAAACCTAAAATGGTTTTCATGTTGCGTTGTAATGGTAAAAGTTTCTCGTTCATTTCTTGCAAACCTGCAGCTTCGATACTTGCTAATGAAGCAGCTTCTTTCATGCCGGGTTTATCGGTCATGCTGTTGGCTTTGTTAGCTTCGCCGAATTTAGCTTTGATGTTTTCGTTATTTTCGCCAATTTTCTTGTTCAATTTCACCAATTGACCAGCCAGAATATCTATTTGTTTCGACATTTGTTCACGCTTTTCACGTAAATCAGAAATGTAAATTTTCATAATGGCAATTGGGTCGAGTTGAACAACAATTCCTGTAATATTTCTCATCAGCATTTTAAACAAAAAGAATACAGCTGTACGAACGTCTTTACTGGTAATCAGGAAAATGAAAAAACCTAAAATAGCCAATAGAAAACCTAGATAAAGCGTGTTAGCGGTAACTTTTATCAAAAACTCAACGATAATATTAAAGTAATACAAGCCGAAAGCGCCAATTGCAGCCAAGAAGAATAATGAAGTAATACCTTCGGGCTTACTCCAAAATGATTTTGTCGGTTGATTCCCTCCGATTTGTGATAAATCTGTCATTGTTTTGGTTGTTTAAATTTTAAATGTTTGATTTAGAAAAATGTTATTTCAAGTAGGCAACAATCTTTGCGATATCGCCTTTTATTTGTTCAACGAAAGAACGATGTGTCATTTCATAATTACTCTTATTGATAGTAATTTTCCCACTTTGTTCTTCAATATCTCCAGTCAACTTTTTTACTTTCGATTGATTTTCTTCCATCTTTCGCTGTAATTCTACGATTAGCTTGGCGATATTTTCATTTTCGTCTTCGGTCTTTTTCAGTTCACTTTTCAATCCGCCAACTTTTTGGCTAATTGCCGCTTCTACATCTTTCAAAAATGCTTGTCGGTCGGCATCTAATATTCCAATATATTGATTTGCAGTATTTGTTAGTATGCCAACATCTGTTACTCCGCCCATTGCTTTAAAACTTGCCCAAGCTGCCTGAAATTGTTTTTCTTCCGAAAGACCCAAGCCCGACAAGCCTTTCAAAGCTTGCATGTATTCAAAATAGTCTGGTCCTTTTAAATTGGAGTTTTCAAGCAATTGCACAAAATGGTCGATAAATTTTTTATCCATTACGCCATTTTCAACAGATTTTGGTATTACAACAGCCTCTTCTTTTGCTATTTGAGGAGCTGGAACACTATTACTTGTATTCGCTGTATGAGCAGTTTCTTCAGTAATAAAGAAACTCAATAATTTTCTTCCGATACTTTTTTCTTCTGCTGCCATTTGAATAATTATTTTGAATTAAAATATTTCTAAAATTTCTTGTTTGAGGCTATTACAATATTAATACGCTTTTATTGGGAATGTCTATGCAGAAGTAAGAGTGGTTGCGGAGCTTGATAATCATATAAAAATTTATGATAATTTTTTTTCTTGCATGCAACATTATAATTCTTGCTTGCATCTTATGTCTGAGATTCAGAAAAACAGTTACTTTCTGAGTTAAAACACTCATCAATTTTAAAGCATCCGCTTAAACCAAAAATCTGTTGAATATCAGGAACATTTACCATTCACAAAGATAAACGACCGATTATGGTATTTTGTATTGCAAGGTACTGGTTTTTACCCATAACTTTGACACATCAAAAACAAGGAAACAAAAAATGCTCTAAAAATTGAAAACGTACTAAACCGAACAACAACTGTAATAAAAACGAACACCTCTAAATCTTATTAACACCTTTAACTAATTGAAAATGAAACACTTATAAATTATGGCATAAAAATCTTATGAGTATCAGTAAAAACCAAACATTGTAATTTCTAAACTTTTATTTTTTATAAAAATTAATTTAAAATCTAAACAACTTAAAAAAATGAGAACTTTCATTAAATCTTTCGCAATTGCAGTATTATCAGTAATGTCATTTGTAGCAAGTGCTACTAACACAAACGAGCCAGCAAGTAACAAAAAATCATTTGCTGTAGGAATGTACCAAACTATCAATACCATGAAAATGAACGTATTGATTGAGAAAACGACGAGCAAGAACTTATATATTTCATTGAAAAATGAAAAAGGGGATGTGTTACACAAAGAAAGAGTAGGTAAAAACAGCCAGAAATATCATGGTAAATTTGATTTGAGCGAGTTGGAAGATGGTGCATATAGCTTTGAAATTACTGATGGCGAAAGCAAAATTGTGAAAAACGTAAACATTGGTACTAAAAACCCTGAACCTGTTAATCAAGACCGTTTTATTTCATTAAACTAATTTCGTTTAACCTCAAATCTGTTTAAATCTCTTTAATATCTAAATCTTAAATTTAAATTTATCTTTCAAGCCGTGATGCGAAACAAATATCGTATCACGGCTTTTTTGTATTTAAGAGCGAAAAAACATTAACATATCATTAACACGTTGCCCTAAAATAGCGATTCGAATAATTGCGTTTTATCAATATATCATCAAAAGAGTAAAAGAAATATTTCTAAAACTAAAGCTGGTGTAACACAATAAACCGTAAAGAACATGACTATCAAATTATTTAGCTTGATAATTTTCACAGTTGGATTGGCAAATACAGCAATGACTCAAGATCGTAACTATTCTAACAGAGATAGAGATTTCCAAAACCGTGATAGGGATTATAATCAACAACAAAATTATCCTGACCGAGACCGTGATAACAGAAATAATAGAGACGATGATAGATACGATAATCGTAACAACAATAATTACGATGTTTATGCAAGATGTGATAACAATCGTTACGGAAATTATAATTTTGACAGACGTAATCCATTCGATACTCGTAGCCCTAACTATGACCCTCGTAATCCATTTGACCCACGTCCTGTTTATGACCCATATCGCCATAGCCGTTGGAACGAAGTTGATTTCCGTAGCAATGTTGATCCTTTTGATTTTTGTGACAGTAGAAGAGCTTGGGCAAATAGATATTATCCTTTAGACCCTCGCAATCCTTATGATATTCGTAATCGCTATCAAGAACGAGTGGTTTACAGAGAAGTAAGAAGACCTTCTCGCCCAGTAATTGTTGTGACTGTTCCGATTTTTGGACGTGGACATCATCGTGGAAGAGATTGGTAATCAAGATAAATAACATTTCAGATAAAACCCCAAGGATAAGGAAATCAACCACTTATCCTTGGGGTTTTGATTTTTCACAATATTTAAAAATATAATGTTAATAAAACAGTATAAATCTAAAAAGTTCGACTCTTTGTGATTACATAATATTCAACATTACATCAATTCTATTTTTTTTCATGAAAATCTATCAAGCAATTAGTGAAAAAGAGGCTCAGACCTTTACCACAGCACAATTAAGGGAGAATTTCTTAATTGAAAGTGTTTTTAAACCAAACGAGATACATTTTGTATATACTCATTACGACAGAGTAGTACTAGGCGGAGCAATGCCAACTACGGATGAACTTACTTTACAGACTTATGATAATTTGAAATCGGATTATTTCTTAGAAAGACGAGAAATCGGTATCATCAACGTGGGTGGAAATGGTTCGATTGAAGCAGATGGTGTAAGCTACGAATTATCAAAACTAGATGCTCTTTATATTGGTAAAGGAGTAAAATCAGTCATTTTCAAAAGTAGTGATGCTGATAACCCTGCACAGTTTTTCTTGTTATCGGCTCCAGCTCATCAAATTTTCCCTACTCGTAAAATGAGTAAAGAAGAAGCGTCTCCTGTTTCTTTAGGTTCTGTTGAAACGGCAAATGAACGAACAATCTATAAATATATTCACCTTGGTGGTATTCAGAGTTGCCAAGTAGTAATGGGTTTAACCGTTTTGAAAAATGGTAGCGTTTGGAATACGATGCCAGCACACGTTCATGATAGACGAATGGAAGCTTACTTGTATTTCGATTTGAACCCTGAACACAGAGTATTTCATTTAATGGGTCAGCCACAGGAAACTCGTCATTTAGTTGTTGCAAATCATCAAGCTATTTTATCGCCTCCTTGGTCTATTCACTCTGGTGCTGGTACTTCTAATTACTCTTTTATTTGGGCAATGGCTGGCGAAAATTTAGATTTCACAGATATGGATTTCGTTCAAATTGCTGAATTACGATAATTTTTCATCTCAACTAATTCTCTATTAACTATGAAAAAAACGCTTTTATTGTTACTCTCTTGCTGTGTATTTGGGGCTTCGGCTCAATCTAAAATTGATGTCAAAAAAGAATTTGCTTTTGCTGCCAAACAATATGAAGGTATGCTAAAAGCCCATCCAGATTATAGCAAAACGCCACAATCAACCAATAAAGATGGCAGTCCAAGAGATATGCCTACAGAATGGTGGTGTAGCGGTTTCTTTGGCGGTTCGCTTTGGTATATTTTTGAGGAAACCAAAAACCCTTTTTGGAAAGAAGCTGCTCACAATTGGTCGATGGCTGTGAAAAAGGAACAGTTCAATACTGGTACGCACGATTTGGGTTTTATGTTGTATTGCCCATTTGGAAATGGCTATCGTCTTACCAAAAATGCTGAATACAAAGATATTATGCTAGTAGGAGCGAAGTCTTTAGCGACTCGTTTCGACCCAAATGTTGGCTTAATCAAATCGTGGAATAAATTAAAACAGTACAATTATCCTGTTATTATTGACAACATGATGAACCTTGAATTTTTGTTTTGGGCTGCTAAAACTTCAGGGAATAAAGAGCTGTACAATCTTTGTCTTTCGCACGCTGACAGTACTTTAAAAAATCATTTCCGTCCAGATGGCAGTAGTTTCCATGTAATTTGTTATGACGAAAAAGGACAACCTTTGGCAAAAGTAACACACCAAGGTTATTCAGACGCTTCGGCATGGGCGAGAGGACAAGCTTGGGCAATGTATGGTTATACTGTAATGTACCGTGAAACCAAACAAAAAAAGTATTTAGACATGGCTGAAAAAATTGCCAATTTCTATTTGAACAACCCAAATTTACCTGCGGATAAAATTCCATATTGGGATTTCAACGCACCAAATATTCCTAATGAAGAACGTGATGCTTCGGCTGGTGCTGTTACGGCTTCGGCTTTGTTAGAATTATCAACTTATACTGGCAAAAAAGGTAAAGAGTACTTCAAAGCTGCTGAAATGATGTTGACCAGCCTTTCTAGCCCTGATTATAAAGCTAATTTAGGCGAAAACAATCATTTTATTTTGAAGCACAGCGTAGGAGCGAAGCCTCTAAAATCAGAAATTGATGTGCCTTTAGTTTATGCTGATTATTATTATTTGGAAGCACTTTTAAGATACCAATTGCTTTCAAAAAAGAAAAAGTAGATCTCAGTCATTAAACATAAACCTTTCTAAAAGGCAATCATTACCAGAACGATATATATTATTTCGAATGAAAATAGTATATATCGTTTACTTTTTCTCTAACTGTTCTATACTTGTCTATATTTATCCTCACAAGGTGTGATAATAAAATTCCAACAAAAACTTATCTTTATCAATTATTATCAATACATAGGCGTATTCTCTGCGCTGATTCAAGCTCAATTTTATTTAATTCATCCAGTCCTAATTTATTTTACTTATGAAACTTAAATTTCAGGCATTTATACTGTTCTTGTGCTTCTGTACAAATGCTTTATTTGCCCAAAATACCAATTCTCTAAAAGGGAAAAAGGTACTTATTTTCTCCAAAACAGCAGGTTTTCGCCATTCCTCTATTCCTTTCTGTACGAAAGCGATTCAAAAAATGGGTATTGATAATGGCTTTTCTGTTGATACTACTGAAAATGCCGACAATTTCAACGAAGCTAATCTGAAAAAATACAGTGTCGTTGTATTTAACAGTACAACTGGCAATGTATTAACAGAGCCACAACAAATTGCTTTTGAACGTTATATTCAAGCAGGTGGTGCTTTTTTGGGTATTCATGCGGCTTCGGATACTGAATACGACTGGCCTTGGTATGGCAAATTGGTTGGCGGATATTTTAATGGTCATCCGGGTAAAAATGTATCAAATGTGCAAAATGGTAAATTCATCATCAAAGACCGCACTCATATTTCTACCAATTTTATGCCTGAAAGTTTAGAGCGTAAAGACGAATTTTATAGCTTTAAAAATTTCAACACAGATGTAAAGGTTTTATATACTGTTGATGAGAATTCTTTCAAAGAAGGTAAAATGGGCAATTTTCACCCAATGGCTTGGTACCATGAATTTGATGGTGGAAGAGCTTTTTATACCAATTGGGGACATACAGATGAGACTTTTTCGGAAGAAATTCCTTTAAAACACGTTTTAGGTGCTTTACAATGGGCTGCTGATGGTCCAGCTTTAGATTATTCTAAAGTAAAAAGTGCTTTACCTCCAGATGAAAACCGTTATGTGAAAACTGTTTTAGACGAGAAATTAGATGAACCAACAGAATTAGTTGTTTTAGACAACGGTAAAGTAATTTTTGGTGAAAGAAAAGGTTTGTTAAAAGTTTATGACCCAAAGAAAAATGCGACAAAAGTAGTGGCAGATTTAAGCGTTTATTCAAAATTTGAATATGGCTTAATGGGTGTAAATATCGACCCTGATTTCAATAAAAATAAATGGATTTACTTGTACTACGCTCCATCGGTTGGGATGGTTGGTGCCGATACAGCCAATCGTTTATCTCGTTTTGTCTATGATGATGTAAAAGATTCCCTTTTACTTAGTACCGAAAAAGTAGTATTACGTGTCCCTGTAAAGCGTACTGAATGTTGCCATACGGGCGGTTCGGTTGCTTGGGACAGCAAAGGAAATTTATTCCTTTCTACTGGTGATGATACCAATCCTTTTGCTTCACAAGGCTATGCACCGATTGACAATAAAGCTGGTCGTTCGGGTTGGGATGCTCGTTATACTTCTTCTAATACAAATGATTTAAGAGGTAAAATTTTAAGAATTAAACCAACAGCTGATGGTTCATATACTATTCCTGAGGGCAATTTATTCCCAGTTGGTACCGATAAAACTCGTCCTGAAATTTATGTAATGGGCAATAGAAACCCATACAGAATTTCTGTTGACCAAAGAACTGGATTTTTATACTGGGGTGAAGTAGGACCAGATGCTGGTGAAAATTCAACAAAATATGGTCCTCGTGGACACGATGAAGTAAATCAAGCTCGTAAAGCAGGTTATTTTGGCTGGCCACTTTTTGTTGCTGATAACCGTGCTTATAATCAAAGAGATTTCAATAAAGACAGTACTTGGACAAAATTTGACCCTGCACATCCAATCAATGATTCTCCGCACAACACAGGCTTACGTGAATTACCAGCAGCACAAAAAGCATTTATTTATTATCCTTATGCTGATTCTCCAGAATTCGGAGCAATTGTTGGCAAAGGCGGACGTAATGCGATGGGTGGACCAGTGTATTATTTCGATGATTTTGATGCAAATTCTAAAGTGAAATTTCCGAAATATTTAGATGGAAAATTCTTTGCTTACGATTGGATGCGTGATTGGATTAACTTGGTAAGTATGAAACCAAACGGAGATTTTATTTCGATGGAGCGTTTTATGCCAAATACCAAATTCAGCCATCCAATGGATATGCAATTTGCGAAAGATGGATCTTTGTATTTATTGGAGTATGGACAAAATTGGTTTGCTCAAAACGATGATGCTCGTCTTTCACACATTACCTTCAATGCAGGAAATCGTAGTCCAGTTGTAGTTGCCAATGCTGATAAAAAAGCGGGAGCATTACCTTTAAAAGTAAGTTTCTCTTCAGCAGGAACAATGGATTACGAAAATGATGTCTTGAAATACGAATGGACTTTCGCTAAAGGTGCTAAAAGTAACTTAGCGAACCCTAGCTTCACTTTCACAAAAGCAGGTGTTTATAAGCCAACTTTGAAAGTAACTGATTCGGCAGGAAATGTAACCAGTACTACTCTTGAAGTAAAAGTTGGAAACGATATTCCGAAAGTAGTATTAGCCGTAAAAGGCAATAAAACATTCTACTGGAACGATGAAAAAATTGCTTATGAAGTAAATGTTTCTGACAAAGAAGATGGTTCTTTAGCCAACAAGAAAATCAAAGAAGACGAAGTACAAGTAAATATTGATTACTTAGAAGGATTTGATAAAACTGTTATTGCACAAGGACATCAAGCTAATCTAAGCGTTTCAACGGGTAAACGTTTAATCGAATTATCTGATTGTAAATCTTGCCATTCAATCGACAAGAAATCTATCGGACCAAGCTATAAAGAAGTTGCTAAAAAGTATAAAGGCAAAAGCAGAGCTTTAGGTGAATTGGTTGAAAAAATCATCAAAGGTGGTGGTGGTGTTTGGGGCGAACAAGTAATGGCGGCTCATCCACAATTGACAAAAGATGATACGAAAGAAATGGTAAAATATATTCTTTCATTAGCTGATGATAAAAAAGCAAGTAAGCCTGTAAAGGGTGAATACCTTACAAAAGACAATGGCAAAGCGGGTACTTATATCTTCTCTGCAAGTTATACTGACAAAGGTGGCAATAATTTAGGCTCTTTAACTGGTGCGACAAGCCTAACTTTGAGAAGTGCGAAATTCAAAGCAAATTCTTTTGATACGCAAAAAGAAACGATGAAATATACGATTGATGGACTCGGTGAAGCCGTTATCGCCACGACAGATAATTCATATATTTCTTTTAGTAATATCGATTTTACAGGAATTAAAGCATTCAGTTTAGCCGCTTTTGCAAGCGACGAACGTACTGCTGGCGGTATCATTGAAATTCATTTAGACAGCCCTACGGGACAATTAGTTGGTAGCGGAGAAGTAAGTAAATCATCACAATCAGCTACTAATATTTCGTTAAAAACGCCATTATTGGGTTCGCATAATCTTTACTTAGTCTTCAAAAATCCAGAGGCGAAAGGAAAACCATTATTTGCTTTAACCGATATTACAGCAAATAAGTAATTTACGGATTAAATAAATCCTTTTACAACCAAAAAAGAGGTTACCAATTGGTAACCTCTTTTCATGTATAAACAAACCTCTAATCGTCTTTGAAAAATTTATGTTAAACTCCTTTCCATTTAACAGCACAGCCAACCGTTTTAGTAAAATTTCCAACCACTGGTCTTCCTGCTAAAAGATTATTAACAGCATCTTCAACATAACGTTTTGTAACGGCATTGGCATCTTGCGTATTATCATCAATTCCTCCAATGTATTGTAAAATAAATTTATCCCCTTCCTTTTTTACTACATAAACAGACGGTGTTCTTGATACACCAAAAGCCTTTGAAGTAAGCTGACTTTCGTCTTGCAAATAAGGAAAAGTGTATCCTTTGGCTTTAGCAACTGCTTGCATATTCTCGAAAGAATCTTCCTCATAAGCACTTGGGTCATTCGGATTAATCGCTATTACTGGATAACCCTGCGATGCAAACTTTTTATCTAAAGCCATCACTCTGCTCTCGTAAGCTTTTGAAAACGGGCAATGATTACAAGTAAAAACGATGATATAACCTTTCACAGAGCGATTATCTGCCATTGAAACAAAACTGCCTGAAGTACTTTTTAGTTTAAAATCAGTAACAACGTCGCCAATTGCATATCCTTTATCTGCTCTTTGTCTGTTTTCGTCCACACTTTGTGTAAATCCGAACAAACTCGTTAAGATGATTCCTAGTAAAAAAATCGTCTTTATATTCTTTGTGTATGTTTTCATTTTCTGATATATTTTAATTATCTAAATCATTTAGAAGTTAATGTCTTAATAAGTTTAATTGTTAAATATAATTTTTGTTAGTTATTACAGTATTCAGTTTTGTATGGTAACAGGACACATTTTTTTTAGTTCATCACTAAATGTTGAAACATTTACTTTCCCTTCATAAAATTTTCTTTTCCTCAGATTTGAATTGAGTACCAACGTTGCAGGAATCGTTCCAGACCATTCTTTATCAATCAAATCAATCCAAGAATTATAGTCTGGTTCATCCAATAACACTACTTTAGATTTAATTTTATTTCGTTCTAATACATTTTTCAAGCTCGTTTCGGCATCTTTCACAAAATCCATACTCACTAAAATAAACTTTATTTTTTGTGGATTATATGTTGTGTTAAGCTCCTCAAAAAAAGGTAGTTCTTCCATACAAGGTCTGCACCAAGTTGCCCAAAAATGCAAAACAACAGTTGTATCTGATACTTGATTTAGTACTTTTTGGAGATGTTCAAACTTTACAATCTCTACTTTCTTGTTTTGACTATAAGCACCAAAACAAGTGCCATAAATTAAACAGACAAAAATTATTCCAATTCGTATTACTAAATTTCTACTTCGCATTTTATTATCTTATACAAATGAGATTGATGCTAATTAACTAACGTATAATTCTATAAATTATGTACCTCTAGTGCATTATTGTTGAAAACGAATACATCCACATTTTAGCTTTATCCATAACTATCTTACTATTAGATTATTACGAAATAGATTATCGTTGCTCATTTGTTAAATAATTTATAATAAATATAGAAAATTCCTTTCTCTTTTCAAAACATAATACGTATCTTTGCGACCCAATAAAATTATAACTAATAATAAAATGTACGCAATCGTAGAAATCGCTGGTCAGCAATTTAAAGTTGAGAAAGACCTTTTCCTCTACACCCACCGTTTGGCGGGCGAGGAAGGCGCTGCACTGGTTTTCGATAAGGTTCTTCTTGTCGATAATGACGGAGACATCAAAATTGGTCTTCCAACTGTAGCAGGTGCTACTGTAACAGGTAAAATTTTAGCTCACGTTCGTGGAGAAAAAGTAATTGTTTTCAAAAAGAAACGTCGTAAAGGATACCAAAAACAGAACGGTCACCGTCAGAATTTAACTAAAGTTTTAATTGAAGGAATTTCATTTTAGTATTTAATGATTAATTTTATTCGTTAAGAGT
Organism: Arcicella gelida; assembly: GCF_034931025.1. Lineage (NCBI taxonomy): Bacteria > Pseudomonadati > Bacteroidota > Cytophagia > Cytophagales > Flectobacillaceae > Arcicella > Arcicella gelida. The sequence goes on along the minus strand of NZ_JAYGIL010000029.1, from coordinate 28,079 downwards.
TTCTTCAAAACGAAAATTAAAACGTTAAATCGATAAACTAACAAAACAATGGCACACAAAAAAGGTGCGGGTAGTTCGAAAAACGGTCGTGAGTCGCATAGTAAGCGTCTTGGAATCAAAATTTTTGGAGGTCAGCCTGCAATTTCAGGGAACATTATTGTTCGTCAAAGAGGTACAGCACACAATCCTGGTCAAAATGTAGGTCTTGGTAAAGATCATACTTTATTTGCTTTGATTGACGGTACTGTTCACTTTAAAAAAGGATTTAAAGGACGTTCTTTTGTAGAAGTTCTTCCTGCTTAATAGTGGCAAATAACTAAGGTTATTCCATTAGAATTCTTTAGAAGAGATTAACGATTGAATTTATTCAAAGTTAATCTCTTCTTCTTTTTAGAGGTTTTACAGAAAGGTGAAATTTAATATTACTTTCTTGGTAAAGTATTTTACATTTGCGACAAAACAATCTATCAATCCATTGATCTGTAAACATTTAGCTGTTTATAAGCAATGGTTTTTTTATTTTGTAATAACGAGACTTTTAAAAAATTCACCAATATGAATCCAAAACTTTAAAACATTTGGAATTTAGCATTAAACGCCATTCTTAGTAAGAATGGCATTTTTTTGTACTATTCTTTGAACTCACATTATAACTTAATTTGTTAACATTCATATAATCAATTGTTTAATATTCATTTCAAGCATTGATTATACATTTGTATAGTAATATTTCAATATTTAAAACAGTAATAACATGAGGCAAAGCTTAGCCATTTTCCAACGCAACGATTGGAGAGATTTTCAGACAAGACGAAACTTCAATCGAAAAAATGTAAATAGCAAAAAAACGCCAGAAGTTGCACATCCTGAACACGATAGAGTATCGTTCGACTGGATAAACTAAAAAAGCCGTCCCAAAGAAAATTGGAACGGCTTTTTTGTGTATTTCAATAGTTTATTCTACAGGGAAAGGATATTCCTCTACATAAACATCTGTAAAAATTTCTACTGGATCTGGCCAAGGAGATTCTTCAGCAAATTTAACAGAAGCTTCTACTCTTACTTTAATCGCTGCATCAATCGCTGCTAAATCTTCTTCTGTTGCAATTTCGTTATCCAAAATCGCTTTTCTCACTTGTTCAATTGGGTCACGCATTTTGTATGCTTCAACCTCTTCTTTTGTACGATATTTCTGAGGGTCAGACATTGAGTGACCTCTATAACGATAAGTTTTGAACTCTAAGAAAGTTGGTCCTTCACCAGCTCTAGCACGGTCAGCCGCACGAGAAACCGCTTCGTGAACTGCTTCAACGCTCATTGCATCAACTGCTTCAGAAGGCATGTCATAAGCTTCACCGATTGTATAAAGGTCAGTTACGTTAGAAGTACGAGAAACCGAAGTACCCATTGCATAACCGTTGTTCTCTACTACAAAGATTGCAGGTAACTTCCAAGTCATTGCCATGTTGAATGCTTCATGCAAAGCTCCTTGACGAACCGCACCGTCACCAAAATAACAAATGGCAAGATTACCAGTTTTGTTATATTTTTCAGCAAAAGCTAAACCTGCTCCTAATGGAATTTGAGCACCCACAATTCCGTGTCCACCTACAAATCCTACAGATTTATCAAAAATGTGCATCGAACCTCCTTTACCTTTAGAGATACCAGTAGCTTTTCCGAACAACTCAGCCATAACCGTATTAGGGTCTGAACCTAAAGCTAAAGGAATACCGTGGTCACGATATGCAGTGATATACTTGTCGCCGTCTTTCAATGCAGATCTTGCTCCTGATGAACAAGCTTCTTGTCCGATGTAAAGGTGACAAAAACCTTTAATTTTTTGTTGTCCATACAACTGACCAGCACGCTCTTCAAATTTGCGTTGAAGTACCATCGACTCGTACCAGTACATATAGGTCTCCTTCGAGTATTTTACTTTGTTTTCAGCTTTCTTTGCCATTTTCTACAATTATGAATGAGTGATTTGTGAATAAGTGAATTGTAAGTTTCACCTTAACACTGCTTATTCGGAGATAAATCCGATGCTAAACTGCCTGTGATTTGCAATCCCATCAAACAGTCTTTAATTTGCACTACGAAATTAGTACAAAACAAAGAACACACAAAGTATTTTGTATTATTCATTGATACTTAAATACAGGTTTTGCTCATTTTTACGCTCAATTTTTCAATTCAATACGTTTTTATTTTCTTTTCATGTATTTACAAAAACTTAGTTTGACCAATTTCAAGAGTTACGACTACGATTCTTTCGAGTTTTCACCTCGGATAAATTGTATTGTTGGCGAAAATGGAAGTGGAAAAACTAATTTGTTAGATGCTATTTACTTTTTGGCTTTAACAAAAAGTGCCATCTCTAATCAAGATAACTTGAGCATTAATCATGACGCTGATTTTATGATGATTGAAGGAGATTTCGAAAATGAAAAATCGACTTTAATTACGATTGCCTTACAAAAAGGACAAAAAAAAGCTGTTTTGCACGATAAAAAAGCCTACGAAAGATTATCAGAACATATTGGTAAATTTCCTGTCGTATTACTTTCTCCAAATGATACTGATGTGATTCGTGATGGGAGTGAAGAAAGAAGAAAATTCTTCGACGGAGTAATGTCACAGTTAGACTCAGCGTACTTAGAAAATCTTTTACAGTATAATCGCTTGTTACTTCAAAGAAACTCTTTACTAAAGCAGTTTGCAGAACGCAATTATGTTGATGATTTATTATTAGATATTTATACCGACCCTTTAGTAGAAATTTCACAGAAGATATATGACGCTCGCTTGACTTTTGCCAATACTTTTCTGCCGATTTTCAAAAAACATTATGAAGTATTATCTGATGCCAGAGAAAGCGTTGACATGATTTATGAATCAGAAGTGGGAAGTGACGATTTCACCACTGTTTTTCACAGAAATAGACAACGAGATTTAGCAGCACAGCGCACAACGATGGGAAGCCATAAGGATGACTTCATTTTTGAAATTAATGGCTTTACGCTTCGAAAATTCGGTTCACAAGGTCAACAGAAATCTTTTGTAATTGCTCTCAAATTGGCTCAATTTGAAATGCTAAGTATTACAAAAGGTTTTGCTCCGATTTTATTGCTAGATGACATTTTTGATAAGCTTGACGATAGAAGAATTCAACAATTAATCATTATGATGACTGACGGAACATTCAATCAAGTGTTTATTACTGATGCTCGCCCTGAACGGACACGACAATTACTGGATAACTTAACAGTTGATATTCAATATTTTGACATAAAAAAAGCCTAACGTTTTTATTGCGTTAGGCTTTTTATTTATTTTTCAGTGAATTTTACACCAGCATAATTGGTCTTAATCGTAATTTTTGTGGCAGAGCCTTTTCCAATTTTTCCTTTATATACTTTGGTTGATTGTATGCCCATTCTACGTTCTTCGTCTTCTTTATTATCCGGGTTCACCGTTAGAGTACATTTATTTTCTGGATACCTAAAATTGGCATAAGTAGTTGTTACTTCAAAATCTGCGTTGCAATCGCCCGTTACAGGTAATTTTACGGCTGTATAATTAGAACGAATATCTAAGGTTTTTAAAGTCTTTGATAACTCCGCCAATTGAACGCCATCTGAATAACTGATTGACAACTTTCCTGTTTGATTAATCTTTCCAATTTTCCCGCTTGAATATTGAATTGTTCCATCTAAATGATTGATGTCATCCAGAATCATCGAACCATAATTATTCGTAAGTTTTAAATTATCCGCCTTTTCAATATTTAGTTTTGAATAAGCAATGTGCAAATCACCATCGTCCATTTGTTTGATATTACCAGAACCATATTGTACGAAAATGTCTTTTCCTCCACCCGTCAATTTATCAGAAACAAAACTACCGTAATTAGAAGTAATTTTTAATGGTGCTGAAAACTGTGGAATGATTGTTTTTCCATATTTATTTGCCACGGTCAAAGAATTAGATTTTGGCATAAAAATCATATAGTTAATTTCTACACCACGCTTTTCCATCGTTTTCTTACTGCTACTCCAGTTAAAACTATTGGTTAAACTATTTGCCCAACTCCAGCTACCATTTCCATTACTTTTTTCATCGGTATCAATCATTGTCTTGAAAGCTATTTTATCGCCTTCTTTTCTTTCAATGATTTCTACATTATCAATCAGCATTTGTGCTTCAGCATCAGATTTACCGTAACCAATGATGGTAATATCTACTTTGATTTCGTTTTTATTCCAAAGTTCTACTTTTACTTCACCGTGTTGATTATTGATGTTTAAAAAGTTTTTGGCATCTACTGGAAACGATTTACTGATTACCTTTTTCTTTTCTACCGTAGCCGTTTCCTGAATGATAGCTTCGCCATAAGCATAATTTGGGCTGGCTGACGTTGCTGGCAAAGGTTGATGCTCAATATTTCTTAGTGTTGTGGCTACACCATTAATTGTTCGAACAGCAATATTTCTCGTTGTGGCAATACTTGCCCTTAAATGATTTTCGAATGCTTTACTTTCTGTTGAATCACTTATATGTACTCTTATTTCTTGGGCTAAAGTGCCATTAATTACTAAAACACTTAATGCTAATATATTCAATAACTTTTTCATGACATGCTTCGATTAAACTGTTTACCTCAAATGCTTCTTGTCGGATTGTTCTGATAATCTTTAATTTTCTGAATAATAGACAATTGCCTATTTAAAATATCTAATTGTACTTGTAAATTCTGAATCATGGCTTTAACTAACTCTTCCTGATTTGGCGTTTGGGGCAATTCTGCTTTCAGGTTTTGATAGTCTTTGTTCAGATTCTCTATTTCTGCGGAAAACTCTTTGTAAAGTACTGGGTCGTGAGCCTCAATTTGTCTGATTTCTTCACGCTTCGTTTCAATCAAACTTGCATACTGAACCATTTTATCACCATATTCGGGGCTTACGGTAGCAATAATTTTGTCGGTATTTTGTGACTTGAAACCAATATTATACACAAAGAAACAACCTATGAGCAAAGCAAGACTTGCTGCCATCGCCCAATATTTCTGTTTGAAACTGATAATATTTTTCTTTTCTACAAAGGATGTTTCTCCCGGAAAGGTATCTAAATTCCCTAAGCCTTTGTCTATTTTATCCCACAAACCAGCAGGTACTTCAAACTGATCAAAGTTTTCTCGGTTATCACGAATGAATCTTTCTACTTTTGTCTTTTTCATAACGCTTTAAGCCTGATCTCTCTTAAAAAGAAAAGGTCTTTATTGTTTTAAAATCTCCAACAATCGCTTTTTGGCTCTGATGTATTGTGTTCGAGAAGTAGATTCTGCCACGCCCAAAATTTCTGCAATTTCTTCGTGGTCATAACCTTCTAATAAATACAAACAAAGTACTGTTCTAAAACCATCTGGTAATTGTTGAATGGCATTTTGTACTCTCTGAATATTAAGTTCTATTCCTTCTTCGTCATACGTTGCTTCATCTGGAATATCTCCTGCATCTTCAATATCAATTAATTGTACTTTCCTATTGCGTAAATGATTTAACGCTCGATTGATGACAATCTGTTTTAACCAAGCACCGAAAGTACTTGTTTGTTTGAAATCATGAATTTTTTGAAAAGCATCCAAAAAAGCATCTTGCAGGACGTCCTCTGCTTCGCCAACATGATTTACAATTCGGACAGCAACATTGAACATAGCCTTTGCATAAAGCCTATAAATCTCATACTGAGCCTTTCGTTCGCCCTTACGGCAAGCCTCTACGAGTGGTAAATGTTTGTCTATGTAATGTGTTTGCTCCAGTGCTAAAGGTTGAGGATTCATAGTGTTCAAACTTCTTAACCTTCAAGTTAAAAAGTTTTCATCTATTAGACAACCAATAACTTAAATTCAAACTAATGACACAGAAGCATTTACGAATGTTGCATTTTATTAAAAATTCTTAAAATATTTAACAAATAATATCGTTTGAACCATCACCATAAAAATATCATCTCATCCAATTTTGCCATTACGACAATTGTCGTTATATTTACGACATATTGACAAGATAAGGTTTAGATGAAAACACAAAATATATTACCCATTCCAACTTTAATTGTATTGTTGGGTGGACAAGCAATCATCAACAGAGAAATCAGACATGATTTTGACTTGATAGAAATTGCCAAAGAGGGTTTACCAAAACAAGCTTTAGATAGTTTGGCAAAGCAAATTGCTTTTTCTAACAAAGAAATGGCAGAAGTATTGAATATTTCAGAAAGAACGATTCAACGTTATCGAGACGACCAACGTTTAGATAAAGATGCTTCTGCAAAATTGATTCGCTTGGCAAAACTGTATGAATTAGGACAAGAAACTTTTGGAAGCCTTGAACGTTTCAACGGCTGGATGCACTCTCGTGTACCCGCTTTGGGCGGAAAACGTCCTACAGAATTATTGGATACTTCTTTGGGCTATGAAATCATTGAAAGAGAATTAATTTATATAGAACACGGATTATTCTCTTAAAAATGGAAGTTTTTAGAATTAGTAAATTTAAAAGAGCAAGAGATTTATCTGGCTTTGGAGCAAGTTTAAAGGGGCAGCGTTGGAATAGGAGAGGTACTTCGTTACTTTATACGGCTTCACATCGCTCGCTGGCTTTATTAGAAGTATTAGTACATATCGGACAATATTATCCAGAAGACGATTACGCCATTATCACTTTAGATATTCCAGATAATCAAATTGCTTCTTTGGATGCTTCCATTTTACCAAAAGACTGGGCTAAAATATTTGACGCTGGCGTATTAGCTTCTTTTACAGACCATTGGCTTAAAACAGAACAATCTATCGCTTTAGGAGTACCTTCTGCGATTGTTCCTCAAGAAATTAATTATTTGATTAATCCCTTACACCCAGATTTTCAGGATGTGAAGATTAAAAATATTGAAATATTCACTTTTGACGAAAGATTTTTTAAGGATGTCATCGACTAAAACAGCCCAATTTTGGATTGAAAATTATCAAATGAATACTCATCCTGAAGGTGGCTACTTTGTAGAAACCTATCGTGCGAATGAAAGTATTGTCCAAACAGCATTACCCGCACGTTTTAAAGGAGAAAGAGTATTTTCAACAGGTATTTATTTTTTGTTGGAAAGTCATCATATTTCAGCATTACATCGTATTGCTTCTGATGAAATGTGGCATTTCTATGCAGGCACTGCTTTAAATATTTATGTTTTGGATGAAGACGGCACTTTAGAAATTATTCGTCTCGGTAATAATCCTGACCGTGGAGAAGTATTCCAAGCAGTGGTTCCTGCTGGAAAATGGTTTGGCTCAAAACCTGCCGAAGGAAATACTTATTCCTTAGTTGGCTGTACTGTTGCTCCTGGTTTTGACTTTGAGGATTTTGAAATGAAAGATAGAAAAGCATTGCTACAAATGTTTCCTCAACATGAGGACATTGTAACAATGCTTACTTATTAAGAATATTACTTGCTTACTCATTACTTCAATGCGATTGTTTGCGTAGAAACAGGTTTTCCAGCGATGTAATCTTTGGCAAAAATTCTGTAATTATCAAAAATTTGTCGAGTCGCTATTCTCAAGGCTTTCTCGTCAATACTATGTGTTTCTGGCGCAGCAATTCCCGCAGCATAACCCATCCAAATAGGACGATTACTATCATTTTCAACAAATTGTAAAAGAAGTGTTCCTTTTCTGAGTTTTACTCTTCTCAGTTCCTCATTCATATTTTCTTTGCCTAGCCCTCTGAAAGAACGTTGTAGCACAGAAAGATTGACATCTGTAGGAAAAAGTGCATAAAAGACAATTAAGTTGGGGCGTTCTTTTGAATCTTCATAGCCTCTTAATTTCATTTGATTGCCGATTTCATCAATCACAGCCTGAAATTTGTAGGTGGTATCAATCATGGTAAACTGTTTTTCAACGGTTGTGAACGATTGATAATTGGGTTTAAATACTTCATCTTCGATTTCTCGATGACAAGCAGAACCAATTTGAAAACTGTTACGATTACAAGACGCTAAAGCAAGGAGTGCAACCACTGCAAAAAGATAGATTTTTTTCATAACGTAAAAATTAATTTAAAACTTGAAATATATAACTATTTGATTTTTAGTTGATTTAATGAATCTAAAATCGAAATTGAATTTTCAATCGCAAAAAGCGGTTTTAATAATGAATACGTAAAAATTTGAGAATAGTCTCTTGGTGGTGTTAATCTAAAGTATATAATAGATTTTAAGGCTAATTGTTTAACTATCTGATAATATGGCTAATAGCTTTCTGTTAATTGCTTAGCACTACTTTCGTAAGGAATTATAATTTTATAAATATGAATACAAAACCAATTATTCGTGTAGATGTTGTTTCGGACATTGTTTGTCCTTGGTGTTATATCGGTAAGCGTAGGTTAGAAAAAGCTATTCAAGATACACAAAGTTCTTGTACTCTGCAAGTTATCTATCATCCTTTTCAACTAGACCCAACTGTTCCGAAAGAGGGTATTCCCTTCAGCGAACACATGGAAGGACGTTTCGGTGCTAATTATGCCCAAAAGTTTCGTCAAGTTGAGCAAGCCGCAGAATCGGAGGATTTAGATTTTGATTTTGAAAACCTTCCTAAAGCTATCAATACTTTTGCTTTCCACAGAATACTTACGATTTCTTTGCAAGAAGGGATTCAGGTTGAAGTAAAAGAAGCTTTGATGAAAGCCTATTTTATCGACAGAGTGGATTTAACAGACGCAAGCGTTGTGGCTGAAGTGATGAATCAATTTGGTTGGTCTGCTGAAAAAACAATTGGCATTCTTCAGTCAGACGAAGCTTCTGATGAAGTAAAAGAAGAAATGCACTATTTCCGTCAACAAGGAATTTCTGGAGTACCTTTCTTTATTTTCGATAAAAAATATGCTGTTTCTGGCGCACAACCTTCAGAAGTATTTAAAGAAATCTTTGAAAAACTGGCTCAAGAAAAACAAGTACAGGCAATTTCTGGAGAGGTTTGTGATGTAGATGGAAAGAATTGTTAGATTAAATGCTAATAAATTAATTGGGTTTGTCTCTCTTTTCTTACGTAGGTAAAAAAGAGAAGCAAACCCAATCTTTTAGAAAAAGAACTTATAATATTGTATTTTTAGGTTAATATTAACTTCATCAAACATTATTGTTTTCAGGAATATGAAAAAATATACTCTTCTCTTCTGCCTACTTACTTTCTTTTCATTTTTATCATTCTCGCACGAGTTTTGGTTACAGCCTTTAAAATTTCTACTAAAAATAAATGAACACACTACTGTAGATGTTTTTGTCGGAGAAAATTACACTGGCGAAAAGGTAGATGCTAGTAAGTTTACTATTTCTAAATTGACACACTACTCTAAAGAAGGAGAGAAGGATATTAGAGGTCAAATTGCTACGAAAGATTCGGTCAAGATTCCTGTTACTTTCTCTTCAGAAGGAAATCATCTGCTAGCATTTAACAACACTAATAAATTTATACAATTAGATGCCAAGAAGTTTAATGAATACTTACGTTCTGAAGGACTTGATAACATTATTAAACTAAGAAAAGAGAAAGGTCTTGAAAATAAAAAAGGAAGAGAGTTCTATCAGCGTTGTGTTAAAACGTTGTTTCAGGTAGGTGAAACCAAAGACGAAACGTTTTCTAAGAATACAGGTATGAGATTGGAGATAATTCCAACGATGAATCCTTATTTAATAAAAAGTGGTGATTTATTAACGTTTAAAGTATTATTCGATAACGAAGTATTTAGCAATGCTTTAGTGTTAGCTTGGTGGGTAAAGCATGGTAAAACAAGCATGAAGAAACTAAGAAGTAATTCAAAAGGTGAAGTAAGTTTCCCTATTACTAAAGATGGCAGATGGATGATAAGCACCGTAAAGATGATTCCTTATACAGCATCAGCAGAGGCAGACTATCAAAGCTTCTGGGGAAGTTATACTTTTGGTTATTATTGATTTATTATTTTATGGAAGTACTTCAAATACCTCCATAAAATAAAATCATTACAATCCACGAGTTGGAAACTCGTGTTACAGAAATTACATTTTTACTAAAGTATTCCCACGCATAACGGGTAAAACATCGTATAAATCTTGCTGTAAACAATAAGCGATGTCTTTTTGAATTCCTAAACGTTGTAATCTTTTTACGTGAGAGGAAGATGCTACAAACGATAATAAATCATTTTTAGCTAATTCATATTGACGCAACGCCATCAAAGCAGAATCATCTTCTACCATAAATTCTTCTTGCAAACGCTCTACTAAAGCTCCTGCAAAAAGCGTATCTTCTAAGTTCGGTTTACCTTTCCAGCCTGCACATAATACCAAAATATCGTATTGTTGTTCTTTTAAGTAATTCGTTAAAGCCCCCAAGTTCAAGAAAGAGCCTACCATTACTTTTACAGCCGATTTAGACTTTGTAATAGCCAAAGTACCGTTGGTTGTGGTAACACAAACCGTTGCACCATTCACTTTTTCAGTCATGTAACTGAAAGGAGAGTTATCAAAATCAAAACCTTCTGGTGTTTTACCGTCACGTTCGGCCGCTGCTAAGTATCCTTTTTGTTGATAACTTACACATTCTTCAATTGTTGATACTGGAATGATTGCTTCTACACCATTGGCGAAAGCAGTTGTCATGCAAGAAGTAGCTCTAAAAATATCTACAACAACTACAATCGAATTTTCGATATTATATAAATGTAATAACTCTGGACTGATACAAACGTCTATTTTTTGCATAATTTCAAAAAAATCTAATTCACATTTTACTTCAAAAAGGGCATTTTGGTCACTACTGCCTTCAAATATTTGTTACGGATATTGATATATACTTCCGAACCTACTTTGGTGTATTCTTTGGTGATATAACCCATTCCAATTCCTTTACTAAGCGTAGGCGACTGTGTTCCTGAAGTTACTTCGCCAATGATGTTGCCAGCGGCATCCATAATTTCGTAATGTTGGCGAGGAATACCTCTATCAATCATTTCAAAACCAACTAATTTACGTGTTGGTCCATTCTCTTTAATTTTTTTATGGAATTCAGAATTGATAAATTCTTTATTGAATTTGGTAATCCATCCTAAACCTGCTTCAATCGGCGAAGTACTATCGTCAATATCATTTCCGTATAAACAATAGCCCATTTCTGTACGCAAAGTATCTCTTGCACCTAAACCTACAGGCATAATATTGAACTCTGCACCTGCTTCGAAAATAGCTTTCCACATTGCTTCAGCATCTTTATTCCAAACATATACTTCAAAACCGCCAGCGCCAGTATAACCTGTTGAAGAAATCAAAACATCACCAATACCAGCAATTGTTCCTGTTTTAAAAGAATAATACTCCATCGAATCTAAATCTAAGTCAGTCAGCTTTTTCAAGGTATCAATAGCCTTTGGTCCTTGTACTGCAAAAAGACTCAATTTGTCTGAAATGTTTTCCATTTCTACACCGAATGTATTATTTTGCTGTAGCCAGTTCCAATCTTTTTCAATATTCGAAGCATTTACTACTAAATAATACTCGTTTTCGTTCCAACGATATACCAAAAGGTCATCTACAATTCCGCCTTTATCGTTTGGTAAACATGAATACTGTACTTTTCCATCAACCAAAACCGAAACATCATTAGAAGTAACATATTGCAAAAACTCTGTGGCACGTTCGCCTTTTACAACAAACTCGCCCATGTGCGATACATCAAAAACACCTACTCCAGTACGAACACCAATATGTTCTTGAATAAGGTTTGAATATAAGACAGGCATTGAATATCCTGCAAAAGGTACCATTTTTGCCCCAAGTGACACATGAACATCATTTAGATGAACGTGTTTTAAAACTTCTGTTTGTTCCATTGGATGTTGATTGAAAGTGATAGATTAACCCAAAAATATGTGGTTAGTAAGTATATGTTTTATAATACTTCTCACAAAAGTAAGAATTATCTTGTGAAGTCTAAAAGCCGTAGGTTATAAGCTTTAGGCAATAGGCTGTTGTGCTTGCCTAAAGCATATAGCCTACCGCCTAAAGCTTATTCTTGATACAAAACAGTTAAAACAGTTTGTCCGACAGCCTTTAAGGTATTTTTATCAATCACAGACATATTATCTTGATGCGTATGATGATATGCTCCAAAAGTTTTTGGGTCGTTTGGTCTTAATTCAATAATATCAATCATTTGAATTTTTGCTACATCGTTTACAGGAACGTGGTCGTCAACCAAACCTCCGCCATCTGCATCAATAAATAAATTAGAATAGCCTAATCTACTAGCAATATCCCAAACGTTCCTCACAATCATCGGTGCGTATTGCATTGAAGTACCTTCATGTGGGAAAACTGCTCCTTTAGCACCAACCATGTCTAAATTAATACCATAATAAGCCGTATAATTTTCTTTGTGTTTATGACTTGCCCAATATTGTGACCCTAAGCACCAAGAATTCTGTCCATGTTCACCTTTAAAATCTTCTGGTTCGCCAACATCTTCCACATCAAAAAAGATAATATCAACACCAACATTAGGTTTAGTTTTCGCCTGTTGAATACTTCTTGCTAATTCTAACAATACTCCAACGCCACTTCCTCCGTCATTTGCAGCATCAATTGCTTTATTTTTATCTACAGAATCTTTGTCTGCTACCGAACGTGCATCCCAGTGAGCCGTTAATAAAATTCTTTTCGTAGCCGTTGGATTGATTGAACCGATAATATTGGTTGCATTCAATTTCTTTCCATCAAAAGTAGTTGCTACAAAATCTTGCGTACTTACTTCACAGCCTAATTGTTTTAGTTTTGTAACCAACCAAGTTACACATTCTTTGTGTGCTTTGGTATTGGGAACTCTTGGGCCAAAACTTACTTGTTTTTCGACAAAGCTATAGGCAGAATCAGCATTAAAATCTGGAGCGGGATTGAGTGATACTTCTTCTTGAGGAACACTTTCTTGTGAGCTAGTCGTTTGGCAAGATTTAAAGTAAACTGCCACGCCTGAAAAAACAAAAATTGCTAACAGGAGTAGCGCTATTCGATTCGTTTTCATTATTGATTTTTATAATACTCTTTCAACATTGTTTATGGTCGCAAGAATAAACTTGCCATATCTGATAAAGAAACAATCTTCATCGTTACTTCGCCACTTGGCGTATAGCTTGGGTTTGAAGAAGCAAAAAGCTGTTCTACCAAAGTATTCATTTCTAAAACCGTTAAAGCATGATTTCCATAACGCCCAGCTGAACGTTTTGCCATTGCTCTTGCTAGATTTTCAGCTTTTTCTAAATGTAATTCTGATTCATTTTGTTTGAATTGCTCCAAAATACCCTCCAACATTTGTTGCTCATTTTCTTCTGGAGAATCAGCAGGAATGCCATTTACCATAAAAGAATCATGTTCTACAACACTCAGCACAAAGCCAAGATTCCTGATTTCATCTTGAATTTCTAGCAATAAATGAAAATCTGCCGTCGTCAGTTTTACTTTTGTCGGGAATAATAACTGTTGAGACGCTCCGCCATTTTTGCGTAAATTCTGCGAGAATTTCTCATATAAAATTCTTTCATAAGCCGCACGTTGGTCAATCAAAAGCATTCCAGATTTTACTTGAGAAATAATGTAGCGATTATGAATCTGAAAAGTAGATGCCTCAGAATCTTGCGAAGCTCTTTGCGGACGATTACTTCCAATATCATTTGCCTTACTTTTCAGCAGGAAAGAAGTACTTTCTGTGGTATCACCAAAATCAACTTTCGTTTGTTCTATTTCAGGTTCTTTTCTTTCAAAATCATCAAGCTGACGATTCAGCCCTTCATATAATTTATTCCAATTTGTCAGATTCGTTTTTTCTCTAAAAGGTGTTTCCGTCGTTCTTGCAAAAGCACTTACAGCGGTTTCTTTTGTTTTTTCAAAAGGCGAACCGTTGAACTGAAAAATATTATTGGCAAAATTCACATCTGTTTCAAAATCCAAAGATGGCATCAAATTATGCTGGCTCATAGATTTTCGAACCGCCGCTTGTACAATGGCATAAACCGTTCGTTCGTCATCAAACTTAATTTCAGTTTTGGTCGGATGAACGTTTATATCAATGTGAATTGGGTCGATTTCAATAAAAAGTACGTAAAACGGATGTGAACCTTCTGGAATTAATCCTTCAAAAGAACTCATCACAGCGTGATTCAAATAGCTGTTTTTGATGAAACGATTATTGGCAAAAAAGAACTGTTCCCCACGAGTTTTTTTGGCGTACTCTGGTTTACCAACATAACCACGAACACTTACGAAAGAGGTTTCTTCTTCGCAAGAAGCTAATTGTTCTCGATAACCTTTCCCGAATAAATCTACAATTCTTCGGCTCAATTTACCCGCAGGCAAATTATATACTTCGGTATCGTTATGATGTAAAGAGAATGAAATTTCAGGATTGGATAAAGCTACTCTTTGAAATTCGTCGATGATATGACGCATTTCAACAGGATTAGACTTTAGGAAATTTCTACGAGCTGGCACATTAAAAAACAGGTTTTTCACCTGAATACTCGTACCTTCTGGCGTAGCGATAGCTTCTTGTGCTTTTAATTCTGAAGCTTCTATTTTTATTAAAACACCTAATTCGTCGGTTGTTCTACGAGTACGCATTTCTACTTGTGCAACGGCAGCGATAGATGCCATCGCTTCGCCTCGAAAACCCATCGTTCTGATTTTGAAGAGGTCGTCGGAAGTACGAATTTTTGAAGTAGCATGACGCTCAAAACACATTCTTGCATCTGTTTCGGACATACCCAACCCGTTATCAATTACTTGAATTAAGGTTTTCCCCGCTTCTCTGACGATTAATTGAATATTGGTTGACTGGGCGTCAATGGAATTTTCCAAAAGCTCTTTCACCACAGAAGCTGGTCGTTGAACGACTTCGCCGGCGGCAATCTGGTTCGCAATGGAATCAGGAAGCAGTTGGATGATATCTAACATTTTCTGAAAACGTATTTTAGGTTAGCTTTTTTGACAGTGGAGTTCTCCGAATTGTCCCTCTAAGTTCGTGATAAAAGCAGGGAATGCCAACAAAAAATCTACTTTTGGTGTGGATAAATCGCTAAACGGCTTATTTTCAGCTCATAAAGCATCGTACCAATTACGACTAAATATTCGATAGCAATCAGATAAAGTGACTCATTAACAGGCACTTGTCGATAGGCAAAGTAAGAAAGCATCACCATTGCAGACCACACAATTCCGAAACGGTAAGGAGTAAGTAAGGATAAAGTAAAAACCGTAGCGATGTACCAAGGATGTACCGTTGTAGCGAAAAAATAATACGTCGTTACAATCAGTAATGCTGATAGATAGAAAGTTTCAAGTATTTTTTCTGTCATTCCTTCCCCTTCATTTTTTAGTAAATTGCTGAAATTGTCTTGCTTCCACCAAAATTT
Organism: Arcicella gelida; assembly: GCF_034931025.1. Taxonomy (NCBI): domain Bacteria; kingdom Pseudomonadati; phylum Bacteroidota; class Cytophagia; order Cytophagales; family Flectobacillaceae; genus Arcicella; species Arcicella gelida. The sequence goes on along the minus strand of NZ_JAYGIL010000029.1, from coordinate 12,585 downwards.
CCCCCAAGATAAATTCAGGATAATAGACAAAGCTGAAAGCCCCAAGATTCCACCAACCCACCAAACGACATCGAAACCAAGTATCAAAAAACCAATTTCTCGAATGATGTAATACACACAGGCATTGAACTGAAAACTTTGAAAGTAAAGGTCGATACTTGAAAAGAAATTACTGATTATCTCTCTGTCAAAAAAAGGAAGCCAAAGTAGCACAAATAAAAAAGCCGAAAAAAAAGATAAGCAGATTCCGTTTTTAAAGCCAATCTTTTTGATGATTAAAGGCAAAAAAATCAAGGGTATTAATTTGGTGGCGACCGACAAAGTAAAACATATCACTCCCCAAATTTTATCTCGTCCAGAAACTTGTTTCTGATGACGAACAAAAAAACAAATGGCAGATAAAAACCAGAAAATCATCAATCCTTCAAAATGTAAATTACCCGTTAGTTCGATGATAATTAAAGGATTAAAAGCATAAAGTAATACACGTTTTCTTTTCAGTTGATAAAGTAAAAACATTACTCCAACATCTGCCAATACGATGATAATTCTTAGCATAACGATATTTCCCAACAAGTTTTCTGGAAAAAACCATGAAGCAAGACCAAAAATAAATTGGTTGAAAGGTGGATAAACGGTGTAATAATTCGGAGAGTTTAAATAAGAAAAAAGAGGATTTTCTGGAAACTCATTTGGCAAATATAAATATGGATTTTTGCCTGCAACAATTAATCGTCCATCCCAGACAAATCGGTAAAAATCATCCGATAAATTCGGGGTTGCAAATAATAACAGCACCCTTAAAACAGCAGCAATACCCAATAAGTACTTTATATTGAAATACTTCAGCGAACTTTTTACGATTAAAAAATACAAGCCAAAAAGTAAAGCGATAATACTGATAAAAACATTGAATTGGGTTCTTGGCAAGTAATATAATATCCAAACATAACCAATTGCAGATAGAACAATTGATATTGGAAGTAGCCAAACACTATTTTTTTGTAGGTATTCTGACATTTATACGTTTCTGAAAACTAATTTTGTGTTTTAAATGTTTCCTGATTGCTTGCTAATTTTATACTCAATTCAGCACATTTTTAAAATACGACCAAATCCAGATACAAATTAAATAGAACTCATGTTAAAACAGCAGATATTAATTTACACAGAATCAACGCCAAACCCAAACTCAATGAAGTTTGTCTTGAACTTTGTGTTAGCTCCTGAAGGTTTATCGTTCGACTACGCTACGCCATCAGATGCAGTAGCAGAAGGCAAAAATTCACCTTTGGCAGTTGCTTTATTCGGCTTTGATTTTGTCAAACGAGTATTCATTTCATCAAATTTTGTCACCGTTACCAAAGACGAAGAGACAAAATGGGAAGATGAACTATTTGGTTTGAAACAATTTTTGAAAGGTTTCTTTGAAGAGAAAAAAGAAGTATTCACGAAAGCAACAATTGCTGCAAACGATGTAATAGGAGGAGAGCAAGATTCTGAAACAGTTGTGAAAATCAAAGCTGTTTTAGAACAGTACGTTCGTCCAGCGGTAGAATCTGATGGTGGAGCTATCAATTTTCACTCTTTCAATGAAGGTACCGTGAAAGTATTACTTCAAGGTTCATGTTCAGGTTGTCCGTCGTCAACGATGACTTTGAAACAAGGGATTGAAAATCTTTTAACTCGTATGGTACCAGAAGTAAAAGAAGTAGTAGCAGAAGGAGTTTAAAACCATTCTTTAAGCTTAATTTTTCTTAAATTATATAGATTAGACCTGCAAGGCTTCCGAAACCTTGCAGGTCTTTGTATTTTTGCCTTATGACAGAAAAACGTTGGATTTATAAACCCATTCCTTCCACAGAAAAAATAAAACAAGTCGCTGAAGCAATCAATGTTTCAACGGAAATTGCTACGCTTTTAGCACAGCGTGATATTAATACTTTTGAAGAAGCCAAAGCATTTTTTCGCCCAGATTTAGCTCATCTGCACGACCCATTCTTGATGAAAGACATGGACAAAGCAGTTGAACGCTTGACGAAAGCCATTTCTTCTGGCGAAAAAATAATGATTTATGGCGACTACGATGTGGACGGAACTACTTCGGTAGCAACTTTCTATGGTTTTTTGAAAAATGTTATTTTTCAAAATGCCGAAGACTGTCCTTTAGAATTTTATATTCCTGACCGCTATGCCGAAGGTTATGGCGTTTCGCAAGCTGGTGTGGAAAAAGCTGCTAATGAAGGATTTGGATTGATAGTGAGCTTAGATTGTGGGATTAAATCCAAAGAAAAAATTACTTGGGCAAAAGAACATGGCGTTGACTTTATCGTATGCGACCATCACCGCCCCGATGATAACGACCTTCCGCCAGCAGTGGCAATACTCGACCCCAAAAGGGCTGATTGTGCCTATCCTTACAAAGAATTAACAGGTTGTGGCGTTGGTTTTAAATTGTTACAAGCGTACTGCCAAACACATGGTATTTCTCAGGAATTACTAATGCCTTACTTAGATTTAGTCGTTACTTCTATTTCTTGTGATATTGTACCAATTACAGGCGAAAATAGAGTTATGGCTTTTTACGGTTTGCAACAATTGAACTCCAATCCAAGAACAGGATTGAAAGCATTGATGCAATCGGCAAGTTTGGCGGGTAAAATGGACATTACGAAAGTAGTTTTTGGTTTAGGACCAAGAATTAATGCCGCTGGAAGAATCAAACATGCTTATGATGCCGTTAATTTACTATTGACCGACAACGAAGAAGAAGCCACCGACTTTGCCAACATCATTACCAAACATAATAATGATAGAAAAAACTTTGACACAAACATTACTGCCGAAGCTTTAGCCATTATTGAAGAAGACGATTTTCTGAAATCCGCCAAAAGTACAGTACTTTTTAAAAACGATTGGCACAAAGGCGTTATCGGTATCGTAGCAAGTAGATGTATCGAAAAGTATCACCGTCCTACGATTATTTTGACAGAATCGCATGGACACGCTGCGGGTTCGGCTCGGTCTGTTCCAGGTTTTGATGTATATGATGCCATTGAAGAATGTTCAGAACATTTGATACAATTTGGTGGACATACTTTTGCCGCAGGTTTAACCTTGGAAATCGCTGAGATAGAAAATTTTAGACGTAAATTTGAAGAGGTCGTCAATCGAAAAATATTGCCAGAACAATTGTCGCCCATGATTGACATAGATTTGAAATTGCCTTTGGTAGAAATATCGGATAAATTTCATAGAATCATCTCTCAGATGTCGCCATTTGGTCCCCACAATATGACTCCCGTTTTTGTTTCTGAAAATGTATATTTATACGGTAAGCCTTTGAAAATGAAAGAAAAGCATTTAAAAATAAATGTTTTTCAAGAAGGTTCTCCTGCTTATACTTGTGTAGGATTCGGAATGGTGGAAGACTATTTTGACCAACTACAAGAAGGCAAACCCTTTTCAATATGCTACACCATAGAAATCAACGAATGGCAAGGAAGAAAATCCTTTCAGTTGATGTTGAAGGGTATTAAGGTTTAGGGGTTTTAATGGCTGGTAGGGATACCAGCCATGGATAATATTAAAAAAAGATTTTACTTCTGATTCAAATTATGATTTTAAGAACAGAAAATTTAGTAAAAAAATACGGACAGCGTACCGTTAATGATAATGTTAGTTACCAAGTAGCTCAGGGAGAAATTGTGGGTTTGCTCGGGCCTAATGGTGCTGGAAAAACTACTTCGTTTTACATGGCCACAGGCTTGGTAAAACCAAATTCAGGGAAAGTGTTTTTGGATGATTTGGAAGTAACGAATCTACCGATGTACAAACGTGCCAGATTGGGAATTGGTTACTTGGCACAGGAAGCTTCAGTTTTTAGAAGTCTTTCGGTAGAGGAAAATATTTTAGCAGTTTTGGAAATGACTAAGCTTTCTAAACAAGAACAACGTGAAAAAACGGAATCGCTTTTAGAAGAATTTTCGTTGACACACGTGCGTAAAAACTTGGGACAAGTACTTTCTGGTGGTGAGCGTCGTAGAACTGAGATTGCTCGTGCTTTGGCTGTTGACCCCAAATTTATTTTGTTGGATGAGCCTTTCGCTGGGGTTGACCCGATTGCCGTGGAAGAAATTCAAGGAATTGTAGCCAAATTGAAGTACAGAAATATAGGAATTTTGATTACCGACCACAATGTGGATGAAACACTTTCAATCACCGACCGTGCTTATTTACTTTTTGAAGGAAAAATCTTGAAAGCTGGTACGCCACAAGAATTAGCAGACGACGAACAAGTAAGACGATTATACTTGGGTAAACATTTTGAATTGAAGCGAAAGATTTAGCGAGTAAAATCATTATATTTGATTAAAAATCAACAACATGACAAGGATAGTTTTAGATATTCTTAACGATAAAGATGTGGAATTACTTCTTCCACTACTAAAAAGGTTTGGAGTTATTGTTTCAAACCAAGCTGATGAATTAAGCAAAACAGAAATTGCTCATCATCAGCGTGTTGTTGAACAAGGAGGAAAAACAATTGATAATTTTGAAAGCTTTATGGAAAATTTTGAATTAAGTCGACAAGATAGAAAAATGCCATTTAGAGATTAACACTCATGAAAATTTTCGATAGTAATATTATTATCTACTCCTCTCAGATAGAATTTCAATTTTTGAGACCTATTATTAATCAATCTGAAAGTTATGTTTCTGAAATTTCTAGGCTAGAAGTTTTAGGGTATCATCAAATTAATCTCATAGATAAAAGATACTTTCAGAGTTTATTCTCTCTATTAAATATAATTCCAATAGATAAAAATGTGGTGGAATTAGCCATTGATTTACGACAAAAAAAGAAAATGTCAGTTGGTGATAGTATCATAGCCTCTACAGCTTTATTATACGGTTATGAACTTTACACTAGAAACGTTAATGATTTTAGTTGGATTGAGAATCTAACCGTTGTTAATCCATTTGCTAACTGACCAATCATAATACTCCTACCTCATCACTTCCTTCAAAACCGTTAAAGATTTTATTTCTCCTAAAGTATCTACATGAAGTCGGTAGAATAAAATGATAGATTCTAATAATTGATTTCTACTATTTCTATCAATTTTGGGCGATTGATGATATGGTGTATTCAACAAAACGTCTAATTGGTTTTCTAATGATAAACTAAGTACTGGCAAATTATGTATCCTCAACTCATTAGAAATTTCATGTGCATTTTCAGGTGAAAAACCCAAATAAGTACCCAATTGCAATAAGAATTGTAAATGGAAATTCTCAAAATGTTCTTCTATTTCATCCAACCAAATGATTGAATTATGTAAAAACTCAAATAAGAAATGATTCCCCGTTTCTTCTTTGAGTGATTTCCCTAAGATTTCTGTGATAAAAAGAGCAATCGAAGATTTATAAATATCATAAGGCAAAGTATGAAAAGGAGTATTACATTTAATTTCTGCAATGCGATGAATCTGTTTATTAGCTCCAGCATTTTTTCCTTTCTGGTAAATCACTAAATCTAATAAAGTAAGTGGCTGAAACAAGGCTATTTTATTCTTTGATTTCGCACTTCTTACGCCATTTTCAATGTAGGTTTGTATCCCAAATTCTTCGGTATAAATATTCACAATTACAGATGTTTCTCGGTAACGAATATAATTAATTACTATGCCCCTTGTTTTGTTTAACATAGTTTTACTCTTTATCTCTTAGCCAAACCAGTTTTTGAACTGGTATTTTTTGTTCTATCTTATCTCTTAAAATATCCATTATTTCTTCGGTTGGCATATCTTTATCGAAGCGAATCGGCTCTTTGAAAGTAACAGAAAGCGTGGTATTTCGCTTCTTGAATCGAAGTCCTTTTTTATCAAAAGCTCTTCTAAAACCATTAATCACTACTGGAACAACTATCGGGTTATGTGTTTTAATTAAATGTGCCGTTCCTTTGCGAAGTGGAGCATAAGGAGTGGTTGTTCCTTGCGGAAAACTTACTACCCAACCATAGGATAATCCTTTGCCTACTTTATCTTCTGCCGCTGTATCTACTTCTTTCTTAACATCTTTCCCTTTTTCTCGCCAAGAACGATTCACTAAAATGGCACCTGCTTGCGAAAATACTCTTGGAATCAATCCGCCTTCATTCATTGTTTCAGAAGCCGCTACATAAAATACTTTTGAACGTGGTGCAAACAGATATATCGGGAAGTTTACAGAGTTGCGAAAACCCCATTTTACACTAAAGAAAATATGATATAAACATATCACATCCATAAAATAAGTTTGATGATTCGATAAAAATAGTACGCCTTCATTCGGTAAGCCTTCTAAATGTTCTGTTCCGCTGATTCTTGTTTTATTGATGCCTCTTAAACGAGAGTATGTTATCCATCCTAACACAATCATGATAATTCTTTTTACAAGCATTGAATTACCAAATGGATCTCTTTCAAAGATTCCAAATACATCCAACATTGGTAAAAGTTTTTTTAAGTGTTGATTCATCATTTCGGGTTATAATTACGCTACTATAATCAGGTTTTTTGGGCAATTTGCCTATACTTATAAAATCGAAGATAGATAATTTTTGGTATATTGTTTAAAAATTGTTCTTCCTCAATCTTTCTAAACTCTTAATTACTTTTTGAGTTATTCTTATGAACAGCGAAAATCGTCTGTTTTTTTTCAAATAATAGCGATTTATGAATGTACTCATCACAGGTGGTTCGGGCTTAGTTGGTACTCGCCTTACACAAATACTGATTGCCAATGGTTTTACGGTTTCGCATCTTAGCAGAAAACCTACTAATACTGCTGGAAAAGTAAAAATCTATCATTGGGACATTAAAAATAGCATCATCGACGAGAAAGCTTTGCTGGAAGCCGACTACTTGGTGCATTTGGCAGGAGCTGGGATTGCGGATGAAAAATGGACGGATGCAAGAAAAAAGGAAATCATTGAAAGTAGAACTAAATCGCTTCATTTAATCACAGAAAGTTTAAAAACGCTTCCTCATAAAATTCAAGCTTTTACTTCTGCTTCGGGCATTGGTTTTTATGGTGCTGATACTGGTGACGAAATCATTACTGAACAACATCCTTCTGGCAATGATTTTGTGGCTGAATGCTGTATTCAGTGGGAAGCCGTGGCTGATGAAGTAGAACAACTGGGCATCAGAACTACAAAATTACGTACTGGTATCGTTCTGAGTACCAAAGGTGGTGCTTTGCCTAAAATATTATTGCCTGTGCGTTTCGGTGTGGGTGCTGCTTTGGGAACTGGCAAACAGTATCAATCTTGGATTCATATTGATGATTTGTGCGAATTATTTATTCAATCGCTTACTGACGATTCGATGACAGGCGTTTATAATGCGGTTGCTCCCAATCCTGTGAACAATTATGAATTGACAAAAACCTCCGCTGAAATCCTTAAAAAACCTTTCTTTATGCCCAATGTACCTGCTTGGGTATTGAAATTGGTATTCGGAGAAATGGCGAGCATCGTTTTAGGAGGCAATTATGTCTTGAATCAAAGAATTACTTCGGAAACATCTTTTCAATATCAATATACTTCTGTGAAAAAAGCTTTGGAGGCTTTATTGTAGATTAGCGGTGAGCGATTAGTTTTGAGCTGTTAGCTTTTTTATTTGATATTTTGTCGCTCCAACTCGGAGGAAAGAATTTACACCCGATGATTGCTCGCTCCAACTCGGAGGAAGGAATTTACACCCGATGATTGCTCGCTCCAACTCGGAGGAAGGAATTTACACCCGATAATTGCTCGCTCCAGCTCGGAGGAAAGAATTTACATCCGATGATTGCTCGCTCCAACTCGGAGGAAAGAATTTACATCCGATGTTTTGTTCCTGCAACGTGCAGGAAGGAAATATCAACCAATGTTTTGCTCCTGCAACGTGCAGGAAGGAAATATCAACCAATGTTTTGCTCCTGCAACGTGCAGGAAGGAAATATCAACCAATGTTTTGCTCCTGCAACGTGCAGGAAGGAAATATCAACCGATGTTTTGCTCCTGCAACGTGCAGGAAGGAAATATCAACCGATGTTTTGCTCCTGCAACGTGCAGCAAGGAAATATCAACCGATGTTTTGCTCCTGCAACGTGCAGCAAGGAAATATCAACCGATGTTTTGTTCCTGCAACGTGCAGGAAGGAATTGTCAAAAATTGATTACTTGTATTTAGCCATACTGGCTAGTGAATATTGTTAAAGTTTAATTATATTCACTTTAAATACAAATTATCAATCTATGAGAACCTTCTGCTTTCTGACTGCCTTTACTTTTTTAGCAATGTTTTCTTTTGCACAAAATGAAAAGTATCCATTTCCATCAAAGGATAGTTTATTAAAAGCCTTGCAAATAGAAAAGATAGATAGCAACAGAGTAAACATTTTGCTTTTCTTGTCTCGTGCTTATCATTTCGAAAATGCTGAAAAGGCTTATCTCTACGGACAAGAAGGACTTCGCTTGGCTCAAAAAATCAATTATATCAAAGGGCAAATCTCTTGTGGTATAAGCATAAGTTCCCTTTTATTGGAGATGAATCAGCAAGAAAAAGCGATAGGATTACTCCTTAAAACCAATGAACTCAGTGAAACTTTCGGTGACCCCGTTTTGCAAGCTAGAGTTTTTATGTCTTTGGGCTTGGCTTATGGCAAATTAGATTACAGTATGGGTTTAGAATACTTACTTAAATGTCGTGATTTGATTCATCGCTATCATATTCCTGAAAACACCATTCCTATCAATTTGATGATTGGTTTTATGTATAAAGATTTAGGGAAATTAGATTCTGCATTGGTTTATCTTCAAAAGAATTATCAATCTTCTTTACGATATTCTATCAGAAGTGTGGCAGCTACGGCATTAGCGATGGGGCAAGTCTATGATAAGATGGGTAATATTCCATTAGCAAAAAGCTATTTCCAATCAGTGCTTTCTTTCAATAATCATCATCGTTTACCTATTTCAGGTGACATTTACCTTGAAATGGGCAAGAATTATTGGAAAAGTAATCAAAGAGATTCTGCTATTTACTTTGCCAAGAAAGCTTTAGCTGAAACTCAAAAACATAAATCCTATACTTTGATTAATCAAACGGCTCAATTACTATTTCAAGCTTATGAAAAATCAGATGCAAGGCTTGCGTTGAAATACCATATCTTGGCGAGTGCCGCAAAAGACAGTTTGTATAATTTGGATAAATTTAAAGAGATTGGGAAATATACTTTCTTAGAAATTTTCAGACAAGAACACCTCAAAGAGACGCAATCACAACAAGCTTTGGAACGTTCGCAACATGTACAATACGTTGGTATTACCATATTTATCCTGACCATCATTATGGTTAGCGTCGTGTTGTATAAACGTCAGGTAAATCCTACCATTTTAGAATGGATAGGAGTAGTCTCACTTCTTTTATTGTTTGAATTTCTAAATATCATTCTTGAACCTTCCATTACCAAACTGTCGAATCGTTCGCCAATCATTACGCTTCTTTGTTTGGTTACTTTGGCTTCCATTGTTTCACCCATTCACCATTTTGCAGAAACTAGGGTAAAAACATGGGTAAAAAGCATTAGAATTAAACATCATCTCAACCCAAATCTTGATGCTGAAATCAATGTTTCAGAGTAATTGCGTTGTATCTTTATTCTTTTAAAACAACAAGTGGAAAACAAGCAGTCCTTATTCATCCTCAACGCATAAATATTATTAATTCATGAAAAACGTTTTAGTGTACTGTGGCTCATCTTTTGGGCGAAATGAAATTTATAAATCTACCGCCAAAAATCTTGGCGAAGTCCTTGCGAAACAATCGCTTAGATTAATTTACGGTGGCGGAAGTGGCGGATTAATGGGTGTTGTTGCTGATGCAGTACTTGAAAATAGCGGTGAAGTAACGGGAATTATTCCATCATTTATGGAAGAGTGGGAAGTACAACATAAAGGCTTAACTGAATGTATCGTTGTAGATTCTATGCACGTTCGTAAACAATTAATGGCTGAAAAGGCTGATGCTGTTATTGCTTTACCAGGTGGTTGGGGTACTTTGGATGAATTATTCGAAATTCTTACTTGGCGACAAATTGGATTGCATAAAATGCCGATTGGTTTATTAAATACCAATGGTTTTTATGATGATTTAATTGTGATGCTTAATAAAATGGTCACTGAAGGGTTTGTCAGAGAAGCCAATGCTAAATTCTTGATTATCGACGATAACATTGATTCTTTAATAGAAAAACTCAGAAATGATTCTCACGAAGGCGAACTCATTGGGAAAATGATTAATAAAGCTTAAAACAATGTTTTTGTGTAATTTTCGTTCCAAACCTAATCTCGATTGTGTTATTCTTTGTATGAAAAACCTCATTTTTTTCTTTTTTTCTTCCTTTTCATTCATGTGTTTATCAGATACGATGGCACAAAATAAGCCTGAAAGCTTAGGTGCTGCGGTCAATTCTGAATACTCTGAATTAAATCCCGTCATTGCTCCTGATGGAAGAATTTTGTACTTCGGAAGAAAAAGTCATCCGCAAAATAAATATGGCGTAGCTGGAACAGACCAAATTTCTGGTTCGCAAGATATTTGGTTTGCTGAAAATGTAATGGGTGCTTGGTCTGCCGCTAGAAGAATGCCCGAAAGTTTAAATCGAGATCAATATAATTCAATTCTAAGTATTTCACCAGACGGACAAACAATCTTATTGAAAGGTGCTTATGTAAACGGACAATACGAAACTCGTGGTTTTTCGATTGCTAAAAAGTCTGCAAATGGTTGGGATATTCCGAAGAAAGTAATCATTCCAAAATACGAACGCCTCAGCAAAGGAAAAAACGAATATGGTTTTCTTTCAAACGATGGCAAAGTACTTTTAATGGCTTTTTCTGAAAAAAAGAATTCGGACGAAGATGATATTTATGCCTCCTTTCTAGAAAATGATGGAACGTGGTCGGAAGTAATGAATTTAGGCGACGAGATTAATACCAACTTTACCGAAACTACGCCTTTTTTAGCTCCAGATGGTAAAACGCTATACTTTTCGAGCAATAGAGAAGGCGGAAAAGGAAGTAATGATATTTGGGTAAGTAAAAGAAAAGACGATACTTGGATTCATTGGACAGAACCCATCAACATCGGCGAACCCATCAATACCGACCAGTATGATGCTTATTATACCATTTCTGCGGCTGGCGATTATGCTTATTTTGTTTCTAGCAATAACTCTTTGGGTAAAAAAGACATTTTTAGGTTAAAGTTAGACGCTCCAAAACCTATCGAAGCGGATAACAAACCAAGCGTAACAACAACGCCAATAGGTGGTGGAACAAGAAAATCGGATGATAGAAAACCAATTCAGCCAACAAAATCGGATGCTGTGGTATTAGTTTCTGGAAAAGTAATTGATGGTAAAACAGGGAAAGTACCACAAAATGCCCAAGTTATTTATGAAGATTTAAGTACAGGAAAAGAGTTGGGCATCGCCACGCCAGACCCAAATACTGGAATCTATAAAATTGTGTTGCCTTATGGTACTAATTATGGTATCAGTACTAAAATCAACGGTTATATTGGTACTTCTCAGAACATTGATTTAAGTAAAATTTCTGGAAAATACTTGGAAGTAGAAGGCAAAGACATGACAGTAAAGCCTATCGAAGCAGGTACAAAAGTTGAAATGAATAATATTTTCTTTGAATTTGGGAAAGCCGCTTTACAACCAGAATCATATCCAGAGCTGAATAGAATTGCCAATTTCTTCAAGACAAATACAAAATTAGTTTCAGAAGTAAGCGGACATACGGATAATGTGGGTACAGATGAAATAAATAACAAATTATCGCAAGAACGTGCTGATGTTGTTCGTAATTATTTACTTACTCAGGGTGTTCCAGCAGAAAGAATTAAAGCCAAAGGTTATGGCAAAACCAGACCAAAAGTAGCCAACGATACTCCTGAAAATCAAGCCATTAACCGAAGAGTTGAATTTGAAGTGTTGAAGAATTGATTGAATTGCTTTAGGCGGTAGGCTTTATTCACTATGCTCAAATTTCTATTTACTGATATTTTGTCAGCGACAATCAGCGATATTTATCTCTGTAAATCTGCGGGTAAAATATTTCTTGAAGATTTATTGAGTTGATTTTGTTTGTTATAATCAGCAATTAAAAAAATTAAAGAATATCAAGCACAAAATTATCGCTGATTTTAAACTACCTTGTATCAACTAAACAAAACATACAATGGCAAAGGACAAAGGCTCAATCAAAGAGGTTAAAAAAGAACCAACCAAAACCCTCAAGGAAAAAAGAGCGGCAAAACAAGAGAAAAAGAGTAGTAAAAGAGACTAAATACAAAAATCCTCAGTAATTATCTACTGAGGATTTTTTTGTTAACAAACTATTGTTTTGGTCAACGTTTGACATTGGCTTCCCTTTAATCTTGTAAATATTTAATAATCAACACATTGCCAATAAAATAACCCCGAAGAAGTGTCAATACTGGCAATTTTCGGGGTTTTTCTGTATTTTGTTACTGCTAAG
>NZ_JAYGIL010000028.1:0-82585 GCF_034931025.1 Arcicella gelida | reverse complement strand
AAAGAACACAATAATCCACAAAAAGTAAACAAAAAAAAAAGAAGCGATTAAATAAAATCAAATTTTATCTAATCGCTTCTTAACCAAGTATTGAAACGTATCACTTTTTCAGTGACCTCAGAAATTGGGGCTTTTTCATTATCAATAAATCTTTATTCCTACAAAACAAAGCCAACACCAACAGTTGAATTAGTTTGGTCGTCCACCAAAATGAAGGCACCGTTTGCAGGGTTGTATTCGTATTTGTCTGCAAAAATTGGCTTCGCCGTTTTTAATACGATTTCTCCGATTTCGTTCAATTTCAATTCCGAAACAGCATCTACAATTGTGTCTTGATTCACTACGTCAATTTTATTATTCAAAGCAATTACTTTCGCTTTTGAATCATTAATGCCGTGTTGAAGAATATATGTCTTGCCTGAAACCAATGGTTTTGAATCCATCCAACAAATTCTTGCGGTGATTTCTTTCAATGGTTCAAGTGTTGATGTTGACTTCACCAACATATTTCCACGAGAAACGTCAACGTCTGTTTCTAAAGTAATTACTACTGATTCCTTCGCTCCTGCTTTTTCTAATTGCGTTCCGAATTTTTCAATCGTTGCAATTTTAGAGTTTTGTCCCGTTGGTAAAACAGTGATTTCATCTCCTACTGAGAAAACACCACTTGTGATTTTACCTGCATAACCTCTGTAATCGTGGAATTCTTCTGTTTTTGGACGAACTACAAATTGTACAGGAAAACGAGCTGGCTTTCTAATTTCGTCGAAATTAGTTTCTTCTAATTCTTCCAACAAAGGTGCACCTGTAAACCAAGGCATTTCTGTTGATTGCGTAGAAAGATTTTGTCCGTACAAAGAAGACATCGGAATGAAGGTAATTTCCTGTCCTTCAAAAGATACTTTATCAGCCAAGGCTTGAACTGCATCTTTGATTTCGTTAAAACGTTCTTCTGAATAACCAACTAAGTCCATTTTGTTCACACAAACAATTACTTTCGGAATACGAAGCATTGATGAGATGAAAAAGTGACGGAACGTTTGTTCTAATACACCGTTACGAGCATCCACCAAAATCATAGAAACCTTTGTGTTTGAAGCACCCGTAACCATGTTACGAGTATATTCAAAGTGACCAGGCGTATCTGCGATGATGTATTTACGTTTTGGCGTCGAGAAATAAATATTGGCAACGTCGATAGTGATACCTTGTTCACGTTCGGCGATAAGTCCATCCGTTAATAAAGAAAGGTCTAAAAAGTCTAAACCTTTACGTTTTGAAGCCGCTTCAAGGGCTTCAATTTTATCACGAGTGATTGATTTTGTTTCGTATAAAAGTCGTCCGATGAGGGTACTTTTCCCATCATCCACCGAACCTGCTGTTGCTATTCTTAAAATATCCATCTACTGAGTGAGGAGTTTTGAGTGCGGAGTGAGGAGTTAAAATTTTCATCAACATTGATGCTTTTCTCACTCTTACTTTATTTCTTATTATTTTCTTTTGCCGTTTTACTTGACGAGATAAAAATAGCGGTCAATTCGTCCGCCTCTTTCATCAGGTCTTTTAACAACTCTTCTTTCACAATGCCAGATTCTACTAATAATTCCATCCAAAATAATGATTCATCAGCTTCCTCAACAACAATTGCAATCTTTGCTATAAAATCAGCGGGTGATTTTGCTCTACAAGATGCTCTGTAATTTGCTCCTACCGATGTTCCACAACGAAGTAATTGTTTTCCAATTACTTGTGCTGTTGGTTTATTAGGTAAACTTTCAACAAGCTTGATAATTCTCAAAGCGAACAATTTTGTTCTATTTTTAAGATTATCATACTTCATTTGAGTGAGAAGTTTTGAGTGTGGAATGTCGAGTTTATTTAAGTTGTGAATGAGGAGAATGTTCGGTTGAAAGTTTTGTGTTGAATTAGGATTTATCTTTACTCCACATTCAACACTCAACATTCCAACCTCTAATAACTCCTCACTCAAAACTCACAACTCATCACTTAAAAATATCCTTGTTGCTTACGTTTTTCCATCGCTGCTTCAGAGCGTTTGTCGTCGATTCTGGCACCACGTTCAGAGATTTCTGCGGAAAGAATTTCACCGATAATATCGTCTAATTCTGTCGCTTCCGAAGCTACGGCAGCGGTACAAGTCATATCACCCACAGTACGGAAACGAACGGTTTCTTCAAAAGGAGTTTCGTCTGCATCTTTATTCAAGAATTCAGAATCAGCCCAAAGCATACCATCACGTTGGATTACTTGGCGTTTGTGTGAATAATAGATAGAAGGAATTGCCATTTCTTCTTCTTTGATATAATTCCAAACGTCTAATTCTGTCCAGTTTGAAATCGGGAATACTCTTACGTTTTCACCAATCGCAATACGACCATTCAACATATCAAATAATTCTGGACGTTGACGTTTTGCATCCCACTGACCAAAATCATCACGTACTGAGAAAATACGTTCTTTCGCACGAGCTTTCTCTTCATCACGTCTTGCACCACCGATACAAGCATCGAATTTGAATTCTTCGATAGCATCTAATAAAGTAACAGTTTGCAAAGCGTTACGAGAAGCATATTTTCCAGATTCTTCTTTTACTTTTCCTTGGTTGATAGAATCCTGTACATAACGTACAATCAATTCTGCACCTGTTTCTTTGGCTAACCAATCACGAAATTCAATGGTTTCAGGAAAGTTATGTCCTGTATCAACGTGGAGTAATGGGAAAGGGATTTTTCCGGGGTAAAAAGCTTTTTGGGCTAAACGCACCAAAGTAATTGAATCTTTCCCACCAGAAAACAACAATGCGGGTTTCTCAAACTGAGCAACCACTTCACGCATAATATAGATTGCTTCGTCTTCTAATTCACGAGGGAAAAAACCGAATTTCGGAGTAGATACTTCAGAACTCGGATTTTTTAAATGATCAACCATATTTTTTAATATTTATTAATTCTTTGATTATTAGCTATTAGCTGTGAGCTTTAAGCTATGAGATTTTTTACCCTTATTATAAAAAATGTCTTTATTCTGTGAGATATGGATTGCTCTGTAATATATTATTCAAATGACACTCCTCATCCCGAACTCAAAACTCCTCACTCAGATAACTCATCACTAACTATGTAGTCCACATTCTTTTTGTGAAGCTTCCCACCACCAACGACCAGCACGAGGATGCTCGCCTTCTTGGATGGCTCTGGTACATGGAGCACAACCGATAGAAATAAAACCTTTTCTGTGCAAAGGGCTATCTGGTACTCTATTTTCTTTTAAGTAAGCCAAAACGTCTTCGTAAGTCCAGTGAATTAATGGATTGAATTTAATCACATTATTGTTGGCGTCCCATTCTACAATTTCCATATCTGAACGGTTTTCAGATTGCTCTGAACGCAAACCTGTAATCCAAATTTCAGCCCCAGCCAAAGCTCTTTTCAAAGGTTCAATCTTACGAATGCCACAACATTCTTTACGGTTTTCCACTGAAAAGTAAAAACTGTTAAAGCCTTTTTCTTTTACTAAAGCCTCAACTTTTGCTGTATTCGGGAAGTAAGTTTCAAATTCTTTACCGTACTTGTTTTTGGTAGTATCCATCAACTCGTAAGTTTCTTGAAACAAACGACCAGTATCAAGGGTAAAAACTTTGATGTTGAAATTATTCTTGAAAATCGCATCGGTAATCACTTGGTCTTCCTGACCAAACGATGAAGAAAAAACTACATTTCCGTAGTTTTCAGCCATATAACTAAGCCCTTCTGTAAGTGAAAGACCTTCTAAGGCTTGTTTTAATTGACTTAAATCTGACATAAGCAATCCTGAATTTTATCCTCTATTTTGAGCTTAACAAAATTTCATCTCGCTTAGTTACACTTGGCAAACTATTCAGCTTTCAGACTTGTTTATTCTTTAGCATTTAGTTTAATTATTGGTAGCTAAGTTATTAGGAGTACAAAGTTAGGTAAAGTCTCTTAAAAAAAACATACAAAGTCTATTAATTGAGTAGATTTTGTATAAAATATTTTTAAACTAAAAAAAGTAATGTATTTCTAAATCTGTTATCTTTAAAACAAATCCATCTTTGTTTATAAGCATACCTAAATCATAAATATGTATGAATCAGGCACTTGTATCCTATTTTGAAAAGACTGAAAACCACAGTCGTGTGTCGGAAATGAGTTTAAAGGATTTAAAGAGCCTCGTCCGTCAGGGAGAGAGTATTCAACTTGAGTTTAAGATGAAAGCCAATCACCCTGAAAAAATTATCCGTGAAATTGTAGCTTTTGCCAATACAAAAGGAGGAACCTTATTGATTGGTGTTGGAGACGATAAAAGTATTCCTGGACTAAAATTCGTAGATGAAGATGAATACATTTTAGTACGAGCGATAGAACGCAATTGCTTCCCTCCTATTACTTACGATATTGAACGCATCAGCGTAACCGACGACCGTGAAGTATTGGTCATAACCATTCCAAAAAGCAAAAAGAAACCCCATTATGTACAGCTAGAAACCGAAGAAATGGGAAAAGCTTATGTACGAGTCGCTGATCGTTCAGTACAAGCAAGTAAGGAAATGAAACAAATTCTAAGACGAGAAAACGAAGAAGGCATTCAGTTCAATTTCGGAGAGAAAGAGAAAGTATTGATGGCTTATCTATCCGAAAATACTCAAATCACTTTGGCGGAATTTGCTAAAATTGCCAATATTCCACTTTGGTTAGCTTCAAGAACACTCGTTTTACTTGTCTTGGCGAATGTGATAAAAATCCAAGCACATGAAACGGCTGATTGGTACTCTGTTGCTTAATCCAAATCTTTGGTTTCATAATATGGTGCTTGCGTTGGTACTTCAATAACGGGCGGTCTCCACATAATCTTTCTTCCAAATTTAAAAGTAAAACCTGCACTAAAGCTGAACATATTAGATAAGCCTTCTCGTCCATACACAATTCCTGTATGTTTTACTTTTAAAAATAAACCCAATCTATCGGCATTTTCTTGAAACTGAATGCCTAAACTGGGTGAAAATCCCCAATTGACAGAATTTCCAGCAGGTATATTTTTAGCAAAAGAAAGAAAATTAGGATCAATTTGTGTTTGATAACTCGTAAAATATGCACCTGTTTCTAATCCTACAAAAGGTTTAATAAACTTTTTGCTCCAGATATAATATTCCGCTCCAAATGATACAGGTATTACATCTTTGTAGTAATAGCCATAAATTTTTGTGCTATAATCAAACCTAGATTGTACAGCCAAAGCAAGTCTCATTTTATTAATTCCAGAATAAGCTGTAAGTTTTAGCTTTTCGGAAATATGTTTCCGTAAGCTAATGTCAATTGCCGAACCTGAGTATGCACCGTCTTCACCAAAGCTTGGTTCAGTAACATAACTAAACCCTGTGCTTACTTGTATTTGTGCTTGTGTGAATAATGGGAAGAATATCAAAATAAGTAACAGTTTTTTCATATTCAGTTCGGTTTATATATAACAACGAATATACAACTTTTTCATATTGCTAGTTTTCTGACTGTCAATTATTTGAAGCGTTTTTCGATGAACGTTTATAAAAACAAAAAAGCGTAAAAGTTTTTTAATCCTTCTACGCTTTTTTTATGAACAAATATTCAATCTTTTACTTCAATACATAGGCCAAAGCCTCCTCATTTTCAGCAATCCATTCTGTGATTTCTGTTACGATTTGTTTCATCGAAATTTCAGGTTTCCAACCCGTTAAAGCTGTTACTTTGGTATTATCTGTTACATACAAACGAATATCAGCCGCACGGTTTTCAGCTACTTTGCTAATTGGAATTGTTTTACCAGTTACTTCTTGACAAATCTGAGTAAGTTCTTGTAAAGAAGCACTTACTTCAACACCACCACCAGCGTTCAAAATTTCTCCGTTTACTTTGTCAATATTATGTAATTGGAAATCAATCAAACGATATAAATCTTTAACATGTAACATATCACGAGTTTGGCGACCAGAACCACCATAACCGATGTATGCTAATTGTTGTTGCCAATAATGTTTTGCAACCCAAAGTACCATTACTCCTTGATCAATTTTACCCATTTGCCAAGGACCAGTTAATACTCCACAACGGTTGATAACGGTTTTCATACCGTAAAATTCATTGTATTCATGAATCATTAATTCAGAAGCCAATTTTGTTGCTCCGTACAACGACCTTGCTCCATCCAATGGGAAATTTTCTGCAATACCTTTTGAAGAAACACCAGCAACTGATTGTTCATCTGAAAGCACAAAACGAGTTTCGGCTTCTTCGAAATTCAGTTTTTCAATTGCTTTGATTGGATAAATTCTACTGGTAGAAAGGAATATAAAAGCAGCTCCACACTTTTTAGTATAGTTCAAACAGTTGATTGTTCCCACTAAATTGGTATTAATCAAATAGTCTGGAGTACCTTCTAAACCTGCTAAAACAGAAGGTTCGGCAGAAGATTCTATGACGAAATCAACTACTGGCAAAGCATCAAAATCTTCTTTATTACGAATGTCTCCGTGAACGAAAATAGCACCCGCTTTTGCTAAACGAGGCAGATTTAATTCTGACCCTTTACGTTTTAAATTATCCAAACAAATTACTTCGTAAGAAGGATAATTAGTTTTAATATTGATGGCGAGCGAAGAACCTACAAAACCTGCTCCACCTGTAATAAGGATTTTCAAAATGTTAATGTTTTAATTAAGGTTTAATCTACTCTTTTTAATACAACATTTTCTACTGGACGAATAATCAATGGTACTTTCTCTACTTTTACTGCACTGGTATCCAATCCGAACCACTTATCTTCAGAAGGAGTAAAATCTTTGATGAAGAAATAAGCCTTCATGATTAATCCTTCTATGAGCGATAATTTATTATCGAACGATAAAAATTTCTCTAGCACTACAAAACGGAAATCTCCAATTACATTTTGTTTATTCAAAGATTCATAACGAGAGGTAATATCTACTTCTCCTTTTTTCACCATATCTTCTACTACTTTTCGGAAGTAAAGATTTATTCTTTGTTCAACTCTGAAACCCAATCTGAAATTTACTTTAATAACATCGTCAGGCTCAATAACGCTTACTTTATATTCCATTGTATATGGATCATCCATGGTATCAACATGGACAAACCAATAAATATCTGCTCGTTTGGGGCGTTTTTGAAAGATTGAGTAAATGATTTTAGATTCTATTTCACTGGTTCTAGCTGCATTCGACATAAACACTAAGTGTGTTGCGTACTTAGGAATACTCATATCTCGGCTTAGCTCTTTCAAAGGTTCAATATAGTCAGCGAGTTTCACGTATTCAGTCAATCGCATTTTGATAATATTCGCTCTAAACCAAATTACCATTAAAGCAATAATCGCTGCCGCAATAAACAATGAAACATATCCACCATGAACAAACTTACGAAGGTTTGCTACTAAAAACGCACCTTCAATTGCTACATATAAAACGATAAAACCAACAACCCACCACATATCAATTTTTCGTGTGTGGAGGTAATATGCCATTAAAGCGGTGGTCATCAGCATGGTCATGGTAATCGCTAAACCGTAGGCAGCTTCCATATTGGCTGATTCTTTAAACCATAAAACCACGCCAACACAACCCAACCATAAGAAAATATTCATACTTGGCACATATAATTGTCCTTTTTGATCTGAAGGATAGTGCAAACGAACCTTAGGCCAGAAGTTCAAACGAATAGCTTCTGAAACCAAAGTGAATGAACCTGAAATTAAGGCTTGACTAGCAATTACGGCTGCTGCAGTAGCAATGGCAATTCCCCAAATCAAGAACCATTCTGGCATTAATTCAAAAATAGGTTTTCGTCCGTTTAGTAATTGTCCATTCTGTGAAATCAACCATGCTCCTTGTCCAAAATATTGAAGTAATAAAGCGATTTTTACAAAAATCCAACTGATTCTGATATTTCCACGACCACAATGTCCTAAGTCAGAATACAAAGCTTCTGCTCCTGTTGTACACAAGAAAACTGCTCCAAGTAGCCAGAATCCACTTTCTCCACCATGTGAGTTTGTCAATAAATCGTAAGCATAATATGGAGATAATGCCTTTAAAACTGTCCAGTCTTGTGCAATCCATAAAATACCAAAGAATGCTAACATCGAAAACCAAATCAACATAATTGGACCAAAAGCTCTACCAACGACTTTAGTACCAAAGATTTGGAACATGAATAAGCCCGTAATAATAGCGAGTACAATCGGAACAGTTTGAAGGTCAGGATAAATTTTCAGAAGTCCTTCAATGGCTGAAGCGACTGAAATTGGCGGAGTAATTACTCCATCTGCCAAAAGTGTTGATGCACCAATTACAGCAGGAAAAGTAAGCCATTTAGCATGACGTCTCACCAATGCGAAGAGTGCTAAAATACCACCTTCACCACGGTTATCTGCTCGAAGAATTAGGATTACGTACTTAAAGGTAGTTTGCAGCGTCAATGTCCAAAAAATACATGATAGTCCGCCGAGAACAGTTCTCTCATCTATTGGAACATTACCAATAATCGACTGCATTACGTAGAGTGGCGAAGTACCAATATCACCATAAATAATTCCCATCGCTACCAGCAGACCTGCTGCGGTGGCTTTGTCCATACTTTTATGTTCCATAAAGAGGAAGCAATTGCAACACCGATGGTTACAATTTTTTATTGGTTAAGTAAAATTTTATTCAAAAAAAGGCAGATTATAGTCTGTATTGCAAGCAAATATAATACCTCTTCTGGATTAATTCCATCATTCAAAAAAAGACCTCTAATTTCCTAGAAGTCTTTATCATTTTTTAGTTCCCTTTTTTTGTCCTTTTTTACTTTATTCTTCATAATAATAACCAAAAATAATGTCCATTTCATCTTCAGAAGTTAGTCCAAATGAAATGGTTTTATCTGAAGTATTATTATAAGTAACTACAGATGTAAGTCCTTCTCCTTTTTTCAACGAAATAGGTGTTGTATAGTTAATCATAGCTGGATGTTCCCAGTCGGTACTTTCATAAACTACTTCGCCATTTCTTGCTCCGCCCAAAATTTTAATCACAAACTTTTGTCCATATTTATGATTATGCGAAGTCAATGAAACTACTTTTACATCTGTATTAAATTTAAAATCTTTCGTAACTGTTGTAATCGTTTTAGCAGGTAAAGTAAAACTTGTATTATTAAAATCTATGGTTTTTACTACATATTTTACTTTAGATTTATCAACTGTATAAAGATTTACATTATTCTCGCCATAATGTACTTCGTTGGTTTTATTAAAATAATGTGGATTCAAATCAATGGTCATTCCTGCTGGTAATAGTAAAGCTGTTCCTTCTGGAAAAGTATATTCCTGACTAGCGTTAGTTCCTCCGCCTAAAAAAACATGATTTGACATTTGGATTGCGGTCACCAGATTCAATGTATTATCTGCATTACGCAAATCTCTGATGGTATTGATGGTTGGTAAAGTACTTGCAGTTTTATCTCTAAAATCATATAAAACCATGTGATGGCTATTAGGGCGAGATTGAAATTTAAGTTTATTCACATAAACATCTACTGTATTTCCTATTGCTTTTCTCACAAAAAGCTCTCTTTCAAAATTGGGCTGAATGGTAAATTTTTCCACTTTCATTTGGTAGCCAGCTACTCCTTCTTCTTGTGGCGTTTGAATACTCTTGAAGTCATCATTTGCAGAAACACTTGGCGTTGTATCGTCCAATAAAGTTTTATCCACTACATCGCCGGTTTTGGGTGCACCAGCCTCTATCCAACGACGTACAAATTCTATTTGTCCAACCGAAAGAGCCGTTCCACCTAAAGGCATTGGTGAAGCATACTGTTTTCCTCCATGATGAGACGCATCCCAATTTAATTTATGATAAAACAAACTCTCTAAAGATTTATAAGCTTTTACTCTCAGATGCCCGTCTGCTTTTGAAAGCTCATTTTTTGGCACTACTCCCACTAAATTGGCATAAGCTACCGATTTTTCTAATACTAATCCATGCTGGGCATAAGTGGCATCTGAAGTAGAAGCATGACAGCCTGCTGTAGCACAAGTTGGCGTGATGATTCTATCTTGAAGTAAAGAAAAACTTGAAGTTTCATTGGATGGTTGGGTATCATCTACAGCATTTTTAGAACATGATGCCATGATTAAACAGCCCAATGATAATAAGATAATGCTGTGGTAAATATGCTTTTTCATAGTCGGCTTGCATTGAATTACTCCTAAATTCTCTGATTTAAAATGAATAGACATTCTTTCATAATAGACAAACGAATGAACGAAATGTTTACGTAAGTGAAGTACGACAAATTATACAAAAAGGTACTAATTTCTTACAAAAAACATTTTAAACACATAATTAAACAAAGGCTTTTAGCCATTCATCCCTTAATACTCATGCAACTTTTGTAGCTGAAACAACATCTTTGAACGTAACGCTCAAAACATTCAACTAACAATACCGTTTATCAAAAAACAATAGTTACTTTGTCAGTAAATCTATTAATTGTTTCTTTTTCTAAAATCCAACCAACCTACTTCGCATGAAAAACCTTAGGTTATCTCTGCTGGGAGTCGTGTTATCGCTACTTCTAAACACGCTAGCATTTGCTCAAAAAACTTTTGATTGGAAAACAGCCTCTTCTGCTGGCTATACTTACAAATACGTAAGTAACGACCCAATGAAAGCTCGTTTTTACACATTACCTAACGGATTGACTGTAATCCTCAGCGAAAACCACAAAGAACCACGTATCGCTGCTTTGATTCCTACTCGTGCTGGTTCTAATACCGACCCAAGAACCAATACGGGTCTTGCCCATTATTTAGAACACATGTTGTTCAAAGGAACTGACAAATTTGGTTCACTTGATTGGTCTAAAGAAAAACCATTACTTGACCAAGTTGATGCACTTTACGAAAAGTACAACAAAACAACAGATTCATCGCAACGTAAAGCTATTTACAAGGAAATCGACCGTGTGTCGGGCGAGGCTGCCAAATTCGCTATCGCTAATGAGTACGATAAAATGATGGCTTCGATGGGTGGACAAGGCACGAATGCTTTTACTTCTTATGAACAAACAGTTTATACAGAAGATATTCCTGCTAATGCTATCGACCGCTTTTTGAAATTACAAGGCGAACGTTTCCGCAATCCAATTCTTCGTATTTTCCACACAGAATTAGAAGCAGTTTACGAAGAAAAAAATCGTAGTTTAGATAACGATGGCTGGAAAGTTTATGAAGCTCGCAACGCTGCTTTATTTCCAACGCATAATTACGGACAACAAACAACCATTGGAACGATTGAACACTTGAAAAACCCTTCTTTGGTTGAAATCCGCAATTACTTCAAAAAATACTATGTGCCAAACAACATGGCAATCATCATGGTGGGCGATTTCAATTCAGATGTTTTAATCAAAAAAATTGAAGCTTCTTTCAAATACATGGTTGCAAAACCAGTGCAAGAATACAAACCAGCACCAGAAGCACCAATTACTGCCCCATTGGTTCGTGAAGTATTTGGTCCTACTCCTGATGCCCTTACCATTGCTTGGCGTTGGTCTGGTTCTTTAAATGCTAAAGAGAAAATCATTGGTACAATTGTAGATGAATTGATGTCGAATTCAAAAGCTGGTTTAATTGACTTAAACTTAGTGAAAGCTCAAAAAGTATTGAGAGCAAGCTGTAGCCCAGAATGGAACAAAGATTATGCCGTTTGGCAAATGACGGGTTCGCCGAAAAAAGACCAAAGTCTTGATGAAGTAAAAGCATTATTGTTAGGAGAATTAGATAAATTGAAATCTGGAACTTTTGATGAATCTATCATCAAAGCGATTGCAGCCAATTATAAAATGAATGCCATTCAAGGTTTAGAAAACAATTCTTCTCGTGCTTATAGCTTACTTGAAAGTTTTGTAGCTGATAAAGCTAATAATTGGACTGATTATGTGGCCATCAACGACGCTTTGGGCAAAGTAACAAAACAAGATGTAATGGATTTCGCTAAAAAATACTGTGGCGATGGTTACGTAATTGTTTACAAACGCAAAGGAACAGACACTAATATTACTAAAGTTGATAAGCCAGCCATTACGCCAGTAGAAGTAAACCGTGAAGCACAGTCTGAATTTTTGAAAGATGTAAACACAACGGCGATGTCGAATATCGAACCAAAATGGTTGGATTTTAATAAAGATATTAAAAAAGGTAAAGTTGGTACTTTAGAAGCATTAACTGTTAAAAATACAGATAATGACCTTTTCCGTTTAAGCTACCGTTTTGATATGGGTTCTTGGAATAGTAAAGTATTGCCAATTGCCTTACAATATTTACAATTTGTTGGTACTGATAAAATGAATGCTGAACAAATCAGTACGGCATTTTATCGTTTAGCGAGTAATTTCAATACTTCATATACCGACCACCACATTACTTTAGCGATGTCGGGCTTGAACGAAAATTTCGCTAAAACAGTAAGTCTTTTTGAAGATTTATTAACTAAATGCAAGAAAGATGATGCCGCTTTAGAATTACTAAAAGGCAGATTGTTGAAGCAAAGAAGCGATGCTAAATTGAACAAAGGAGCAATTTTACAAGGTTTGGCTACTTACGCATCTTATGGTGCTAAAAATCCAAGAAATACTTTACAGTTTACAGATGCTGAATTAAAAGCCTTGAAGTCAGAGGATTTAATCAGTTTCTTGCACGATTTATTCTCGTACAAACATTCTGTAATTTATTATGGGCCAAAATCTGTAGAAGAATTAGCGATAGCTTTGAAAGCTACGCACCAAATCAATAGTACTTTCAAAACAGATTTGCCTTTGGTAGCTGATTTCAAAATGGAAGCACCTACTAAACCAACGGTATTATTTACTGATTATGATATGGTTCAGGCTGAAATCAATTGGGTTCGTCCAACGATTCCGTTTAGTACTTCAGAAACACCAATTGTAGAATTATACAATAATTACTTCGGTGGTGGCATGTCGTCAATTGTATTCCAAACCATTCGTGAATCTAAAGCTTTGGCATACTCTACTTATGCGTTTTACCAAACGCCAAATACCAAAGATGAGAAGTATCGTATGATTGCTTATATCGGAACGCAAGCAGATAAAATTCATGAATCAATTGCTGGAATGGATGAGCTGTTGAACGAATTCCCTTCGTCTGAAAAGAATTTAGAAACAGCGATTGCAAGCATGAAAAAGAATTATCAGACTGAAAGAATTACGCAAGACAATATTATTTATACTTATCTGACGGGTCTTGACAAAGGCGTAAAAACAGATGAGCGTCAGGCGATTTATCAAGCTTTGGATAAACTAACATTAGCTGATTTAAAGAAATTCCAAGATACTTTATTGGCGAAAAAGCCATATTCTATGTGTATTGTAGCTTCTGAGAAAAAAGTAAACTTAGAAGATTTGAAAAAATACGGAGAAGTGAAAAAATTGACTTTAGAAGACGTATTTGGATATTAATTGAGTAGCAATAAGCCGTAGGCAGTAAGCTTTAAGCAATGTTAACTTAAAGCTTACTGCTTATAGCCTACAGCTTAAAGCCAGTATTTTAAATCTACAAACCAATGGCAGAACACCTTGAAACAGGCAAAAAAGCCGAAGACATCGCAGCCAATTTTCTCATTGAAAAGGGCTTCCAAATTCTCCACAGAAATTATCGCTACGGTCGAGCAGAAATTGACTTGATTGTACGCAAAGGAATCTTCTTAGTATTCGTTGAAGTAAAATCCCTTACCAATACAAAATTCGGAATGCCCGAAATTGGCGTAAACAAACACAAAGTAGCCATGGTAACCAAAGCCGCTGACTTTTATGTGTTTAAAAACAATTGGCATCAACAAATCCGTTTTGATATTGTGGCAGTCGTTTTCAAAAACGACACCTTTGAAGTATCACATTTTGAAGATGCTTTTTATTGATTGAAATCTACATCACCATTTTTTCAATCAATTGAATAATTTGAGACAAACCAACTGCATCTACTTCCGAAAAATCATTTAGCTCATCAGAATCCACATCAAGTACTAAAAATACTTCTCCGTTTTTATCTTTAGCAGGCAACACAATTTCAGATTTTGAGGCAGAAGAACAAGCAATATGCCCAGGAAAAGCCTCAACATCTGGCACAATTACAACTTCCTTGGTAGTATAAGCATGTCCGCAAACACCTTTATTAAAGTGAATACGAGTACAAGCAATTGGCCCTTGGAAAGGTCCTAACACTAATTGATTTTCTTTTTTAAGATAAAAGCCAACCCAAAAGAAATTAAAAGCTTCTTTTAAAGCGGCTGAAATATTAGCAAGATTTGCCGTCAAATCTGTTTCGCCAGCAACAAGTGCTTTGATTTGTGGCAATAAGCTTTCATAAATTTCTTGACGGTTCGTCGTTGATGGAAGATATAAACTTTCAGACATTGTATTAAACGCTCGTATTTTGGAAGTAACGTTTCATCCAACTTTGGGCTGCACTTACTTGCCAATTATTTTTAAATTCGCCAATATTGGCAACTAGATTATTGAAAATTAAGGTTTCAGGATGAATTATTCCTTCCGCTACCATTGCTTTGATTTTCAACATTTCCACACTTTGAATGGTATCTTGATAAATAAAAGCGATAGAACGGTCGAAGAAATTAAGATTCATTTCAGCACTAAGTTCTTTTAGCCAACGAGTAGAAGCATCAATTGAACAACCAGAAGCTTGATTTTGTACTTCATCCACCGCTACGACGATAAAGCGATTATGGAATATCTTTACAGAACCCACCAAAGGTACACCATGAGCCGCCCATTGATTTACTTGTGCTTCAAGGGTTTCTTGCACATATAAAAATTCAGCATCGCTTAAATTTTTATCGGTTTGATACACCCAAACACGGGCATAATCTGGCATTTTTTCAAAGGGAATAAACATATTTTTGTGTTTTCTTTTTCACTAAAAAGATAATGATTTTTCATTCAAATCAGTTCCTAAATATTTTAAACCGACAAGTAGTATCTAAAACGCAAACAAAAATTCCATACATTTGGTTAAGAAAGTAGTTGATTGAATTAATCGCATAAACTTACACAAATGCTTATTAGAATTGTTTTATTATTCGGTACTTTTCTGTTGATGGAAGGAACAGCTTGGTTTACACACAAGTATATTATGCACGGTTTTATGTGGCGTTGGCATCGTTCGCACCATGTGCATCACAATGAAGTATTGGAAAAAAATGATTTGTTTGCAGTAGTTTTTTCTACGGTTTCAATTGCAACGATTGCTTTAGGAAATTTTAATCCAGATTTTTGGTACTTATTTTGGATTGGCTTAGGCGTTACTCTGTACGGAATTTTCTACTTTATTTTCCATGATGTAATTGTTCACCGTCGCATCAAAATCAAATTTGTGGCAAAACACCCTTACATGAAACGCATTATGAAAGCTCATTACATTCATCACAAAGTACATGAGCGTGAAGGTGCAGAAGCTTTCGGCTTTTTGTATGCTCCTAAAAAGTACGAAGACACGAAAGTGAAATCTTAAATTCTTTCGATATTATCTTCCTTTACCAAATCCATATTTTGATACTTCAAAAATACTTGTGCCAAAACAATAATGTCTTCACGACAATAAGAAGCAATTTTTGGCAAATCGTTTTCTTTATGATAAGTAAAATTTACTTTATCGCCACTGAGTTCATCTTTACTACTTGGAATACCAAAAATACAAGCCAATAAATCTAGTGAAATGTAATGTTTTTTATCGCCAAACTTCCACATTTCTAAAGTATCAAAATGCTGAACTTCCCAAGGTTTTTTACCAGCAATCTGCAAAGCTCTAGGAATTTCGATGCCATTTACCAACATTCTTCTGCACAAATAGGGATAATCAAATTCTTTTCCGTTGTGAGCACAAAAGGCTAAATCAGCTTTGTATTTTTTCTCAACGAGTTTTTTGAATTCATTCAAAAGCGTTACTTCATCATCTCCACTGATAGATTTTACTTTCAAACAGATTTCTTGCTCATCGTTCCAATGAAAAAAACCTAAACCAATGGATACAATTTTGCCAAATTCAGCATAAATTCCTGCTCTATCAAAGTAAAAATCTTCATCACTTAAAGCATTTGGATTTGCCAAGAAACTCGCTTTATGCAACCACAAAGCTTTCATTCTATCAGAAAGTAACGAAAATTCACTTTCTCCAGAAACAGTTTCTATGTCGATAAATAATAGGTTTTTAGCAAACTTTTGAAAGTCCATAATAAGTTTTGAGTTATGTAGATTTTAATAATTATGAGTTATGAATTATAAAATGATGAATTGACTTTCAGGATTTTGTCTCTTGCATCTTCAATCCTAAAGTCTTAAAGTCCTAAAGTCTCAAAACCCTAAAGTCAAAAAAAACTACTCATGCAAAACACCTTCTAAATTCAACTGATTGATTAGCATTAGGTTTTCCTCACGAATTGATTCAGGCACAAAGATAAATTTTTTATCAAATATCTGATTGCCAATATAATAACTCACCCAATATTCATTATTCAAATGAAAAACATCTGGAGTGATGATTTCTACTTTGATAATTTCTCGTGCAGGCACTTGTTTGTAAAAATGTCTGAGTTGAGATGTTTTTGTTTCTTTTCCATCTGGTTCAAAACCGTATCCACGAGAATTCACAAAAACGGTTTCTAAAGGAACAGACAATCGATTAATTAAATAAACATCCCATTCTACTTCATTTAATTCATTAATTTTTCGGGCAATGGCAATTTTTACGCCTTCAACATTGGGAAATTCTATATCTTTTTTCATTGTTTAATTTTGCTTTAGGCTATAAGCTGTAGGCAGTAAGTTTTTGTTTTCTTTGCATAAAGCTTATAGCCTATCGCTTACAGCATCCATCGCTTCTATCTCAAAAATATCTTTTAAATGTTTTGCCATTCTATCGGAAACGGCTTGAAAGTCTTGGGGTTTTCCTAATTCTTGTTCGATGGAAGTAACGGCTTTGTCTTCAATTCCACAAGGAACAATGTGTTTGAAATAATTCAAATCTGTATTTACGTTCAAAGCAAAGCCGTGCATCGTTACCCAGCGACTGGCTTTTACGCCCATTGCACAGATTTTTCTTGGATTTTTCTGTTCGAGATGGTCAATCCAAACGCCTGTTAAACCTTGAATTCTTCCTGCATCAATCCCAAAATCGGCACAAGTACGAATCACGGCTTCTTCCAGAAAACGCATATATTTATGAATATCTGTAAAAAAATTCTCTAAGTCAAAAATCGGATAACCTACCAATTGTCCTTTGCCATGATAAGTAATATCACCACCACGATTGATTTTGTAATACTTGGCTTCGTGTTTTTCTAAACCATCTGCATCTAATAAAAGATGTTCGAGTTTGCCACTTTTGCCTAAAGTATAAACATGAGGGTGTTCGCAAAAAAGTAAGTAATTGGGTGTTAATTCCTGTTTATCAACCTCTAAATGTTTATTATTTAATTTGATGGCAACGATTTCTGCATGAAGTTTCTCTTGATAATCCCATGCAGTTTGGTAATCTATTAATCCCAGATTTTGGAAAATTACATTTTTATTCTGAATCACATTCTTATAATTTATCATCCACACTAAGCTTAATCAACGCATTTTCTGTACTTATGGTTTCGCTTGAAAAACTTCTTTAAATTTATGCTTTATGATTAAAACTGCTTACTCTTCATTTTCAAAGCAAGATAAATGGTTTTTTGTTTTGATACTTTATAAATCACAAAAAGCTACTCATTGATATTTTTAGGTTCTGTAGTACGAGTTTTCAACTCGTGTATCTAGTAGTATGTTCACGAGTTGAAAACTCGTTCTACAAAAAAATCCCTTCTCCAAAAGAAAAGGGATTCGACTATCTGATTTATACTTATTTTCTTATAAATCCACAGCACAACCATAAGCTGCTTCAGTTGCTCCTTTTACAGCTTCTGAAATAGTTGGGTGTGGGTGAATCGCTGTCATGATTTCGTGAGCAGTCGTTTCTAATTTACGAGCTACCACTACCTCTGCGATTAATTCAGTAACGTTATAGCCAATCATGTGAGCACCTAATAATTCGCCGTATTTAGCATCAAAAATTACTTTTACAAAACCGTCTCTTGCTCCAGCAGCTGTTGCCTTACCTGATGCTACAAATGGGAATTTACCCACTTTAATATCATAACCTGCTTCTTTCGCTTTCTTTTCAGTTAAACCTACCGAAGCAATTTCTGGAGTACAATACGTACAACCTGGGATATTAGAATAATCTAAAGGCTCAACTTTATGTCCTGCGATTTTCTCAACACAAATAATACCTTCTGCCGAAGCAACGTGTGCTAAAGCTGGACCAGGAGTAATATCACCAATTGCAAAATAACCTGGGATATTAGTTTCATACCATTGGTTTACTAAAATTTTACCTTTATCTGTGATGATACCAACTTCTTCTAAACCAATATTTTCAAGGTTTGAAATCACACCTGCTGCTGATAATACGATGTCTGAATCAATCGTAATATTACCGTTTGGTGTTTTTACTGATACTTTACAACCTTCGCCAGTAGTATCAACAGATTCTACCGAAGAGTTTGTATGAATATCAATCCCTAATTTTTTATATTGTTTTGCTAATTCTTTTGAAACATCTTCATCTTCAACAGGAACAACATTTGGTAAAAATTCTACAATCGTTACTTTCGTTCCCATTGCCGCATAAACATAAGCAAATTCAACGCCGATAGCACCAGAACCAATTACAACCATTGATTTAGGTTGTTTTTCTAATGACATTGCTTTACGGTATTCAATTACTTTTACGCCATCAATTGGAATATTTGGCAAAGCTCTTGCTCTTGCTCCAGTAGCAATCATGATATTTTTCGCATCATAAACTGTTACTTTTCCATCAGCAGCCGTTACTTCAACTTTCTTGTTTTTCAAGGCTTTTCCGTTACCCATGATTACATCAATTTTGTTCTTTTTCATCAAGAATTGAACACCTTTTGACATAGAATCGGCAACACCACGAGAACGCTTAATGACTGCTCCAAAATCGGCATGAGATTCAGAAACCGTGATTCCGTAATCGGCAGCGTGTTTGATGTATTCAAATACTTGTGCAGATTTTAGTAATGCCTTTGTAGGAATACAACCCCAGTTCAGACAGATACCACCTAAAGACTCACGCTCCACTATCGCACACTTCAAACCCAATTGCGAAGCACGGATTGCCGCTACATATCCACCAGGACCTGAGCCAATCACGATTAAATCATAAACTTGTGCCATTTAATTTTTATTTTTTAAGGGTAATTTCAAATTTTATGCTACAAAGATAAGGATAAGCGGGGAATTGAAAGGAGCTTAGCAAGAAGTTTTTAGCCGAAGTATCAGTCCTTCTAATTTATATCTCTAAGTTTTGTCTCAAAAAAAATGCTCTCCAACAAGATTTTTCCTTACATTAGTCTAACGATAAACACTATTTTTTGATTCCCTATTGAAACAATGGAAAATATTTCAAAAAGCTCTTTTGAAG
Source organism: Arcicella gelida (assembly GCF_034931025.1). Taxonomy (NCBI): domain Bacteria; kingdom Pseudomonadati; phylum Bacteroidota; class Cytophagia; order Cytophagales; family Flectobacillaceae; genus Arcicella; species Arcicella gelida. The sequence goes on along the minus strand of NZ_JAYGIL010000028.1, from coordinate 62,938 downwards.
AAACCAGTTACCTTTCGCATGAATCTTGGTTTGCAAAACAGTATCCTGACCAAGAAAAACGGTTGAGTACCATTCGTAAATGGCAAAAAAGTATAGAAGAGAATACGATAGACTATTGGCTTCATCAACGTTTATTTGACCTTGCCAATCCTTTAATTAATGCAAATGACCATTGGCTAACCGTGGGCGATGGCTACGGTTTCGATGCCAATTATTTTGCTAGAAAAGGCTGTAAAGTAATGGCTACAGATATTGGTGAAGCATTTTTGCCTTTGGTAAAAGAACAAAAACTGATTGATGATTTTTCGGTAGAAAATGTTGAAAAACTCTCTTTTGATGACAATTCATTCGATTATGTTTTTTGTAAAGAAGCCTATCATCATTTTCCGAGAGCTTATTTGGGTGTTTATGAAATGATTAGAGTAGCAAAAAAAGCCATCATTTTGGCTGAACCACAAGACCCATTGACCAAAATGCCATTGATGCTGGCTATCAAAAATATCCTCGACCGCTTCGACCCAACCATTTTACAGAAGTACTGGAAAAATCGTTACTCTTTTGAAGAAGTTGGCAATTATGTCTTTAAACTTTCGGACAGAGAAATGGAAAAAATAGCGATGGGTATGAACCTACCAGCCATTGCTTTTAAAGGTATCAATAATTCATATTGGAAAGCTGGTCTTGATACCGAAATTGCTAATAATAGTTCAGCCGCTTTTCGTAAAATTCAGTCGAAACTTCGTAGAGATAATTTTTTGTGCAAATTGGGCATTTTGCCTTATCAAGTGTTGAGTGCGGTTATTTTCAAAACTTTGCCTACACAGGAAACCATTAGTAAGCTCAAAAATAAAGGTTATTTATATTACGAATTCCCAAAGAATCCTTACTTATAAACATTCTGTTTTCAAAAGAAACGCCTTTATGATAAAGCCTTCTAAACCAAAAATTTAGAAGGCTTTGTTTTTCTAGCTATCTTTGTCAATAATAGTTTTTGAATATTGCTTCGCATCAGCAAAGATTTATTCAATTATTATTTAGAATCAGCATTTACAAAACAAATTTATTCTAACGCATGACAAAAGACAGGTTCAATGACCTGAAAGCCAAAGTAGAGGCTTTGAGGGGGTATCTTTGACTACGATAATAAGAAATTCCAGATTGAAGAATTAGAAGTAATTACGCTCGATCCTGAGTTTTGGGCTGATTCTAAAAAAGCAGAATCGACCATGCAGAAAATTAGGGCTTTGAAATTCTGGACGATTGGCTTCGACCAACTCAACGCCTTGGTCGGTGACCTTGATACCATTTGGGAATTTTACGAAATGGGCGAAGCTACCGAAGCAGAAGTAGATGCTGAGGGAGCAAAATTAGAAGAAAAATTAGCTGAATTAGAATTCCGCAAAATGATGTCTGACGAAGGCGATAGTATGTCGGCAGTACTTGAAATCAACGCAGGTGCAGGCGGAACTGAATCGCAAGACTGGGCCAATATGCTGATGCGTATGTACATTATGTGGGCAGAAAAAAATGGTTTCAAAGTAAAAGAAGCCGACCACAACGATGGTGATGTGGCTGGCATTAAATCAGTTACTTTAGAAATCGACGGCGAATATGCTTATGGAAATCTGAAATCCGAAAACGGTGTACATCGTTTGGTAAGGATTTCTCCTTTTGATTCAAACGCTCGTCGTCATACTTCATTTGCTTCGGTGTATGTGTATCCTTTGGCGGATGATTCTATCGAAATTGAAGTAAATCCAGCAGATATTGATTGGGATACTTTCCGTTCGGGCGGAGCAGGTGGACAAAATGTAAACAAAGTAGAAACGGCTGTTCGTTTAACACACCGACCTTCGGGAATTATTATTGCTTGTCAACAAGAACGTTCGCAATTGATGAACAAAGAAGTAGCTTTACGACTTTTGAAATCGAAATTATATCAAATCGAAATTGATAAACGCAATGCCGCCAGAGCAGAAGTAGAAGCAGGTAAAAAGAAAATTGAGTGGGGTTCACAAATCAGAAGTTATGTGTTGGATGACAGACGAGTAAAAGACCACCGAACCAATTACCAAACATCTAATACTGATGCTGTACTGAATGGCGAAATCAATGAGTTTATTAAGGCTTATTTGATGGAAGCTTAATTGGGACTTGAGGATTCTGGACTTGAGGACTTTAGGTAATCTCTTTTCATTCTATAGAAAATAAGATTAAAGATTAGACTATAAGTAGCGGTAACCTTCACGGTTACCGTTTTTTGTTTACACCTCTGTTTATCCTAATTTCCATCAAAAAGTATCTCTATAGATTCTCAAAGAAATTGCTAATCAAATAATAATAAACAATTAGCAAAACTGCTATTCTTCCCCACTTGTATAAAGTTAACATTAAGCCCGTTTTAACTTTTGTACTGGTTATAATTTGGTAATATTTAAAACCGTTTCGAGCAAAATAGTGAAGATAATTTTGTGTTCAACAATTCACTTAATCCATCTTCAACATGCAAACCCTTACTCTTTACTTCACAAAAAAGAGTCTCTTTAAAAAGCTCTTTTTACTATTTTTTATTACTCTTTTGGGTAATATGTCTTTCGGACAAGGTACAGACGCTACCATTTCTGGAAAAGTACTCGACGAAAAAGGCGAATTTGTGCCTGGAGTTACTATTCGTGTTAGAAACGAATCAACAGGTTTCCAGACGGGTACAGTAACCAACGAAAAAGGCGAATATTACTTACAACAACTTCCTTTAGGAAGACCCTATTCAATTTCGTTCTCGTTTGTAGGCTATCAAACCCAAAAACTTTCAAATTATGCACTTAATCAAGGAGATAAATTAAAAATCGATACTAAACTTGTTCAAGGAAATACGCAATTATCAGAAGTGACTGTTAGTGCTAATTCTTTTGTGAACAAAGAAACTGAGCGTGCTGGTGCGGCTATTGCGGTTACTTCATTACAAATGAAACAGTTGCCAATGGAAGGTAGAAACTTTTCAGCTTTAACAGCTCTATCGCCATTACAAGGTAAAAATGGTAGTTTTAGTGGTCAGCGTTCTTCATCTACTAATGTTACAATGGACGGAGTAAATGCCCGTAGCATGTACACAAACGGTACTGTTGGAAATGGACCTTATACCATTTCGCAAGAAGCCATTCGTGAATTTCAGGTTTCTACCAACAACTATGATGTTACGCAAGGTCGCCAAGGTGGGGGTTCTGTGAATGCAGTAACCAAAAATGGTACAAATACAATGGAAGGTTCAGCCTTTTTCTATCAACGTGCTAGTCAGGCTTCGTTATTTGGCAACAAATTATTTCCATTAAATAGCGAGTACAATGCCAACGGAACACCAAGAACTACTAATATCGACCAAAAACAATATGGTTTCTCATTGGGTGGTGCTTTAATCAAAGATAAACTACATTACTTCGTTGCTTTCGACCGCCAGAACGAAACCATTCCTTTCCAAATTGCACCTGTTAACAATGCTTTACAAGAACAAAACTTCGGAATTACTAAAGCTAATTTAGATCAGTTAATTGCTGTAGCCAGAGAAAAGTATGGCATGAAAAACACGCAACAATATGGAGATTTTTCAAGAGAAACAGTAGCTAATGCTATTTTTGCTCGTTTAGATTGGCAGATTAATGAAAAAAATAAATTGACTTTCCGTAATAACTTGACTACTTGGAACAGCCCAATGTCAACAAGTGATAACTCTAACATCAATTTATTAGAAAGCTGGATTGGCTTTAAATCTACAGAAAACAGTTCTTTACTTTCTTTACGTTCTGATTTAGCACCAGATTTAACCAACGAATTGAAATTCCAATTTCAAACAGTTTCTCGTAATTACATCGTTAGTTCAGATTTACCTGCTGAAAACATTCCAAGAGCCATTATTACAGTAAGGTCGGTAATTCCTACAGAAAGTAATCCGAATGCTACTCAAACTAGAACGGTACAATTTGGTGGACAAAGATTTGGTACAGAATACGCTAAAGACAAAACTATTCAATTAGCCAACACAACTTATTTGAGAAGAGGAAATTTGAATTTCAAATTCGGAACAGATAATATGTTGACTTTCTTAGATTCTAAAATCGTAAACGAAATGAATGGACGTTTCTTCTTTTCAAGTTTACAAGATTTTATTAACAAAAAACCAAGCAGATATGCTCGTGAAGTACCTTTGGTGAATCCAGCAGTGAAACAATCTTTGTTAGACTTAGCTCTTTTTGCACAAGTAGAATTTGAACCTTTCAAAAACGTTACAGCAATGGCTGGACTACGTTATGATGCTACGATTTTCTTCAAACAAGGAGACCCAAATGCCATCACAGAAAGCAAATTAGGCATTAAAACCAATAATACTTTAGCTGATTATAATAATATCCAACCAAGATTACAATTAACTTGGGATGTGGATGGTCGCCAGAAAGATATTATTAAATTCGGTGGAGGTATTTTCTCTGCTCAACCAGTTTCATATTTACAATTGAACAATATTCAAAATGCTGGTACAATTGTAGGTTCAATCGATGTTTCGGGTGCAGGAGTACCCAATCCAGATTTTGTTTCTTACCGCAATAATCCTTCTACTACTCCTGGAATTCCTGCGGGTTCAAGTTATATTTCTACTATTAATGCAGTAAGTAAAGATTTCCAAGTTCCTTCAATTTATAAAATCAACTTTTCTTACAACCGTTTCTTCAATTCGAGATTCCGTGCTGGTATCAATTTATTGTGGTCGAAAACAGTAAACAACTACGTTTATTACGACAGAAATATTGTTGATCAACCATACTTTAGATTAAGTAACGAAGCGAATCGTGGTGTATATGTTCCTGCCAATACTATTCCAGCAAATGGTTCTACAGACTGGACAAAAGGTAGAAAATCAGATGAATTAGGAAGAGTTTTAGAATTAGAATCTTCTGGAAAATTAGACCAAATTGCGGTAGTTATTGATGCAAGTATGAAAATTGGTAAAGATGGATATTTTACCATTAGCTATACTAAAAACGATACCAAAGATAATAGCTCGTTCAACTGTTGCGTAGCCAATACTTCTACTTTCAGACCAGTTGTTGATGACCCACGTGACCAAACAGTTTCTTATTCAGACGACCAATTCTCTGATAAATTAGTCGTTTCAGCGGCTACTCCAACGGTAAAAGGTTTTCAGTTAGGAGCAATTTTTAATGGCGTTGGTGGTACTCGTTACTCTTTCTTGGTAGGTGGAAACAAAAGTATTAATGGCGACTTTGTATTAACAAACGACTTGGCTTATGTTTTTGACCCAAATGGTGCTAATGTTCCAGAAGCCATCAGAAAAGGTATTCAAGGTTTGTTAGATAACCCAGACGTTACTCCAAGTGTAAAAACTTATATTCGTGAAAATATCGGTAAAGTAGCTGAAAGAAATGGCGGTGTAAATCCATTTTATTATACTGTCGATTTACGTTTGACAAAAGATGTTAGATTCTTTAACAAACACAACATTTCACTTTCTGCTGACTGCTTCAACTTTATGAATTTATTAAATAAAGATTTAGGCGTAAGTTATAACCACGGAAATGTTAACTTAGTCTCGATGACGGGCTTCGACCAAACTACTAAAAACTATACTTATAACGTAGAAACAGGAGCAGGAAGAAAACTATCAACCGCTGGTGGTACTCCTTGGAGAATCCAATTGGGGTTAAGATATTCATTCTAAGAAATTCTCTTTACACTTTCTTATCAAAAACGGTTACTTCGGTAGCCGTTTTTTGGCATTTAATGACAGTAGATAAATTACTAAAGTGATTTTATTTCCTAAAAATTACATTGTATTAACGTCTTTATTCCACATAAATTCTGAACAAACCATTTCAACAAATGAAACATGTAAGCGTTTTCATCGGTATAATTTTATGCTGTTTGGCTTGTAGTCCAAAACAAAGCTCTAATCAAAATCGCAAAGACCCAATACTTGAAAGTCTGGTCGCAAAAAGAGTAACCCTTCCGAATGGTTGGTCATTAACGCCCGTAGGCAGCAGTATTCAATTAAATGATTTACCCTTGAATTTAGTGGTTTCGCCTTCACAAAAACTTTTGGCAGTTACCAATAACGGGCAGAGTACTCAGAGCATTACTTTGATTGATGCCGCTACCGAAAAAGTCTTGGATGATGTCATCATCAAAAAATCTTGGGTAGGTTTAGCGTTTAGTCAGGATGAAAAATACTTGTATGCTTCTGGTGGCAATGATAATGTAGTGGTGATTTATAAAATAGAAAACCAAAAGCTAGTTCAAGACGGAGAAATTAAATTAGGAGAAGCTTTTCCAAAAGCTAAAATTTCACCTGCTGGCATTTGTGTGAAAGCCAATCTTTTGTATATAGTCGCCAAAGATTCAAAGTCATTATTTATCTGTGATTTGGCGACCAGAAAAGTCATCAAAGAAGAAAAACTCAGTGCCGAACCTTATACTTGTATGTTAGCACCCAACAGCAATGAATTGTACATTACACTTTGGGGAGGGGCAAAAGTAGTGGTTTATAATCCAGCTCAGGCGAAAATCACGGCTGAAATTGCTACGAATAGTCATCCAAACGATATGGTTTTTACAAAAGATGGAAAGTATTTATTCGTACCCAATGGAAATGATAATACTGTTTCGGTGATTGAAACTTCTACCAAAAGATTGATTGAACACATTTCTGCTTCTTTATATCCCAACGCACCGATTGGCTCAACACCAAATGCTGTGGCACTTTCGCCTGACGAAAGTACTTTGTATATCGCCAATGCTGATAATAACTGTTTAGCTGTGTTTGATATTAGTCAGAAAGGTAAAAGTTTGTCGAAAGGTTTTATTCCAACAGGCTGGTATCCAACCGCCGTAAAAACCATTGGAGATAAGATTTATGTAACCAATGGAAAAGGATTTAGTTCAAAACCAAACCCAAAAGGACCCAATCCATTAGCCAAAAAGAAACCGCAAGAAGTAGGTGCAAACCCAGAAGCTAACAAAGAAGTAGTAGAATATATTGCAGGTTTATTGAAAGGGACGATGTCAATCATTGATGTGCCTAATGAGCAAACTTTGGCGAGTTATTCGCAAGTAGTTTTTCAAAATACTCCTTACAGCAAAGCAGTAGAAAAATTAGCAATGGGCGAAAGCGATAACCCGATTCCGATGAAAGTTGGTGGAAAATCGCCTATCAAATATGTATTCTATATCATCAAAGAAAACCGTACTTATGACCAAGTTTTGGGTGATGTAAAAGAAGGAAATGGCGACCCATCGCTTTGTATTTTTCCTGAAAAATTAACGCCTAACCAACATAAAATTGTAAGAGATTATGTTTTGTTAGATAATTTTTATGTAGATGCAGAAGTTTCTGCCGACGGACATAACTGGTCAACCGCAGCCTATGCCAACGATTATGTGGAGAAAAACTGGGTAACAAGTTATGGAGGAAGAGGCGGTTCTTATGATTTTGAAGGTCAGCGAGAAATTGCTTATCCTAAAAATGGTTTTATTTGGGATTTCTGCAAAAGAGCCAATATTCCTTTCAGAACTTATGGGGAATTTGCCGATGGCCCAGAAGGAAATTATGCAGGCGTAAAAGGAAATGTTTGTAGAAATTATAAAGGTTGGGACATGAACTTCAAAGATTCTGACCGTGAAAAACAATGGGAAGCAGATTTCGATTCTTTGTTAGCCATCAATGCCGTTCCACGTTTCAGTAGTTTAAGAATGGGGAATGACCATACTTCTGGTTCAAGAAAAGGAGCATTTAGTGTTGAAGCAGCCATTGCCGATAACGATTTGGCAGTAGGAAACTTTATTGAACATCTTTCAAAATCTAAAATCTGGAAAGAATCTGTCGTGTTTATTTTGGAAGATGATGCACAAAATGGTTCAGACCACGTTGATGCTCACCGTTCTACGGCTTATGTGGTAAGTCCTTATACCAAAAGAAAATTTGTAGATCATACCATGTACTCTACTTCGGGGATGTTGAGAACGATGGAATTGATTTTAGGTTTGCCACCCATGAGCCAGTATGATGCTGCCGCAACGCCATTGTTTAGATGTTTTACCAAAAATATTGATTTAACGCCTTTCAAAGCTTTACCAGCCAATGTTGATATTAACCAAAGAAATCTTGCTATCAACACAGGAAAACGCAAAACCAACTTTGATTTCAGTCACGAAGATGCTGCTCCAGATTTAGCATTTAACGAAGACATTTGGAAAGTAATGAGAGGAGAAAACAGTAAAATGCCTCCTCCAAAAAGAAGTGCTTTTGTGAAAATCCCTGCAAAAGCAGAAAAGGAAGACGAAGAAGATGATGATTAATTGACTTTGTTAAACATGAATCATCACGGCTTTAAAAATCATAAAAAAGCGGTCAAAAAACTAATTTTGACCGCTTTTTTGTTTGATTATAGTTCTGCTAGGAACAAAATATCAGTAGATAATCTCTTTTAACTCTTCTTAAAAACGATACATTAAAGTAGCTATCAAACTTCTACCAACACCATTAATCCCTGAACCATGTGTACGGTAATCTACATTAAAAATATTTTGGAACGAGCCTATCAAAGTAACATTTTTGTATTCATAACCCGTATAAATATTTAATACATTCCAGCCATTTGTTCCGCCTTTTGGAATTCTGTTGTCATCTTTATCACCTTGTGCCAAGCGGTCTTGCTTTCCTGCGAAGATGTCTTCTACTTTTATAAAAAAAGCATCATTCATTTGATAATGTACTCCTACTCTACCCGACAGTGGAGGAATTCTTCTTACAGGTTCGTTCTTGGTTTCGTTTTGCCCATAAGTATAAGCCAAATCTGTATAGATTTTAATTTCAGGTAAAACCATCCACTCCGTTGCCCATTCAAAACCTTGAATGTAGGCTTTTTCAACATTCTCTTTTCGGTAAACCTGATAATCATTAATCTTTTGTCCTTCTACTTTTACTCTGGCTATCAAATTTCTTAACTGATTATGAGACAAGGCAACACTTGAAGAAAAAGTAGATGTTCTGAATTTATAGCCCCATTCAAAATTATAAGAATTTTCAGGTTTTAAGTTGGCAGTTGGTAATTCATAACGAAAATCAACAATGCCCAAAGTACCCATATCATCAATATTGGGCGCTCTGAAACCTGTATTAAACGATAAGTAAGTCATAGAATGATTTTCCAGATGATAACCCAAAGCCAAATTTCCGACCAAAGCCTGTGGCGAAACCTTTACTTTCCCTAAGGTTTGGTCATTTACATGGATAGCATAGGCATTGAAGCGAGTCCCAAAATTTACATCCCATTTATTCAAATTAATATGGTGTAAAGAATAAGCCGCATAACTATTAAAAGTTGAAGCATCAGGATATAACCCTCTGCTATAAGTAATTTTATTGCTTTGAAAATCTGTATCTTGTTTCGTGCTGTTTACTTTATCTGCATAAAACTCAATTCCAGAACTGGCATCCCAATTAGGTAAAATTTCAGAACGTACATTGATAAAAGAACCAAATGTTTTTACTTGATCATTTTCTACACGATACACATTCGAAGCATTTTTCTGAGAATTTCGCCCTTCCTCAGTACCTTGATAAGAAACATTGAAAGTCAAATTTTTCAGTAATCGGTGTTCGCTTTTAATATCAAATTGTAGATATGAAAGTGCTCTTTTCTGTGGCGACATTTCATTAATCTTAAAGTTTTCAAGCTTTACTTTATGATAAACAGGTACATGACTTTGATTTAAGTTTTGATGAGCGGCTGTTAAAAACACATTTTTTGAAAGCTGGAATTTAGCTTTTATATCAAACGCTAACTCATCATAACCCGATGGCGTTTGTACTCCAGTAGTATCGCCACCAATTAAATCTCCGAATTTTCTCAGGCTCAAACCTGCTTTGATAGCCATTTTCTGCGAAGCGAAAGAAAGTTCTGTTCTAGCTGTTTTTTCAAGGGATGAAGTTCCATATCTAACGATAGCATTCCCATTTACTTTTGGTTTATCAGTTGAAAATTCAGGACTTGCAGTATTGATTTGCAAAGTTCCGCCCATGGCATCAGAACCGTATTGTACAGAACCTCCGCCCTTGTATATTTCGATGTTTTGAATCAAAAATGGGTCAATTGTATTCAAATATTGGTTTGGGCCATAACGAAAAGTACTGTTATTTAAACGGATTCCGTCAATCAAAATCAAAGTTTGGTTTCCTGTTAATCCTCTTAAAAAGGGGGAACCTCCACCATGATTTGTTTTTTGTACAAACACGCCATTGGCACCAAATAAAGTTTCTGGAGTACTTCTGTATTGATAATTCTTAAGGTTTTTAGCATTTAGTACTGCTACAGAACCCATCGTATTAAATACCTTTTGCTCATTTCTTTGAGCAATTATGGTTACTTCATCCAATAAGAAGTTTTGTTTTTTTATCGTTGAATCCGTAGTGATTGAGAGACTCAGAACAAGACAAGTAAAAATTGACATTTTGTTTGTTTTTCGGGTTGATAATAATTATCCTTTAAGGCTTAATGAGATAATTTTTTGACCACACAATTTTTGCAATTCTCCTTAAAATACCTATTGATTCCTTTTATGAAATAATTAAGGTTTAGCTTCTTTCTCATCACTCAAACTTAAATAGTTAATCTTTCCGAATAAAGTAAACGGCTTTTTCGTTATTATTTTGATTACAAACCATTTCCAATTGATAATCTCTCTGTCTTCCTCAAACTCCTTTTACTATTTATACAAGCGATTTTTATCTAATTCAAATTTCCTCTTCCTGTTTAATAAGCGTTAAATTTATTGTAAGTTTGTATCCTTTTATCTGTACATCAACCATTAATTCATCAAATGTATAAGCAATTTTCATTGTCTATATTCACACTTATACTCCTTTGGTTTGCTTTCAAAAGCCCTCTCACAGGAGCATTAAACAGCACGTTTTTGCCTTTTTCAAAAACGGAAAAGAAGGTGTTGAATGACAAGAAAATTGTCAAAAAAACTCGTGTACTTCAAACACCTAAATTCGTCAATAACAGCCAATTATTAGAAGCTCAATGGGTTGATAGTATTTTTGCATCAATGGATAATGACCAAAAAATCGGTCAATTTTTCATGGTAGCGGTAAATCCAACGCATGGAGAAGCACATTTTAAAAAACTCGAAAATCTAATTCAGCATAATTATATCGGCGGCTTGATATTTTTTCAAGGCGAGCCTACTTCTTATGCCAACCTCAATAATCGTTTTCAATCAACAACAAAAATCCCTTTATTAGTTGGAATTGATGGAGAATGGGGTTTAGCAATGCGTGTAAACGCCACAATGGCTTTCCCTAAACAAATTACTTTGGGGGCGATTCAGGATAATTCATTGATTTATGACATGGGTACAGAAATTGCCCGTCAATGCAAACGTTTGGGAATTCATCTAAACTTTGCTCCTGTTGTTGATATTAATTCTAATCCACAAAACCCTGTGATTGGCTTTCGCTCTTTTGGCGAAATTCCCGAAAATGTTGCCGCTAAAAGTAGTGCTTACATGAAAGGCATGCAGAACAATCAACTTCTAGCTTGTGCCAAACATTTTCCAGGTCATGGCGACACCCATAGCGATTCGCATTTTACTTTACCACAAGTATCGTATGGTTTCGAACGTATGCACGATATTGAGTTAGTTCCTTTCAAACAACTTATCGAAGATTCTATCAAAAGTGTTATCGTTGGTCACCTACAAATTCCTTTTTATGATTGGCGTCCAGCTACGCTGTCACAAAGTATCATTACCAATTTATTAAAAAAAGAAATGGGTTTCAAAGGCTTGGTAATTACTGATGCCTTGAATATGAAAGGTGTTCGTAGTGGCAAAGGGGTATCTTCTGGAGAAATTGATTTACAGGCATTTATTGCAGGAAATGACATTTTGTTGTACTCCGAAAATATTCCAGAAGGCATTAATAAAATTAAAGATGCCATTCAATCAGGCGTAATTCTACAATCTGAAATAGATAACCGTGTTAAAAAAATACTTCATGCTAAATATTGGGTCGGTTTGAATCAATTCAAATACATAGAAACTAATAATTTATATCAAGAATTACATACGCCAGAAGCACAGCAAATCAAGCAAGAATTATTCGAGAATGCGATTACCATCGTAAAAGATACAAGAAAGCTTTTACCGCTTTCAACTGAAAATAACAAATTGGTTTCGGTTAGTTTAGACATTGCTTCGAACAATCGCTTTCAACAAACATTGACTTCATTTACTTCGATGCCACAGTATTCAAGTGTAAATAAAAACGATGAAAGCTTTTTTAACGAAGTATTAAAAAATGTAGATTCAACCCAAACCGTTATTCTAAGTGTTCATAATATCAATAAAAAGTCTGCGAGCAGATTAGATTTGAGTTTTGGTGTACAAGATTTTATCAAACGACTTGAGAAGAAAACTGCCAATGTAGTAGTCTGCGTATTCGGGAATCCTTATAGTTTAAAATATTTTCCAGAAGTATCTAATGTAGTTTGTGGTTATGAAGACGACGATGCCGCTTATTCGGCAATGGCAAAAGTACTTTTTGGACAAATTCCAGCGGTTGGTAAATTACCTGTTTCTGTAGAAAACTTGTACAAAGCTGGCGATGGAATTACGCTTAAAAGACAAGGACAATTAGAAAAAGCCTCGCCAGAAAGCGTTGGAATGAATCCAGAAGTACTCAAAGGCATCGACCCAATTATTGCTTCATCCATCAGTCAGAAAGTATTTCCGGGTTGCCAAGTATTAGTTGCCAGAAAAGGAAAAATCATTCTGAATAAAAACTATGGGCAGCTTGCTTATGAATTAACAAGTCCGCCAGTGTCGAATCAAACAGTTTATGATTTAGCTTCAGTCACAAAAGTATCGGCGACACTTCAAGCTGTAATGTACCTTTACGACCAAAAGAAGATTGCCTTAGACGAAAAAATCGTTACTTATCTTCCAGAACTCAGAGGAACAAACAAGGAAAACATGACAATTCGTGATGTTCTTTGGCATCAAGCAGGATTGGTTGCTTACATTCCTTTTTGGGAAAAAACACGTATTCCTTTAGGCTGGAAAAAAGAATATTATAACGATACGCAATCCCTAGAATATCCATTAGAAGTAGCCGAAGGCATGTTTGCCAAAAATGCCATCCGAGATTCTGTTTGGAAATGGGTTATCAAATCTCCATTAATCAATAAACGAGATAAAGACGGAAGTTTTAGCTATGTTTATAGCGACTTGGGTTTGATGATTATGCAACATCTTGTGGAAAGAATACTTGGGCAAAGTTTGGATGTTTTTACAAATTCATATTTGTATGAACCTTTAGGCATGAAAACAACAGGGTTTAACCCTTTGAAAAAAATAGAAAAAGCCAAAATTGCACCTACTGAAAATGATAGACTTTTTCGAGGAAAAGAATTACAAGGAACTGTTCAAGACCAAACCGCAGCCATGTTAGGTGGCGTTTCGGGTCATGCAGGGTTGTTTAGTTCAGCCTCAGACTTAGTGAAATTATTTGAGATGAATCTTGAAAAAGGAAGTATTCATCAGCTGAAATTCTTTAGCGAAGAAACTATCCAAGTATTTACAACAAGTATTTCTTCAAAAAGTGAAAGGGCTTTGGGTTGGGATAAACTTCCCGCAGATGGCGAAAGTAATTATATTTCGGCTTCCGTTTCGCCAAGTTCTTATGGACATTCAGGTTATACGGGCACTTTAGTTTGGGTAGATCCAGAAAAGGAATTGGTTTTCATTTTCCTTTCAAACAGAGTACATCCTTCGGCAAGTAACAATAAAATTAATGCACTGAAAATCAGACGAAAAGTAATGGATGTTGTTTATAAATCAATTGAAAAACAACAGTAGTACGTTTTCCAACTCGTAAAATATAATAATAGCTCACGAGTTGAAAACTCGTGCTACGAAAAAAGCCTTCCGATTTCCATCAGAAGGCTTTTTTCATTTGATATGATTCATAAACAAATCTTTTGTCTTGAATCTTCTATCTTAAAATCTCACAGAAAGCTATTGATCTAACAAAATTTCAAGTTCTTTCTTGAATTCAATTAATAATGTTTCTTTCATCGAGATTTTACGTTTTTGAGTATTGATTTTATTCATCACCAATTTATCTCCCATTTGACCATTGTAATTGGCATCAGAGATGAATGAATCCAATTCATTTTTCTCTTTTTTAGTCATGTAATCCATTTGATTAATCATGATTTTCAATTGCTCAATTCTTGGTTTTTCATGTAAAGCTGGATGACGATAGCTAATTACTCTCAACAAGTAATTCATTTCGAAAATCTTATCGCAGATATTTCTGAAACGTTCAGCAATACTTCTATCAACATTTTTAGCAAGAGCAGATAACTCTTTCCATTTTACTAAATATCCTTTTGCCTTTTCAGAAGTTTGTGGAATCAAATCTTGTTGTTTGAACAAACCTTCTAATTCAGTAGTCATATCCTTCATTTGCTGTACTCTAGGATCAACTCTTGGTGTTGATACAATTCCTTTTTCACGGTTGTAGCGCTCAAAGAAGAAATCGCTTGAACGTTTGAATTGCTTCCAAAGTTGGCTTTGCTTTTTAGGCGGCACCTGACTAATGGTTTTCCATTCACGTTGCAAATCCTTGATTTTAAGGAAACCAGCATCTACGTCTTTTTCGTAACGTAAATTACGAGCTTCATCAACAATGCGTTGAAGTGTAGCTAGTTTTTCGTCGATGATGCGGTTTTTCTCAGCATAATATTCACGACGTCTTACGAAGAAATCATCTACAATGCCATTGAATTCTTCTTCAACGCCATCTTGTAAAGATTTATCAACAGGACCTGTCTTCAACCATTTGGTTTTAATTTCCATGATGGTTTCCGTAGTTACTGCCCAATCTTCATTCTTGCTTGCTTCTCTCAACTCTTCAATCAAAGCTCTTTTAATTTCAAGATTTTTGATTTGGTTGTGCAAAATAAGCTCTCTTAGTTCTAATTCTAAGCCATCCAAGCGTTCAAGCAAGGGCATAAAATTTCCTAAGCCATCAAATTCTACGAGATTTTTGCGAAGTTGAAGTAGTTTGGTAAGATAAGAGCCTTTGTTCTGAGCTTCTTCTACTTGCTCAAAAAGTAAGGATACTTTATTTTCAGCAATCGTAAAACGATTCACAAAATATTGTAGGGCCTCCTCTTCTGTGTTTCTAACAACACCAATCTGACGTTCTGGATATTCTGAATATCCTTTTAAATAGACCTTACCATCTTTACAATAGCCATAGTCGGCGGAGTTCTTAATTGTATTTTCCATTGGTTTACATTACATGATTAGAGTGTCTGGCAAGGCTCATAACTCTAAGAGATTCATGGTTTAGGTTGAATTTATTTTAGTAGTTTTGTGATTGTTTAAAATTCTATTTTACTTATTTGTTATGAAACGATTCTGATTGAAAATAATTTCAAAATTCTAAAATTAACAAATTTTGAAAATGAAAACTCCTCTAACACCTAAATTTTCCGCAATTTACTGATTTTCAGCAAAAAATCTAATGATTTATCCACATAATCCATGTATTCTGTAAATTTTTATTTTAGTGCATAAATCAAGCCCAAAATAAACGATAATTGAATATTAATTGCACTCAAAACCATTAAATTATTTATTAAAAAAATCTTTAAGCACATTACAGCCCTAAATTCATGAATTTTAGCCTCATAATTAAGCTACCGCACAAGAAAGGTAAGGAGGCTTTAATTAAAAATACTATCTTTGAATGAATGATTAAGGTTTTATTTTCAGAACAAAATCATTCTATTAATTTTTATAAAAACGACAACTAATTACATTAAACGATAAATTAACCCAATGAGTCAGGAAACAATTATTTTTTCTATGGAGCGTGTTTCTAAAACCGTTCCACCCCAAAAACAAATTCTCAAAAATATTTACTTATCATTTTTCTACGGAGCTAAAATCGGCGTATTAGGTCTTAACGGTTCAGGGAAATCTTCTCTTTTAAGAATCATTGCTGGTAAAGACAAAAGCTACACTGGCGACATTGTATTCTCGGCTGGTTATTCTGTAGGAATGTTGGAACAAGAACCTGAACTCGACCCAACAAAAACGGTAAAAGAAGTAGTAGAAGAAGGCGTTGCAGAAATTGTAGCTTTATTGAAAGAATTCGATGAAATCAACGAAGCTTTTGGCGACCCAGATGCTGATTTTGATAAATTATTAGAACGCCAAGGCGAAGTACAAGAAAAACTTGACCACTTCAATGCTTGGGAATTGGATACTCGTTTAGAAAGAGCAATGGACGCTTTACGTTGTCCGCCTTCTGATGCCAACGTGGCTAATCTTTCAGGGGGTGAAAAACGTCGTGTGGCTTTGTGTCGTTTATTATTACAAGAACCAGACGTACTTTTATTAGATGAACCTACCAACCACTTGGATGCTGAATCGGTTTTGTGGTTAGAAGAACACCTTCGTCAGTACAAAGGAACGGTAATTGCCGTTACGCACGACCGTTACTTCTTAGATAACGTAGCGGGTTGGATTTTAGAATTAGACCGTGGCGAAGGTATTCCGTGGAAAGGAAATTACTCTTCTTGGTTAGAGCAAAAACAAAATCGTTTAGCACAAGAAGAAAAGACAGAATCTCGTCGTCAGAAAACTTTACAACGTGAATTAGAATGGGTACGCATGGCACCAAAAGCACGTCAGGCAAAATCTAAAGCACGTTTAGAAGCTTACGATAAATTGATGTCGGAAGAAAACCGTCAGAAAGAAGATAAATTAGAATTATTCATTCCAGCGGGTCCACGATTAGGTAATAAAGTAATTGAAGTAAACAATGTAACGAAAGCTTATGGCGATAAGTTATTGTTTGATAATCTTACTTTTTCTTTACCGCCAGCGGGTATTGTTGGAGTAATCGGACCAAATGGTGCTGGTAAAACAACCTTATTTAAATTGATTACTGGACAAGCACAGCCAGATGCTGGAACATTTGAAGTAGGTGAAACCGTACAAATGGCTTATGTAGATCAAGAACATAACCAATTAAAAGGCGAGAAATCAGTTTTTGAAACTATTTCTGGTGGCACAGAACATACAATGCTAGGCGGGAAACAAGTAAATGCTCGTGCTTATGTAAGTAAGTTCAATTTTAACGGAGCTGACCAAGAAAAGAAAATTGGTAACCTTTCAGGTGGTGAGCGTAACCGTGTACACTTGGCGATGATGCTGAAAGAAGGTGCAAACCTACTTTTGTTAGATGAGCCTACCAACGATTTGGACGTTAACACTTTACGTGCCTTAGAAGAAGCCCTTGAAAACTTTGGTGGTTGTGCGGTAGTCATCTCCCACGACCGTTGGTTCTTAGATAGAATTGCAACGCACATTTTAGCTTTTGAAGGAAATTCGCAAGTATATTGGTTTGAAGGTAACTTCTCTGATTATGAAGAAAACCGTAAAAAACGTTTAGGTAACGATGCTACACCAAAACGTATTCGTTATAAGAAGTTGGGTGAGTAATCAATCAACTAAATTCTAATAAAAAAGCCATCAAAAGTTGAGTAAAATCAATTTTGATGGCTTTTTTGTTAAAACTTCGGACACTTTAATTCGCCTTTTCTTGGGCGGACATTCCGCTTAGGTTGAATTAAATCGCTGAAAGTATATGAAAGGGATAATTCATGTGCTCCGCCAGTCGAACTTAGTCTTGAAATCGTGGCATCGTAGCTATAACCTATCGAAAAATTATCTTGTCGATAACCGACCAAAAACACCAAAGCATCGTGACTAATGATACTTGTGTTATCTTTTTTATAGGTTTTTATCGGAATACCTCTATACCAAGCTCCAATCACAATCGGCGAATAAGTTAAATACGCACCAACATCTAATTGGTCTGATTGTCCCTGACGTCGATAATGAACCACAGGCGTAATACTTTTCTCTCTATCAACGGCATCTCCCAAATTATTTCCTAACATATAATCATCCAAAGGAATATTAAAACCTGCTTGAATACCAATTCTAACAGGTAAAACAGCATTTTGATTTGAAAAAGATTGATTCGGCTGATTGATATGATGAACCGATGCTCCAACCCAAAATTGTTCTCCATAAACAATTGCACCCGATGAAAAATCCCAGTATTTTAATTGTGGGGTAAGATTATTTCCTCCTTGCAAAATTTGATCAGAAGAGTAACGTGGATATGCTCCAGTGGTTAAATAAGTGTTAATTTGGTCGCCAAAAGTATAATCTGCAAAATTTACGCCACGGGTTACATACGAACCTTGAACACCCAAGTTGGCTCTTAAACCATCACTTAGTTTGAGGTGATAAGAGTAAATAGCACCAATATCTGTCGTAGTTAAATTGGTAAACTGACGGTCGGAAGTAAGTAATAAGCCAACGCCACTATTCAGTTTTTCCAAATACAAATCAGCAGAAAGCGATGAAGTAACAAAATTAGCACTTAATGAAGGCCATTGATTTCGATGATTTAAACTTACTCTTGGAGCTTTGGCAGAACCCGCAAAAGCAGGATTTAAAAACATGGGCGCTGCATAAAACTGTGAATATTGTGGATCTTGAGCTTCTGCAAAAAAAGACCAAGATAAAATACCCAATATGAACAGAAAACTTCTTTTTAACATGGAATTAGGAATGGTTATGAGTATCTTCATCAACGATTAATCATACTGTTAAATATTAGTAAGATATTTTTATCCAAAAAACAATTAGCCCCAAAATGTACTTTACCAACACGAACCTGTACTATTTAATGTTTCCTATAATTTTAAACAGTAAATTTCGTTAAAAAAAGTGCTATACTCCTCTAAATTACGTTGATATAATCAATACCTCTATCGTAAAATCATTTTTTAAAACTCATAGACGGAGCAAATGGTTTTGTTTATGTTAATAGACCTTATCACGGTTTATTTGTTAATGACAAAACAGTACAGTGGAAATTTATTTATCTCTGTAAAATCAATGGAGAAACTGTATTTATAGTAGAAAATGCTTATTAAATATCGCTGATTTCTTACAAAGAATAATACTACAACTTAAACCGTGATAAAGTCTAATGTAGAAGAGCCTAAATTTAAAGAAGATTTTTTCATTAAAATCAATATTTTTAATAAGTATTTTAACATCCAACCTTTTAGGTGTAATAGCTGTCTATATCGGAAGCAAAGAGTATTTTCATTTTTTATAACGAAAGAATGTTTAGAATTAGTAGCATACAACGATTTTTTTTGCTCATCACCTTTGTTTTTTTAACATGGGCATGGTCAAATACGGCTCATGCTCAATTCAGTGTAGCAAAAACTTGTTTATCAGAATGTTCAGATACTACAGCGGCAACTATTTTTAAAGATTTGGTTGCCACTCCAGCTTCAGCTTGGCGTTGGGATTTCGGTGACCCAGCCAGTACTCTAAAAAATACTTCCACACTGAGGAATCCAGCACACTTATACACTACTCCAGGTACAAAAACCGTGACACTTGTTCGTACTGAAAATGGTGTACCAGTTACTTATACCAAAACCTTTGAAATTTTTGCACCACCGCAAGCTTTCTTTTTGGGACAAACTCCTTCACAGCAAGATACTACTATTTGTAATGGAGATGTTCTTACATTGAACCCTTACCCTAATGGAGGAGCCCAACCACAATATGAATACATTTGGTTTCCTAAAGGTCAAACTACTCAAACACTTGTAGCAGATACTACCAGTTGTTATTCGGTACAAGTAACTGACCCTATTACGGGTTGTTCTGCTCAAAATAAAATCAATGTTCAGCTTTGTATTCCGCCACCGCCAAAACCTGCCGAAACCTCTTGGTACTTTGGTAATAATGCTGGTATTAAATTTTCAAACGGTTCAGCTACGGCTGATACTGAAGGTAAATTAAATACGGTAGAAGGAGTTTCATCTATCGCTGACCAAAATGGCAATTTACTGTTTTATACTGACGGACGAAAAGTATATGATAAAGATGGGACGGAAATGCAAGCAGTTTTTCCGACTGACACCTTGAAGGGAAGTTCATTTTCAACACAATCTGCCGTAATTGTGCCTCAGCCTAGTTGTCAGGGCTGTCAGTCTTATTATTATATTTTTACGACAACCGAAATCAATGGCGAGAAGAAACTAACTTATTCGATTGTTGATATTCGATTGAATGAAGGCAAAGGAAAAGTAATTGCTAAAAACTTGCCTTTAGATGATGTTTCATCTACCGAAAACCTTATCTCGACTTTTGTTAAAAAAGACTCTACTTATTGGGTAATTTCTCATGATTATAGTAACAATACATACAGAATGTATCGTGTTACTAAAAATGGAATTTCTATTTCAAAAACCATTGATATTGGTTCAACGATAGATTCTCCAGAAAAAGCACAAGGGTATTTAAAAGTCTCACAAGATGCGACCAAATTAGCCATTGCCATTCCTGGAGGAACAAGAAACCTTGTAGAATTATATGATTTTGCAGATTCCACTGGTGCAATTACCAATAAAAAAACAATTGACTTAGGTCCAGCCCCACCAACCGTTTATGGTGTTGAGTTTTCACCAGATAGCAGAACGCTATTTGTGACGATGAAAGCTGATACCATTAAAAAACCGGGTACATACTCATCTTTATTACGTTATGACTTAACGCAAGGAGATTCTGTGTCTTTAGCAAAATCTAAAGTCACATTAGATTCCTCTAAAAAAGAGTATTACGGCTCTGTTCAATTAGGCCCAGACGGAAGAATTTACTTAGCCGTACAAGGAAGTGATACTTTGGGTGTGATAAAATTACCGAACGATACGGTTTCTTATACCAATGCCAGTAAAGTAAAAATAGATACAGCTTATTATCAAAGAGATGCCTTTAGTTTAAATGGAAAAACCAGTCAATTGGGTTTGCCAACTACTGCAACAGTTGTGATTACTAGAAACTCTGGAGTAGGTATTATGGCTTCGGATACTTGCTTTGGTTCACCTTCTACTTTCCAGACGAATCATCTTTGCGAAGGAGAGACTTTTAAAAATACTAAAACGGATTGGTACTTTTATAGAGGTACTCCTCCACAGCCCGACTCTCGGACAGGGAAATATACCTTACCTGCTGGAGCAGTCTATCAAAAATCAGGCGGGGCGGGCGATACAGGCTTACAAGTAACTTATACGTTCGATACTCCTGGGAAATACTATGTTTTTGTAAGTATGGGAAATAAATGTTTGAGCGATACTTTACTTCCCCCGCAAGAGTTTGAAATATTTGCCATTCCCAATGCAGATTTAGGCAATGATATTAATCTTTGCCAGAATACAACTACGTTAAATGCAGGAAATACGCTTCCTGATAGTCGCTACTTTTGGTTGATTGACGGTAGTTATTTACCAAGAGATACGCTGAGTACTTTAACAGCAACAAGGTCTGGGAAGTACACTGTGTTTGTAGAGAAAAATGGTTGTATTGCAGAAGATTCTGTGAAGGTAAATCTCTTTTCGGCAAAACCTTTTAATCTTCCAGCAGATACAACTATCTGCCAAAATTCTTCTTTTACTTTATCAGCAAGTAATGCAGGTAGTAGCCCTACAAGTACTTATTTATGGAATACTGGACAAACAACACCAAGTATCGTAGTGGTTCGTCCGGGAACATATTCTGTAATCGTTAAAGAAAGTACAACCAATTGTGAAGTAAGAGACCAAGTTGTGGTTAGTGCATTGCCCAAACCAACTTTTGTAGTTAATAAAACATTGCCAAGTAATTGTAATATCAGAGATGGGCAAATTGCCATTCAAAGCTTATCGCCAACTGATACTTATACTTTTGTTTGGTACAAAGATGGTGTACTTATCGCTGGACAAAGTAGAAACTCAATCAGAGGTTTGGATGCTGGCAATTATCGAGTGACCATTCAAAGTAGAATTGCCTGTGATACAACGTTTAATATTCCTTTATTGGCATTGGGCAATACCAAACCAAACATTGTAGTTAGACCAACAGATACTTATTGTGATGTATTGAACGATGGCTCAATAGCTTTTACGGTGAATGCAAATAGTGGAATTCAGCCAATTACTTTTGATTTGAAGATTAACGGTAATCCTGATGTAACGATTAAAAGTGGCTCAGTTGGTTCAATATTAGTTTCATCAAGAAATTACTTAATAAATGGATTGGGGGCTGGAACATATACTTTGGAATTAGAAGATGCTTCAGGTTGTAAGCATATCGAAAGTCCGCTGATAATTGCGGTACGACCAAGAACAGTAACAACGATTTCAAGACCACCAATTGAATGTCTGGGACAAACAATTGTACTCCAAGCCGTTAATACTGCTGGTTCAATTTTGTGGAATACTGGTGCAACAACGCCTAGCATTAATGTAACGCAGGCAGGTATTTATTCAGTTACTGTTATTGATTTCACAGGTAAATGTATCAGTAAAGCTAATTCGTTAGTTTCGTTCAAGCCCCTTCCTGTGATTAATGTAAATGTTCCAAACGAAATTTGTACTGGAACTCGTCCTGTTCAATTTACTGCTAGTCCAGCAACTGGTACTTGGTTTGGTTCAAATATTAGTTCTAATGGACTTTATACTCCTCCGTCATTGGCACAAAATGATGATGTTCGTTATGAACTAACAGGTGCAAATGGTTGTGTTGGCAAAGTTGCTAGAACGATTACAATTTCACAATCGCCCAAAGTTGATTTAGGTGCCGACAGAGATGTTTGTAGAAATGGCATAGATTTCATCGGTACAAATCTTGAAACAGGTGTTACTTATCGTTGGAATACTGGACAAACAACTAATATTATTTATCCTACTCAACAAGGACGTTTTACATTAAATGCCAATTTAGGTAATTGTAGAACGACGGATGATATTGTAATTCGTTTATTGCCTTCACCATTTATTCCATTAAAATCTGAAATACCATTGTGCGTGCCAGATGCGTTGCCAATTAATCTTGATGCTGGTTCTGGTGCTGGACAAACCTATCGTTGGCTTCCGGGTGGACAAACAAGTCAAATGATTTCAGTATCAAATATTGGAATTTATACGGTAGAAGTAACTAATACGCTAGGCTGTACGAGTCGTGCGAGTACGAACGTCGTGGATAGATGTGAGCCAAGTATTTTAGTGCCTGATATTTTTACCCCAAATGGCGACTTCCAAAATGATTCATTTCAGGTTTTCACTGCACATATTAAAGATTTTGACTTGAAGATTTATAACCGTTGGGGAGAATTATTATTTACTTCAAAACTTCCTGAAGACCGTTGGGATGGTAAGTACAAAGGTGTATTACAAAAACCAGATTCATTCGTTTGGGAAATTACTTATACAGCAGAATATTTCCCAGAAAGAGGAAAACTCAAAAAGCAAGGAGCTGTTACGATAGCTTGGTAAAACAAAAAAAGCGTTGAAAGCCATTTGAAGTTTTCAACGCTTTTTTGTTTTTAGATAGACAACTCATGGCATAACTTACGCCCCTACCCTTGCCATCATGGGCAATATATATCTAAGTGATAATGCTATTCATTAAATGAAATGGACATATATCTAAATGATGATGGCTATTCACTAAATGAAATGGACATATATCTAAATGAAATGGACATATATCTAAATGAAAATGGCTATTCACTAAATGTAATTGACATATATCTAAATGAAAATGGCTATTCACTAAATGTAATTGACATATATCTAAATGAAAATGGCTATTCACTAAATGAAATAGACATATATCTAAATGAAAATGGCTATTCACTAAATGAAATAAGCTTATATCTAAATGATGATAGCTATTCACTAAATGTAATTGACATATATATAAATGAAAATGGCTATTCACTAAATGAAATGGACATGTATCTAAATGATGATGGCTATTCACTACGCCGTTGCCCGTGTCATCATGGGCAATATTTTGTTGATTTGTATGCTCTTGAAGACACGAGCAATGGCACAAAATTTTGTGACGTTTTAACCAAATAAAAACAGATTGGATATTTAGAAATAAATACTTAGTTTTAGTAGAGTGTGGACTTACTAACGAGTTCAGATATATGTAATATAACTGACATAAGGCTATGTTTTTATAGTTTATGGCGGTTATATATTCGTTAGTGGCAACCTTAAATAACGACAACAATGACAATACCATTTGGACGAGCCTTATACTATCCTCACATTAATTTCCACGACCATAATTGGTTGAAATTTGCCGCATTGTATTATGACGGAATAGACAGAATTGTTCCAAGTGATGACTTATTAGAAGAGGTAGATTTAATAGAGAGAATTAATGACACCGCAACAAGTGAGGAAAATTTGTTCGTTAGAAGTGTAAGACCTGGATATTATGCTGACCGAATTGCTTACGAATTTATAGAGTATGCAAGAACAGAACTATCAGACGAAAACAAACGAAAGCAAATATTTCAGAGAGTTTCCCAATTTGTAAAACCGACAGACACATATTTTATTCACGTGATGAAGATGGGTAGAGAACTTTTAGAAGAACTTCCAAGATTGAATTTACCAGTAAAAAAATTCTCTCTTGAGTTTGAAGACTGGATAGAGTTTGACTCAATTACAGGAGCATTATATATGTCGAGACTTGCAAATTGTATTGCCACAAATAAATCAATGCCAATTGTTTCAGACGACCCAAATTTTCAATCAATAGTAAGAGAAGCCCAAAAAGAAAGAGTAACCAATGACATAAGCGAGACATTGGCATCAATGGTAATTCAATCAGTAATTCCAAAGAATATTGAAGCCATAACATCAAAACAAATTATTGAATTTAGAAAAAACTTTAAGGACGAACGTCAACAATTTTATTTGAACATTAATGAACTTGTAAAAGATTTATATCAAATACAGGATGAACAGTCTCTTAAAGATGCACTTCATTTCAGAAAAGACGCAATTGAACGAGCGACAAAAGATATTGAAGGAATTTATAAATCATTAAAAATTGACACTGGACTAACGTTAATGGCTCTTTCCGTTCCATCATTTGCCTCTGGACTTGGTTGGGTTGTTGCAGGAGTTGGGCTTGTAGCAGTTGCAGCAGGTAAATTGACACTTAAAGGAATTGAATATCAAAAAACAAAGAGAAATAGTCCATACTCATATGTTTTGACTCTTAAAAATCAACTTGACAAAGAAGAATTTGCTGAAGCGTTATTAAAAGGAAAACTCATAGTATGACAAGAAAGGCAGTCACTAACAGCCGTTTCGCAAAAGCGGGGGTTTCGTGCTTCTATGACAGTGAAGTGCTAAATTCAAGCTTTGTGCATTTAATTAACTACGCCGTTGCCCGTGTCATCACGGGCAATATTTCGTTGATTTGCCAATTAAACTGGTGAAATGCTCGTGGAGACACGAGCAATGGCACTTAAAACAAAAAGCGTTGAAAACCATTGGAAGTTTTCAACGCTTTTTTATTACCAGATTCGGAAACCGAATTACTGTCCTTTTACCATTTTTACGAAGGCTTTTGTATCGCCGTCTAAATCTGTGGAAGTACTTAGCATTTTGATAAAGGCACTACCAATAATTGCTCCTGCCGAATGGGATGATGCTTTTTTGAAGGTTTCATTATCTGAAATACCAAAACCGATGAGTCTTGGGTTTTTCAAATTCATAGCATTTACTCTTTCAAAATACTCTTCTTGTGCATCTGAAATACCAGATTTTGCCCCAGTAGTACTTGCCGACGAAACCATGTAAATAAATCCATGTGATATTTCGTCGATATGTCTGATTCGGCTTTCGCTGGTTTGAGGCGTAATCAAGAAAATATTCAGAATACCATACTTATCAAAAATGGCTTTATATTCTTCTTCATATACGCTTGCTGGCATATCTGGTAAAATCAAACCATCAATGCCTACTTCTTGACATTTCTGACAAAAAGCTTCTACGCCAAATTGTAAAACTGGATTTACATAACCCATCAATAAAATAGGTACTGTAATTCCTTCTTCACGAATACCCGCCAATTGTTCAAACAAAAGCTTTACCGTCATGCCATTATCCAAAGCCACTTGGTTAGCTTGTTGAATCGTTTCGCCATCCGCCACAGGGTCTGAATAAGGCATTCCGATTTCGACTAAATCTGCTCCGCCTTCTTGTAAAGACTTCAAAATCAATTTTGTATCATTGATTTTTGGGAAACCAGCAGTAAAATAAACATTAAGATTATGAGTCTTTTTTTCTGAAAAAAGTGCTGTAATACGGTTCATATAACGAAAGACCTCACCCCCCGCCCCCCTCTCCTGCTGAGAGGGGGAGGTACTTTAGAGTTAGAATTTCCTTCATTAAATCACATTGACTAAATAGTAGATTTTCAGCTATCAACAATATTGACTATCTGGCAGAAAATGAAAACTCCCAAGTTTAAGCTCCCCCTCTCAACAGGAGAGGGGGCTGGGGGGTGAGGTTATTTTATTGTAAAATTCCTTGAGATAATTCTTTAAAGTCAAGTCCATCAAAAGTACCTGACGACATCATTAATAAATTACAGCCACGCCATCGCTCGCCTAATAAAAAGGCTTTCAGCGCATCACGCTCGGTAAAAACTAATAAATTCGGATTATTGAAATGGCTCTTAATGTCTTCGGGCGTAATGGCTGGCAATTTTTTATGTGCCAATGTTTTCGGACTGAAATAAACGATGGCGACATCGGCAGCATTCAGTTTATTTACGTACTCTCCCAAAAAGTTTTTATTCAAGCTACTGAAAGTATGGAGTTCCAAACAAGCCACTAATTTACGATTCGGAAATTGTGCTTTTACGGCTTTGGTGGTTGCTTCTACCTTTGAAGGAGCATGAGCAAAATCTTTATAAATGATTGTTTCATCGTTTTGGGCTACTAATTCCAAACGTTTTGCTGCACCTTTGAAAGACGGAATTGCTTGGTAAAACTCCTCTTCTTCGATACCGATTTGAGAAAGTACCAGTTTTGCACCATTCAAATTTTTTAGATTATGTTCTCCGAATACTTCAATTTCCAATTCTTTTTTATCAGGTAAAATCAAGAATGTTTTACCATTTTTTACTTTATGCTGATGAGCTTTGTATGGAAATTTACGAACGCTCTCGAAGTTCTTCTCCCCTATTTTATTGACTAATTTATCTGTTTCATCATAAATAAAGCTACCTGCCTTGGGCAAAGTGTCAGCTAATAATTCAAATTGATGTACGTAGTCGTTGAAATCTGGATAAACGTTGATATGATCCCAAGCAATACCAGACATCAACATCACGTGTGGATGATAATGTAAAAACTTAGGTTGACGGTCGATTGGCGAGGATAAGTATTCGTCACCTTCAATCACAATGACAGGAGCATCTGACAAACTTGCCATCGTGTCAAATCCTTCGATTCTTGCCCCAACCATATAATCAAATTTGCGTTTGTGGTACTTCAACACGTGCAAAATCATTGAAGTAATGGTCGTTTTTCCATGACTTCCCGCAATGACAACTCTCTGCTTGTGCAAGCTTTGGCTGTAAATAAATTCAGGATATGAATAGATTTTTACGCCTAAAGCTTGGGCTTGGGCTAATTCAGGATTATCCACACGAGCGTGCATCCCTAGAATTACACAATCTAAATCGCTAGTAATTTTCGATGGAAACCAACCGATTTCGGCAGGAAGTAAACCTTTTTCGCCTAACAAAGTTCTTGAAGGCTCATAGATTTCATCATCCGAACCTGTTATTTGATAGCCTTTATTATGTAAATCGATGGCTAAATTGTGCATGGCAGCACCTCCAATAGCAATAAAATGTATTTTTTTCATGAAACCTGTTTACGGAAAGTAATCCCCGTAGAAACTAATTCTAAAAACGGAACGTTAAATATAGAATAAATCCAATTTTTATGCTTGCAAAGGTCATACTTTTATTGCACTTTTGCACGCTTTTTTATTGTAGCTTTTCGTTAATACCAAACAACGAAAACTTATCTTTACTAAATAAAACTTCTGAGATTAAGTTTCACGAAGATATAAGTATTTTTAATCAAAACCCCGCATTTATGCTTTTCGCAGTAGGATGAAAAATTACATTGACCTAATTGACCAAACCATTGAGTTTCCAACCTTGGAATTCAACATTGACCAAGACAATGAACTTTTGTTCAATAATGTTCCACTTATGGACATTATCCAGCAATATGGTACACCCTTGAAAATTACGTACTTACCAAAAGTTGGCGAGCATATCGAGAATGCCAAAAGGATGTTTAAGAACGCCATCAAAAAGTACAACTATAAGGGAAATTATACTTATTGTTATTGTACAAAATCTTCCCATTTTAAGTTTATTGTTGAGGAGGTTCTTAGTCACAATGTTCACCTCGAAACATCTTCTGCTTTCGACATTTCACTTATTCGTGATTTGTACAGAGAAAATAAGATTTCTAAGTCGAATTATATCCTTTGCAACGGCTATAAATTACCCCTTTACACACAGTATATCAGCGAGTTAATCAATGAAGGCTTTAATTGTATCCCAATTTTGGATAACCTTAAAGAGATTGACTTTTATGATAAATTTGTAACGACAGAAACCGTAAATTTGGGTATCAGAATCGCTACAGATGAAGAACCTGACTTTGCTTTTTATACTTCTCGTTTGGGCTTGCGTTACTCAGATGTGATGGAATTGTACAAAAACAAAATCCAAAACAGCGAACGTTATAAACTAAAAATGTTACACTTTTTCATCAATACAGGTATTAAAGATAGTGCCTATTATTGGTCTGAATTGAGCCGTTTTATTTATAAGTATTGCGAACTGAAGAAAGTTTGTCCTGAATTAGATTCTATCGACTTAGGCGGCGGTTTACCAATCCAAACTTCTTTGCAATTCAATTATGATTATCAAGCAATGATTGACGAAATCGTTGAATCAATTTCATGGATTTGTAATAAAAGTAACGTGCCTGTTCCGAATTTGTTTACGGAATTTGGTTCTTATACGGTTGGCGAAAGTGGTGCAGTTTTATACGAAATCATCGACCAGAAGTTACAAAATGATAAAGAATTGTGGTACATGATTAATGGATCTTTCATTACTCAATTGCCAGATTCGTGGGGAATGAACCAAAAATACATCATGTTGCCAGTGAATAACTGGGGAAGTCCTTACCAAAAAGTAAATTTAGGCGGACTTACTTGCGACTCGATGGATTTCTATAATACTGAAGCCCACAGTTCAGATTTGTATTTACCAATTTTTGAAGAAGGACAAGAACGTCAGTTTGTAGGTTTCTTCCATACTGGTGCTTATCAAGAATCCTTGGGCGGTTATGGTGGTATTCAGCACTGTTTGATACCTGCTCCAAAACACGTAATTGTGGACAGATTAGAAAATGGAACGATTACAACTCGCCTTTTTGCCGACGAACAAGGTAAAGAAGGCATGATGACGATTTTGGGCTACGGAGAAAAAGAGGACAAAGAAGAAAAAGTATTTATCCTAAGTCAAGATGAATTGACATTGGCAGAAAACCTTTCGATGGTAGAACAATGATTTTCTGAGTAATGAGTTTATAGCTCGTAAATCTTTGGAAATTAATTAATTGCGAAACAATATTTATTTATTTCGTAATTTAACGTAAGAGTAACGCTTTACTACTACTTACATACAAATTTTAATCATGAAAAAAGCTAGCATCATCATTGGTTTTTTGGCAGTTTTGTCTTTAGCATCTTGTGCAAGAAAAAATAATTGCCCAGCTTACGGAAGCACAAGTATTGACAAGCCAACCTATAAAGGTAGAAATTAATACTTTCCGCTAACACATTGAAAAAAGCAACAACAGAGGAAATTCTCCTTAGTTGTTGCTTTTTCATTTTCTGAAAAACATACAAGATTTTGTTCAACTCAATAAATCGTGTTAAGTTTACACGATTTATATTTTCATTAGATTTTCCTCAAAAAATATTAATCATTTACAGTAAAAAGACAATCATGCAAGCATTTATTTTCGATATGGATGGCACAATGGTGGACAATATGATGGTTCATCACCGTGCCTGGCAATTAAAATTAAAAGAATTAGGACTTGATTTAAGTCTTGAAGAAGTAAAAGAACGTTGTCATGGGAAAAATGAGGAAATCATTGAAAGATTATTTCCAAATCGTTTTACTCCAGAAGAACGCTACCAAGTTTCTTTTGAAAAAGAAGAGCAATATCGAGCAGTATTTAAAGATGAACTTCGTTTAATTGATGGACTCCAAGCATTTTTAGACGAAGCTAAAGCGGCTAATATTCCCTTAGGAATTGGTAGCGCAGCACCTGCCGAAAATGTAGATTTCGTATTGGATAATTTAGGAATTCGCCATTATTTTACTTCTGTTGTACATTCTGGTTTAGTCAATAAAGGCAAGCCCGATCCAGAAGTATTTGAAAAAGTAGCAAAAGAGTTAGGCGTTTCATTGGATAGAAGCCTAGTTTTTGAAGATTCTCCAACTGGTGCTAAAACTTCTATAAATGCGGGTTGTCAAACAATTATCTTAACAACTACGCACGATAAAACTGAATTTGAAGCATTTTCAAATATCAAATTGTTTCTAAACGATTATCAAAACCTCACGGTTGAATACATAAAAAGCCTTTTTTAACCTTTAGCATTATTACACAACATGAAAAAAAGTATCTTTTATTTAGTACTCTTCTTTACAATTGTTTATTCAAAAACACAGGCTCAAGACAAAGTATTATTGTTTTCTTACTTCGTTGATAACGGACAAGATGGATTACATTTCGCTTCAAGTACAGATGGTTTAACTTGGAATGTTGTAAAAAATGGAAAATCTTTCTTGAAACCTGCTGTTGGTAAAGATAAATTAATGCGTGACCCTTGCATTATTCAAGGAGCTGATGGCGAATTTAAAATGGTTTGGACAAGTGGCTGGAATGATAGAATTATTGGTTATGCTTCTTCTAAAGACTTAATCAACTGGTCGGAACAACAGGCAATTCCTGTAATGGAACATGAACCAACTGCTAAAAATGCTTGGGCTCCAGAAGTATTCTATGATAAAAAGACAAAAAATTATTTGATTTTTTGGGCAACAACCATTCCAGGAAGACATTCAGAAATTGGAGAAACTGAGCGTGAAAAAGGTTTGAATCACCGAATTTATTATGTAAAAACTCGTGATTTCAAGACTTTCACTGAAACTAAAATGTTTTTCAATCCTACTTTCAGTGCAATTGATGCTACGATTTTAAAAGATGGAAAATGGTTTTATATGTTTGTGAAAAACGAAAATCCAAAACCAGCAGAAAAGAATATTAGAATTACTCGTTCTAAAAAAGCAGAAGGCCCATATCCAACTGAAGTATCCGCACCAATCACTGGAAAATACTGGGCAGAAGGACCAACAAGTGTGAAAATTGGTGAATATACTTATGTTTATTTTGATAAATACACTGAGCATAAATATGGTGCTATCCGTTCTAAAGATTATAAAACTTGGGAGGATATTTCTGATAAAGCCGTTTTTCCAAAAGGACTTCGTCATGGAACTGTATTTGAAGTATCAAAAGATGTTTATGATAGATTGATAGCAGAATAAAATTGTACTACGACTTTCCAAGTCGTACAGGAAAAGCAAAAAAGTGGTAACCCGAAAGAGTTACCGCTTTGTGTTTATAAAATGTAAATTCTCTAAGGTTTTACTTTTGCATCTTTAGCAGCCTCCAATTCTTTAATTCTTCCTGTTGCCAAAGTAATGTATTCTGTATTTTTTTTATTTTTTGATGAAAGATACTGTTTATATAACTTCAAAACTTTTGTTTTATTTATTGATTTCCAATCATTTACTCTAGCAATCAAATATAAGTAATCGTCTTTTGCAGAATACTCCCATGCTTTTTGATAAGCATCAATTGCGGTATTATATCGGGCATTCTTTTCGTCGATAAAACCTATTCTTTCATAATATTTAGGTAAATCATCCGATAATCCAGCATTAATAGCTTGTTGAAAGTAGTCCAGTGCTTTATCTTCTTTTTTAAGTTTTGTATAGCATAAACCAAGGTAAAAAAAGGCTGGTTCTGATTCAATTTCTACTGATAAAACTTTTTCAAAACAAGCAATTGACTGCGGAATACTATCTAAATAAAAGTAAGAGTAACCCAACAATTGCTGATAACTAATCGTAGTATCGCCCAAAGCCATTGCTTTTTTGATAGATGTAACCACTGGTTTAAAATTACTTTCTCGATAATTTGCTCTGGCTTTTAAATGCCAAAGTGCGATATAAGTTGTATCTAAAAGCATTCCTTGATTTATCAATTTATGAGCTTCTGGAATACTGTCTGATTTCACCAATAGTCGTCCTAATTCTACAATACTTTCTATATCTGTTGGACTGATTGAAATTGATTTTTTGAAATAAATCTTCGCCAGAGAATCTTCTGAGAACTTTAAACAAATTGTTGCGTAGCTTTTATAAACGAAAGCATTTGTAGAATCAATTTTCAATAAAGTTTGATATATTTTCTTGGCCAAAAATAATTTATTACTTTTTTCATAAAGGCTAGCCAAACTCATCATCGCCAAAGTATTGGCTGGTTCTTTCTCTAAGGCAGATTGATAGTTTTCAATTGCCTCTTTTATTCTTCCCACTTTCACCAAACAAAAAGCTAAATCTAGGCGACAAGGAATCGTTGGACAATCTTTCAAAATACCAATTGCTTTTTCATATTGATATTGACGAATCAAATTTTGAGATTCAATATCCGACTGAGCTTTCCCAAAACTCATGCAGATGAATGTCAATAATAGTGAGTAGTAAAGTCTAGTCATTATTTGTCTTTTAAATGCTTAGCTATATAACTATAAAATTAGTTTTTAAATTTGTAGATTCAAAATGAAAACTAAAAATTAAGTTACTATTTTGAATCAAAATTTTGTTCTTTAAAAAGAATTTTACAGAGGCAAAAAATAAAGGATAAACAACTGATTAATAAAAAGTTATACTCTTATAAAGTCGTATTAAGCTTTCTGAGAAGTCAATAAAATAATTTCATTGGTCGATGATACAGAAATTTTAAATTCTCATTTATGAAATTTTCTTTATTAAGAATAAAAACGTTCATTTTATTTGCAATGACGTTGCATTGTATTATTTTTGCAACATGATTACAACAATGGAACATACACATCGTCATACTTTAAAAATAGAAAAGGTTGGTTTTTACCTTTCTATTCTTTGTGCGATACATTGCATAGCTACTCCAGTACTTATTACGCTCATTCCATTTTTGGGTGGAAGCTTAATCGCTGACCATTCTTGGGAATTATGGTTTATTGGTGGAAGTATTTTGTTAGCAGGAATTATCTTGTGGATAGACTATAGAAAACACTTAAATACTATTCCTCTTTTACTCTTGAATGGGAGTTTACTTATTAAGTTAACCGAAGTACTTTGGTTAGGAGAAAGTTTTGAATTTATCACAGGTAGCATAGGAGCTTTATTAATTGCTTCAGCATATTATATCAACTGGAAAGCAAAAGTAAAATCTTGCGATTGCTAAGAGTTGTTTTTTAAAAATCATTTATCCAAAATCCCTTTCAACCGCTGGAAGGGATTTTTTGTTTGTATAAACTATCTCTGAGATTCGTAAATCTATCTTTTTTGCGGGATTTTG
This sequence comes from Arcicella gelida, assembly GCF_034931025.1. Lineage (NCBI taxonomy): Bacteria > Pseudomonadati > Bacteroidota > Cytophagia > Cytophagales > Flectobacillaceae > Arcicella > Arcicella gelida. The sequence continues at coordinate 29,151 of NZ_JAYGIL010000028.1, read as the reverse complement.
CGACTTTTTGAAAGGATTGATTACGCTAAGTATCTAAAACTTCTCTTTTAGAAGGATATGATTTACTAAAACCGAAAGAAGTGATTCATAATTAATCTGAAAGCTTATTGACTCCTACAAATCGAAATTTATAGCCAACAGTATAATGTTTAGCTACAAAAACCTTAATTTTAATAAATTTTAAAATACTTCATTTACAACCAATGAGCAATGATTACAGATATATCTCCTAATTTACTTCAGTCCTATCAAAAGGAAATTAATTCTTATGATGAAATCTTGGGAGCAAACGGTCAAGTAAAGCCTCATTGGAAAGCCCTTTTTGCTACTTTAGAAAAAATTGGCATGAAGGAATTTCATTCTCGCAATGTTGAAATCATCAATAAGCTTCGTGAAAATGGGGTTACTTATAATGTTTATGAAAATTCAGGAAGTTTAAATCGCCCTTGGCAATTAGACCCTATTCCATTTCTGATTGAACAGCAAGAATGGAACAATATCGCTAAAGGACTTAAACAAAGGGCTTTAGTATTAGATTTAATGCTCAGAGATATTTATGGTCCTCAGCGTTTAATCAAAGAAAATATCCTTCCTCCCGAATTAGTTTATGGTAATACAGGCTTTTTCAGGGTTTGTAATGATGTAAAACTTCCTTCGGAAAATCAATTAACACTCTATGCTGCTGACATTGCTCGTGGTCCTGACGGCAGAATGTGGGTACTTGATAACAGAACACAAGCACCTTCTGGAATGGGCTATGCCCTCGAAAACAGAAGTGTGATGAGTAAAATCTTGCCCGAACTGACGAATGGTATGTTTGTTAGCAGGCTTTCTCCTTTCTTTCATAATTTTCAACAAACGGTTTCTTCGCTGGCAACCAAAGCGAAAGACCATCCTAATATTGTTTATTTAACGCCCGGTTCAAATAATGAAACCTATTTTGAACACGCCTATTTAGCCACTTATTTGGGTTACACTTTGGTACAAGGTGATGATTTACTGGTGCGTGATGGATTCGTTTGGTTAAAATCTATTGACGGTTTAGAGAAAGTAGATGTTATCGTCAGAAGAATTGATGATGACTGGTGCGACCCACTAGAACTTCGTCAGGATTCTCGTTTAGGAATTCCAGGTTTATTGCACGCCATTCGTTTAGGAAATGTTTCGGTGATAAATCCTCCTGGTTCAAGCGTACTTGAAAGCAATGGTTTACTGCCATTTATGAATGCAGCTTGTCGTTTCTTTTTAGGTGAAACCCTGATTATGCCATCAGTAGCTACTTGGTGGTGTGGACAAGTCAAAGAGATGAATCATGTTTTGGCGAATCTTCCAAAACTGATTATCAAAAGCACCAATCGTAAACAGAAATTAAGGTCTGTTTATGGTAAAAGCTTATCGAATCAAGAATTAGATGAGCTTCGAAAAGATATTCTCAGAAACCCATCTGAATTTGTTGCTCAAGAAGAAGTAAGTCTTTCTACCACGCCCGCTTTGGTGAATGGTAAAATAGAACCTCGCTTTGCTGCTTTACGTGCCTACTTGGTTTCTGACGGAAAGAATTATCAAGTAATGGAAGGTGGACTTACCCGAAGTTCTGCCGTGAGAGACCGCTTTGAGATTTCGCATCAATATGGAGGTTTTTCAAAAGACACTTGGATTGTTTCAGATAAAGTAGTGGATATTCCACAGAAAATCGTCGTTCAGCAAACGGCTTCTTCTGTAATTCATCATACTTCACTGCCAAGTAGAAGTGCTGAGAACCTTTTTTGGGTAGGGCGTTATTGCGAAAGAACCATGGCAACAACCAAGTTCTTAAAAATTACAATTAATGCTTTACAAGAAAACGTAAACTTTGGCGGTTCGGTAAAGTCTGAACACATCCCTGTTTTATTAAAATCTCTTACGCATCTTACGCTTACTTATCCTGGCTTTATTGATGAAGAAAATCCAGCACTTCTGAAGAAACCTTATCAGGAAATTCATGATTTGGTCTTTAATTCTAAAAGAGGTGGTACAGTTGCGTGCAGTGTAGAATCTTTTTTAAGAGGTGTAATTACAGTAAGCGATAAATGGAGCCATGACACTTGGCGTATTATCAACCTGATAGAGAATAGTTTAAAGAAAATAAAAAGCTCTGACCCAGAAGTAAATAACCCAAACGTCATCCAGAAAGTATTAGATAAACTACACACTCGTTTATTTACTTTCTATGGCATTATTTCGGAATCAATGCCGAGAGACAAAGGCTTTTATTTATTTGAAGCTGGTAAATGGATTGAAAGAATTTTATCAAGAATTAGCATTATTCGCTCTACCTTTAGTTTTAAAAATGACCTGAATGTTGAAAATGATTTGGTTGAAGCAGTATTAATTAATCATCATTTATTGGTTCATTATCGTTTATTATATAAATCGCACTTAAGTTTAGAGGCGATGTTAGATATGGTATTGCTTGAAGAAAATTTACCTTATTCTTTAAGTTATCAATTAGATGCTTTGGCTGAATGCCTTTCTAAATTACCCAAAACATCGCAGTCTGAAAGATTAACCAAAGCCGAGAAAGCAGTTTTAGAGGCATCAACCAAAATCAAATTAACGGACATTTCAACCCTGAGTACGTATGACGCTGAAACTTTATACCGAGAAAATCTAGATAGCTTATTAGCCAATATTTTTGATTTAATTTCATCGGTTACAGTCAGTTTAACAGATTTGTACTTTACGCATACCGTCATTCAGCACTCATTAATGGAAAATCCAGAAAATAGTGATACCAATGAAATATAACCTCACACACCAAACAACATATAAATATTTTGATCCTGTGAACAGCTATCACAGTTTGGTATGCCTGAAACCAAAGACGATACCTTCACAGATATGTCATAGTTTTTCAATACAAATTAGTCCAAAACCTTCTGAAATAGTAGAAAGGAGTGATTTTTTTGGAAATAGTATTCATTACTTTTCAATACAATCTGCTCATCAAAAATTGATTGTAAAAACGGAAAGTAAAGTAGAAACTTTTACAAAAATAATTAATACCCAAGCTTCTGTTTCTTGTAAAGAAGCCAGAGAAAAAGTAAAAAATATAAGTAGTCTAAAAATAGAACTTTTACAATATTTACTGCCTAGTCCATTCATTTATTGGGATGAAGAAATTCAGGTTTTTGCCCAAGATTGTTTTCCAGACGAACGCTCTTTATATGAAAGCGTAAAAGCACTTTGTCATAAAATTTTCACTGAATTTTCGTTTGTTTCTAACTTTACCAATATCAATACGCCCATCAAAACAGTATTGAAAGAACGTAAAGGAGTTTGTCAGGATTTTTCACATTTAGCTATCGCTTGCTTGCGAAGTTTAGGTTTTGCGGCTCGTTATGTCAGTGGTTATTTAGAAACACTTCCTCCTCCTGGCAAAAAAAAATTACAAGGTTCAGATGCTTCTCATGCTTGGATTTCAGTGTTTATTCCCAATATTGGTTGGTGCGAATTTGACCCAACCAATGACTTGGTTCCTCAAGAAAGGCATATCATTACAGCTTATGGTCGAGATTATAGCGATGTTCCTCCACTAAAAGGAATCATTTTTAGTTCAGGAAAACATACTTTATCGGTTTCGGTAGATGTAATTCCATTGCTTTAACAACAATGACTATTGGTATTAAATTGTTAATTACTCACTCATTTCTAAATCACTCATTCACTAAATAGCTAAGAAATCAGGTGCTTTTTGCCTATATTTGAGAAATAACATATTAATTCCTAAATGATTAACCCAAAACAAATCAAAGAACAAACTTTTCGTGATAGAATTAAAGGTGAAATACTTGAATTCTTTCGCTTAAATGAAGATACAGCTTGGTCGCTCAACCAAGTACATAAAGCATTTGCCGTTCGTGACCGCAGTACAAAAACCTTGTACGGAGAACTTCTTGAAGACCTCCACAAAAATAAAAAAATCATCCGTCAACAAAACGGAAGTTATATTATTGATACAGAAACCCAATTTGTTGTTGGACGAGTTGACCATGTAAATGCTCGTTTCGCCTTTGTCGTTGTAGAAGACCGTGAAGACGATATTTGGATAAATACTCGTGAACTCAACGGTGCTGTTGACGGCGATACCGTAAAAGTATTAGTTTTTCCAAAAGGTAAAAAAGGCACAACCAGAGCCGAAGGCGAGGTTGTAGAAATTATAGAAAGAGGCAGAAAAGAATTAGTGGGTACGATTGAAATTTTACCTAATTATGCTTTTTTCACACCTGATGCTAAGAAAATATTCCAAGATGTATTCATTTCAAAATATGATATTGCTGATGCTCAAAATGGCGACAAAGTAATCATCAAGATTATGAGTTGGCCAGAGAAAGAACGTAAAATGGAAGGGCAAGTCATAGAAGTTTTAGGAAAAGCTGGTGAAAACAATACCGAAATGCACGCTATTTTAGCAGAATTTGGTTTGCCAATCAATTTTCCAAAAGCGATTGAAGATGAAGCCGAAGCAATTCCTGTTAAAATTTCTGCCGCAGAAATCAAAAAGCGTCGTGATTTCAGAGAAACAACAACTTTCACGATTGACCCTGCCGATGCCAAAGATTTTGATGATGCACTAAGTTTTACTTTCTTAGAAAATGGCAATTACGAAATCGGAGTACACATTGCAGACGTTACGCATTATGTTTTACCAGAAAGTAATTTAGAAGCCGAAGCTTTTAAAAGAGCTACTTCGGTATATTTGGTGGACAGAGTTGTACCGATGTTACCAGAAAAATTATCAAATGGTTTATGTTCACTTCGTCCGAATGAAGATAAATTAACTTTTTCTGCCGTTTTTGAAATTACGCCAGAAGCCAAAGTTGTTGGCGAATGGTTTGGTAGAACCGTCATTCATTCAGACAGAAGGTTTACTTATGAAGAAGCACAAGAAGTATTGGATGGCGAAGTAAGTAATGTAACATCTGAAGAAGTTCAACCAACTGAAATTGTAGCAGAAGAACCCAAGAAAAAAGGACGTAAAAAGAAAACGGATGAAGTAGCAATACTTCCGAATTTCTCGAAAGAACTTTTAACGCTGAATCAATTAGCTCACAAACTTCGTGACGAACGTTTTGCTAAAGGTGCTGTAAATTTTGAAACCGTCGAAGTAAAATTCAATTTAGACGAAAACGGAAAACCGCTTGGGATTTATCAGAAAATCAGAAAAGATTCGCATAAATTGATTGAAGAATTCATGTTACTTGCCAATAAAAAAGTAGCAGAATATGTCTTTAATTTACGTAAAACCGAACCAAGAAATACGATGGTGTATCGTACTCACGATGCCCCAGACCCAGAAAAGTTGAAAAACTTCTCCACTTTTGCTAAGCGTTTTGGTTATAATGTACAAACGGAAGTTTCGCAGATTAGTACTTCTTTTAATGCTTTAATGCACGATGTAGAAGGAAAACCAGAGCAAAACATTCTGGAAAATTTGGCAGTAAGAACAATGTCTAAAGCTAAATACAGCACCGACCCCGTTGGTCACTTTGGTTTGGCATTTCCGTTTTACTCGCATTTTACCAGCCCGATTCGCCGTTATCCAGATATGATGGCACACAGAATGCTTCAACATTATTTAGATGGCGGACAACCTTTGGAGCGTGCTCCTTGGGAAGCTCGTTGCAAGCATAGTTCAGAAATGGAGAAAATGGCTGCCGAAGCGGAACGTGCTTCTATCAAATACAAGCAAGTAGAATTTATGAGCTTGATGGAAGAAGGCAAAGTTTGGGAAGGAATTATTTCTGGCGTTACAGAATTCGGAATTTTTGTAGAAATTACAGAAACAGCTTCCGAAGGTTTAATCAGAATGAATGATTTGAAAGATGATTTCTACGATTATGACCGTGATAATTACAGAATCGTCGGACAGAGAAATGGACGAGTATTTACTTTTGGCGATAAATTACAAGTAAAAGTGAAAGAATGTAATTTAGGACGCAGAAGTATGGATTTGACTTTAGTTGGCAATGATGGCGATGGAAAAAGAAAAACCAAACCATCGCACCGTGGCGATTCAAGACATAAATCTAAAAGCTCAAAATCAGCACCAAGAGGCGATAGACGCTCGAAAAGTTTTGAAACGAAAGAACGAAAAAAGAGAAAATAAAAACAAAAAGAGATAGCGATTTGCTATCTCTTTTTGTTTATTGTAAAACCAGTTCACTTGCTTTTAGCAAATTACTGGTTGTTAATTCTGAAAGTGATTCTTCTGGTTTTTCGGTTAAATGAATGGTTTTTACTCCAGCTTTTTTTCCTGCTTTAATATCACGGTGTGCATCGCCAATCATCCACGAAGCATCACGATCTATTTTATATTTGGCGATAGCCTTTTCAATCATCAAAGAATCTGGTTTGCGAGTCAATGATGCTGAATTAAATTTTTCGTGGTGCGGACTAAAGTAAATATCATCTAATAAATTTCCACATTGTTCTTGAAAATAGTTATGGCATTTCCAAACATCTTCACGAGTATAAATTCCTTTGGCAATTCCCGACTGGTTTGTAATTACAATTAGTAAATATCCCGCAGCCTTAAATCTTTTCAACGCCTCAATAGCTCCCTCTGGAATAATCAAATCCTCAAGTCGGTACACATAATCAACTCTATCAATGTTCAATACGCCGTCACGGTCTAAAAAAATACATTTCTTCATCACTTATAAATTTAGTCAATAGATAAAAACGACTTTGAAAAACAAAATAATTTGGTTCAAAGTTAAAATCACAGTACAATATAACTATTTTGTTATTTTTTTGTACAATTTATTCTGTTTTTTTATCTAACGGTAATAGTATTCAGATTTTTCACAAAAAAACGCAGACTTTCTGACAAGTCTGCGTTTTTCGCTAAAAATCTTTAGATTTGGGATTTTGGTTGTCGGTCATAAGATTTCGGAAATCGGATTTTAGATATTGGATTTCAGACTTCGGCTGTCAGCAATCGGATTCATACTTTAATTAAAATAAATCTGAATCTAAAAATAGCTTTGTAACAAAAAATAAATCCGAAATCTGAAGACCGAAAGCCGACAGCAGAACGCCAAACTACAATTTATCCCAAGGAATACGGCTCAATAATAAAACCAAACCTAAACCAAAGAAAATCAAAGCATTTTTATGACGAACAATTGCGTCGGTAGCACGTTTGTTCTTTGAATAACCTACGGTAATCAAAGCAATAGCAATAATGTTTGTTAGGATATGTTCTACTGCAATTTTACGGTACTCGGCAATTTTCATTACTTCAGAACCGAAATCTGTAAAAGCTTTCATTCCGAATGGACTTAAGAACAAGTATAAAACCAAGCCAATCAATAATTGTGTGTGATTAGAGATTAGGAAGAAAAGACCAAACTTACGGTCAGTTTCAGTGAAATCACTTTTTGAACTTAAACCCATTGCCGCACGGACAATCACGATAAGCCCTAGAATCATCACGACAAAGAAAAGTGTCTTATGAATTAATTGAAAAATTTCGTACATAAATTTTGGGTTTTGATTTGTCAATTTTTCTCAAAGATAATAAACAAAGGTTTCGTTTATCATGTAAATTTATAAAAACATCAAAACGGTGTATAGATATGAATTATGATGTATAAATTATGAGATTGTAATGCCTATAATAAACTTAAGTATTCATTATGTCGCAATTTTATAAGAACATCAAAACGGTGTATGTATATGAATTATGAGATAGTAATGCCTAATTCATAAGAAACGAAGTTTTCATTATGCAGTAATTTTATAAAACATCAAAACGGTGTATGAGATATAAATTATAAATGACAATCTCATAATTCATATCTAAAAAAATCACTTCATCCACAAAAAATCATGAAAAAACAATTACTCATCACATCTCTCTGTTTGGCAAGTATGGCTTTCGGAGCATTTATCTCTAAAAGACTAGAAAATGAAAGCATTACGATTGACATCGTAAAAAAAGCGGAAAAAATTATTGGCTTAGAATTTACTCAACCAGAAGCCGATTCCATGTTAATTGAACTCAATGATACTCGTAAAAACTTTGAAGAAATCAGAAAAGTAGAACTCAAAAACGAAATTGCACCAGCTTTAGTGTTCAATCCATTACCTACAGGTTTCGAATTTGAAAAAGGTACTTCTTCTTTTAAAGCTTCAAGTATTTCAACGATTGCACTTCCAAAAGATAAAAATGATTTAGCTTTTTACTCTGTTAGACAACTTGCGGCACTCATCCAAAGCAAGAAAATTACTTCACTTGAGCTAACAAAATTCTTTTTAGAACGACTAAAAAAGTACGATACACAATTGGCTTGTGTCGTTACACTCACGGAAGATTTAGCCTTACAACAAGCCACAAAAGCAGATGCAGAAATAGCTGCTGGCAAATACAAAGGTCTATTACATGGAATTCCTTACGGAGCAAAAGATTTATTAGCAAAAAAAGGCTACAAAACCACTTGGGGTTCTGTACCATACAAAGACCAAGTATTAGATTATGATGCCGTCGTAATTCAGCGTTTAGAAAAAGCTGGTGCTGTTTTATGTGCAAAACTTACTTTGGGAGAATTAGCTTGGGGAGATGTTTGGTTTGGCGGAACAACCAAAAATCCTTGGAATTTAAAACGTGGCTCTTCAGGTTCTTCGGCAGGTTCGGCTTCATCAGTGGCGGCAGGATTATTACCTTTTGCCATTGGTTCCGAAACATTGGGTTCAATCGTTTCGCCTTCTTCTGAATGTGGTGATACAGGTTTACGTCCTACTTTTGGCAGAGTTCCAAGAACTGGTGCGATGGCTTTGAGTTGGAGTATGGATAAATTAGGACCGATTTGTAGAATCGTTGAAGACTGTGCTATTGTTTTTAATGCTATTTTAGGAAAAGACGGACAAGACCTAAGTGTGATTGACGCTCCTTTTCAGTTTGATGGTAACAAAAAAGACTTAAAAGGCATCAAAATCGCATATTTGAAAAAAGATTTTGAAGGAAAATATCCTAACAAAACACAAGATTCACTCACTTTAGTTACGATGAAAAAATTAGGTGCTGAGTTAATTCCTTTAGAATTGCCTAATTTACCTTCAAACGATATTAGTTTTTTGCTCAGTGTAGAAGCTGCCGCAGCATTTGATGAATTGACTCGTTCAGGAAAAGATGATTTAATGGTGCGTCAAATAAAAAATGCTTGGCCAAACGCTTTCAGAGCAGCAAGGTTTATTCCAGCAGTAGAGTATTTACAGGCGAATCGCCACCGAACTTTATTGATTCAGGAATTTAACAATAGGCTGAAAGGAATCGACGTTTACTTATCACCTGCCTTTGCCAGCAGAAATTTAACAATGACCAACTTAACGGGACATCCTTGCGTAGTTTTACCAAACGGATTTCGTGCGGAAGGTCGCCCAACAAGTATTACTTTTATGGGAAAATTATTTGGCGAAGGCAAATTATTACAAGTAGCTAAAATTTATCAAGATGCCACAGATTTCCATTTGAAGCATCCTAAATTATAAAATATGTACTTCAAACAATTGCTATTATCGGTAGCTTTGGGTTTTCCCTTAGCTACTTTTTCCCAAGAAGTAAAGCAGGAAGAAGCTTTGCAAAAAATGGTAGAAAGCGAAAAAAACTTTGCTCAAATGTCAATTGACAAAGGCACAAAAAACGCTTTTTTGGCATTTTTAGGAACAGATGCTGTTGTTTTTGACAAAGGAATGCCTGTAAATGGTATTGAACATTGGCAGAAAATAACGTTTAATCAAAGTTTAAATTGGCAACCTTATTTTGCAGAAATAGCAGGTTCTGGCGATTTTGGTTATACCACTGGCAACTGGCAAGTTTACGATTCAAAAACACAAGCGAAAGCCTTGGTATTTGGTAGTTTTGTTTCGCTTTGGAAAAAACAAGATGATGGCAATTGGAAAGTGGCGGTTGATATTGGCGTGAATCATGCTGAAAATACCAACAAAAATGCCTCAGTAACCAAGAATTATCCAGTTTTTAAGCCAACTGAATTAAAAAATAACGCTACCTTCGCCGAACGTTTTGTTTTTATGAACGACCATTTTTATTGGAAAAATGCGAAGAATTCTCCCAATCCTTTTGAAGCTCATTTATCACAAAATGTAAGAATTTTCAGAAATGGACAATTGCCCATTCTTGGAAAAGAAGCAGCCAATCAGTTTTTGAAAAAATCGTATGATAAAAAACTGATTTACACAGGTTTAAAAGTAATTGCTTCTTCTTCTGGAGATTTAGCTTGTGTTTATGGCACAATCTCTGGCAATGGAAAAACTGGCAATTATTTAAGAATGTGGCGACAAGAAGCAAAAGGTGTCTGGAAAATTACCCTTGAAATCGTTAGTATTTAATTCAGCATATTCTAATTTATCCATCATGTACGCTTTAAAAAACTGCCAAATATTTACCTCAGAAGAGATTCTTACGGATAAAATCTTAGTCATTAAAGGCACTAAAATTGCTAAAATTTTGAATGATGATGAGATTGAAGATTTAGATAATCTTTTTCCTGATATTCAAATCATCGATTTAGAAGGCTATAACATTGCTCCATCTTTAATTGATGCTCAAATTTATGGCGGTGGTGGCAGTTTGTACAATTCAAAAACAACAGAAGAAACAATCTATAATACTTATTTGGAAATTCGCCGTGCAGGAACAACGCATTTTCAGATTACGCTTTCTTCTACGCCTTTAGAGAAAATTTTAGAGGCGATTGAAGTAGCTAAAAGCTATCTTAAAAACGGCGGACAAGGTTTGGCAGGATTGCACATTGAAGGTCCTTTCTTTAGTTTTCCCAAAAGAGGTGCACACGTTGCCGAGTTTATTCGTAAACCAAGTATTGAAGAATTAACAACCATCATTGAAGCATGTAAAGGTTTACCAACCTACATGACCATCGCTCCAGAAGAATTTACCGACGAACAACTTGATTTACTTTTACAGAGTGATATAAAAATTGCTGCTGGACACAGCTCTGCTACTTATCAGCAAGCTAAATATGCTTTTGATAAAGGCATTAAAAGAGTAACGCATTTGTTCAATGCAATGTCGGCATTTCAAGGGCGTGAACCAGGTTTAGTTGGTGCTACTTATGATTCAGAAGCTTGGGCAAGTATTATTCCTGATGGTATTCATGTGGATTTTACCAGTGTAAAAATCTCTAAAAAAATCATGGGTAAAAGGCTCTTTATCATTACTGATGCTGTAACCAACGATGTTTCAGGAGATTATAAATTTATTCATGCTGGCACGCATTATACAGATACAAAAGGTACGCTTTCTGGTTCTGCTTTAACGATGCTTCAAGCAGTAAAAAACTGTGTTGAAAAAGTAGATATTCCTTTACCTGAAGCGTTAAGAATGGCTTCAACTTATCCTGCCGAAGTACTTGGACTGGAACATTCTTTGGGTAAAATTCAAAAAGATTATCAGGCAAATTTATTTATTTTCGACGATTCTCTTAATATAAAAGGTTTAATTGAAAATGGCTGTTTGGAATGGTTTTAGGAATAATTGTGAGTGTGATTTAGTGAATTTGTCTCCAACATATCAAAAAAGAAATAAAACAACATCTGTCATCTGAAAGCCGAATACCGAAAGCATTTAAAAATGAATTTGATTTCTAAACAACCCAATACAGGAACTACTATTTTCACGGTAATGTCAAAATTAGCTTCTGAACACGAAGCACTGAATTTATCACAAGGCTTTCCAAATTTTGATTGCTCTCCTAAACTGACTGAGTTGGTTAATCATTACCTCAAGAAAGGGATGAATCAATATGCTCCAATGGCGGGTATTCAGTCACTTCGAGAAATCATTGCTCAGAAAGTAAGTGATTTATATCAAGTAAATTATCATCCAGAAAGCGAAGTAACCGTTGTTTCTGGCGCTACGGAAGCACTTTATGCAGCGATTACGGCAATAGTTCACCAAGGCGATGAAGTTATTCTGTTAGAGCCTTGTTATGACTCTTACACGCCAGCAATTACTTTAAATGGAGGAATTCCTGTTTACGTAACTTTAACGCCAGCAAATGAGTATAAAATTGATTGGGAAATTGTAAAATCAAAAATTACTGACAAAACCAAACTGATTATACTCAATACGCCACATAACCCAACAGGAACGGTACTTTCGGAAGAAGATTTGAATTGTTTGGCTGATATTGTCAAAGACACCAATATTTTCCTGGTTGGTGATGAAGTGTATGAACATATTATTTTTGATGGATTATCACATTGGTCGCTCCTTCGCAATCCTGTTTTAAAAGAACGTAGTTTTATTTGTGGTTCTTTCGGAAAAACATTTCATGTTACGGGTTGGAAAGTTGGTTATTGTCTCGCTCCAAAACAACTAACTGAAGAATTCAGAAAAGTACATCAATGGCTTACGTTCTCTACGGTCACTCCGATTCAGTATGCTTTAGCAGATTTCTTGCAAGAACCTGAAAACTATCTTTCAATTCCGCAGTTCTATCAAGAGAAACGTGATAAATTCTTGACTTGCATTCAAGATTCTCGCTTTACCTTTACACCTGCAAAAGGAAGTTTTTTTCAATGTGTAAATTATGAAAGAATTACTGACGAAAATGATTATGATTTAGCCATTCGATTAACGAAAGAAATTGGTGTAGCAAGTATTCCAGTTTCGGTATTTTATCATCAAAAAAATGACTTTAAAATTCTAAGATTTTGTTTTGCGAAAGATGATGAAACCTTGGAAAAAGCTGGGGAAAGACTATCCAAACTTTAGGGTTTCAGATGTCTGATTCCGGATATTGGATTAATGGACAAACCCTTTACTAATTAAAATTTGATTTATTCCAAAAACATGAAACATACAATTTATATATTACTCTTATTGATTACTTGTGCTTCTTGCACAAAACAACCAAAATTAGATGGTTTAGATTTAGAAAAATTTAAAAATGATTTCGGTGGCTGTAAAGGTGAAAGATTGAAAATGGTTGATAAACTAAAATCTTTGAAAGAGGAAATCAAAGGAGTAAGTTCTAACGATTTGGATGATTATTTAGGCAAGCCAGATATTCAGCAATTAGCCGACCGTAGTCAAGAATATTATATTTACTTTTTAGAGCCTGGAAATCATTGTGAAGACGTTAAAAAGAAATCTAACGCACAAATGATGGCAATAAGATTCAGTGCCATGGGAATGGCAACTGAAGTAAACTTCCAAAGAGGAATGCCAGAAGAGTAAATTAGAATTTTATCGGTAAAACATAAAAAGAAGCAACAGGGATTCCTTGTATCTTGGCAGGAATCCAAGTTTTCATTTTCTTAACAAGATTGATTGCCTCAGCACTTAGTTTGGGCGAAACGCCATTATCTATTACATGTATTTTAGAGATTTCACCAAAGCGTTCTACTTTGAATCTCACCAAAACAGTTTCCCCTTTTGATTCGTTAGGACGAACCAAGTTTTGAAAGACAAACTTATTCAATCCATCCATCCCTTCCGAAAACATGGCAGGCGATTCTACTTCGTAATAAGTTGAATCCAAATCTATCGTCATGTCCTTGAAACAGTAATTTTTCTCCTTATCTTTTTTACTGACAGGACTTTGTATTTCCAAAACACTTGCAATGAGATTTTTATCTTTTTCAGAAAAGGAATTGGTTGGAATGGTACTCTTTTGTGCTTTAGCACTCATCCCCAATAGAAGGACGACGCTAAATAGTGTAAAATTTTTCATTATTTATTACTTAGGACTTTATAAATTCAAAACAGGGTAACACCTATCAATTACTTAGAGAAACGATGAACAAACGACCAAAATGGAGTGCTATTTTGAACTTATCTACAAAACAGCATACTTAAAAAAATTACCTTGTGGTAAATTATGAGTACAAATGTAATCGTTTTTTTTAGTTTTTCAATTATGTATGAATTTTTATTAAAAATTTATACATAATTGAAAAACAAGTACTTACCAACAGAAAAGTCTAGTGAAAAATACTTATTAAACGCTTAATCTTTATCAAAAAACCAACCCAAAATAGTTGAAGTAATTGATAATGCGAAACTAAAAATTAATGGAGGAACAAAGCCATTAACATGAAAACCATCAATAAAGTAATCTACTATATATACTACAATTACATTGATAACCAAAAGAAATAAACCCAAAGAAAGCACTGTAATTGGGAAGCTAACAAGTTTTAATATAGGTTTCAAAAATGTATTGGCAAAACCCATCGCTAATACCACCAAAATAGACGTTTGAAAGCCGTCGATACTAATACCATTAATATACTTTGACCCAAACATAACCACAATGGCGATGATTAAATATTTGATAATGAAGTTTGTCATTTCGCAAATGTTCTATTTAAAATTATTTTTATTAGCGTGAATGTCTTGAGCGAAGTACATCAATAATTTCATCAAAATCAAGTCCTCTTTGTTCTAATAGGACTAAATAATGAAATAATAAGTCTGCTGCTTCACCTTTAAACAGCTCATCGTTCGAATCCATCGCCTCAATCACTAATTCTACTGCTTCCTCTCCTACTTTCTGTGCAATTTTATTTGTTCCTTTTTCAAATAAACTAGCCGTATAGGACTTCTCTGAAGGATTATTTTTGCGATCACGAATCACTGCTTTAAGGTGATTCAACCATCCCGCTTGTCCCGGTTCATTTTTTTCACCCCAACAAGTATCTGCACCTGTATGGCAAGTTGGTCCTGCCGGATTTACTTTTATCAATAAAGTATCTTCATCACAATCTTTCAAAATTTCTACAACATGCAAGAAATTATCAGACGTTTCTCCTTTTGTCCAGAGACGTTGTTTAGAACGGCTGAAAAAAGTTACGACTCCTTCACGCTCTGTTTTTTCCAAAGCCTCATGGTTCATATAACCAAGCATTAATACTTTATCTGTCTTAGCATCTTGGATGACAGCAGGGATTAATCCTCCCTGTTTTTCAAAATCTACTTGCATATTTTTGATTTTAATTTTTTGCAAAAATTATAGTCTGACAGAGATTCCCTTCTCTCTTAAATACTCTTTTAATTCAATAATATCTATTTCCTTGAAATGGAAAATACTTGCTGCTAAACCTGCATCCGCTTTTCCTACGGTGAATACTTCGTTGAAATGTTCCATCGTTCCCGCTCCGCCCGAAGCAATGATTGGAATAGAAGAATTTCCCGAAATTGCCGCTGTTAATTCATTCGCAAAGCCTGCTTTCGTGCCGTCGGTATCCATTGAGGTCAGCAAAATTTCTCCTGCTCCACGCTCTTCTACTTCTTTTGCCCAAGCCAATGTACGCAAAGCTGTTGGTTTTCTACCTCCATGTGTGTGGACGATGTGTTCTGAAATTCCATTTTCAGTAACAATAAAGCGAGTATCAATCGCTACGATGATACATTGCGAACCAAACTGCAAGGCTAATTCATTAATCAATTCTGGTCTTCTTACAGCCGAAGAATTGATAGATACTTTGTCAGCGCCTGCATTCAGCAAAGCTGAAACATCTTCAATAGAAGAAATTCCTCCGCCTACTGTAAAAGGAATATTTACATTTCTAGCAACATTTCTGACCAAATCAATTAATGTTTTACGATTATCAACTGTTGCAGTAATATCCAAAAACACCAATTCGTCTGCCCCTTGTTCAGCGTAAATTGCACCTAATTCTACTGGATCTCCAGCATCACGAAGGTTCACGAAATTTGTGCCTTTCACTGTGCGACCGTCTTTTATATCAAGACAAGGAATTATTCTTTTTGTAAGCATATTTTTTTGACTTTAGGACTTGAAGACTCTATGACTTTTAGATTAAAGACGCAAGAATCAAGACTTTTTTGACTTTAGGATTTTGAGACTTTAGGACTTTAAGACACAAGAGACAAGACTTTTGGGAGATTTTTTAAAATATCAAAATCCGACATTTGAAATCCAACATCCGAAATCCCAACATCTATTTATGTAAATCTGTAATCTGTTTTAAAGTAATCCTACCTTCATAAATCGCTTTGCCGACGATTACCCCGAAGATATTCATTTCGTCTAATTTCAAAATATCATCCATCACCGATACTCCTCCGCTGGCAATAATTTGTAAATTTGGAAATTGGTCTTGGAGATTTTTATATAATTGAAAACTTGGGCCTTCTAATAATCCATCTTTAGCTACGTCTGTTGAAATGGCATATTTCGCTCCCTTTTCGATATAATTTCCTACAAAATCATAGACCGAAGTAGTCGTAGCTTCTTCCCAACCCGAAATGGCAATTTTTTCATCACGTGCATCTGCTCCGAGAATAATTTTTTCTCCGCCATAGTTTTGTAGCCATCCTTCAAATAAATCAGGATTTTTTACCGCTACGCTTCCGCCAGTTACTTGTTTTGCTCCTGAATTAAAGGCAATTTCAATCATTTCGTCTGATTGTACTCCTCCTCCAAAATCAATATGAAGATTAGTTTTTGTCGCCAATAATTCTAATACTTTGTGATTGACGATACGCTTTTGTTTTGCACCGTCTAAATCAACCAAATGCAAACGCTGAATACCTGCATCTTCAAAAGACTTGGCTACTTCTAAAGGGTTTTCGTTGTAGATTTTTTTCTGAGCATAATCGCCCTGCGTAAGACGAACACATTTTCCGTCAATTAAGTCTATGGCTGGAATAATTTGAATCATTGTTTTTGAATATTAGATACAAGATGAAAGAAGCAAGAGACAAGATTTTTAGATAAAATATTAGGAGATTTACTCTTCATTTTTTTCTTTTTTAATTTTTGCTTGTAAACTTCTACTCAAACCATGTATCATTTTTTGTATTTCTTGTATTTGTATTAACAGTATTTCTAAATCACTCTCAGAAGTAAATTTTAAGTTTTTAGCTACAATCAACTGAGTTTCTACCTCAAAAGCTGAAGCAATACTAATTGATAAAAACCGAATAAACTCTTTATCTCCTCTTCCAGAGCCTTCGGCCATATTTGAAGGAATAGACAAAGCGGCTCTACGTAACTGAGATGTAAGACCATACATTTCATATTGAGGAAAGCTGGCAGACTTTTCGTAAATTTTAGTTACAAAATCAATAGACACCTTCCATACTTTCAATTCTTTAAAGTTGTGTAAAAGCATACTTTAAAAGTTTTAATGTTATAAAATCTATACTCTTCAATCTATTTATACATAGAACTGTATATTCTTACATCTTATCTCTTGCGTCTTGCTTCTTGTATCTTACGTCTAAAGTCTCAAAAAATTCTCAATAATCAACTGTCCTTCTTTTCCACTGATTTCGGTGTGGAATTGGGCGGCGTAGAAATTTTCTTTGTGAAGCATCGCTGAAAATGGTTGTACATAATCACATTCGGCAACGGTATATGCACTGATTTCAGCATAATAACTATGCACAAAATACATAAAGGCATTTTCTTTTAAACCTTCCGTCAACTTACTTTTTAGGTGATAAATATTATTCCAACCTACATGTGGCACTTTGAAATTACTTGAATCAAAACGTTTTACGTTAATATCAAAAATCCCCATGCAAGTAGTATCATTTTCTTCCGAATGCTTGCACATCAGTTGCATTCCAACACAAGTACCCAAAACAGGTTGTTTCAACGAAGGAATTACTTTATCCAAACCTTTTTCACGCAAGTATGCCATAGCAGTACTTGCCTCGCCAACGCCCGGGAAAATCACTTTATCAGCCGAACGGATTTCAGCCTCATCGTCTGTCCAAAGGTAGTTTACGCCAATTCTATCCAAAGCATACATTACCGACTGTACATTTCCAGCGTTGTATTTGATTATTACTGTTTTCATTTTTTAGAATTATTACTTTCGTACAGGTTATCCGTTATTGGTTATCTGTTAATTGTTACATTTTGTACATTATTCAATAATCAAAATGCTAAAACCCCAGATTAAGCATTAAAAAAGCCTGACTCTTTTCAGGAATCAGGCTTCTATTTATATCGAATACTTGTGTCGTTGCTATTGGCACAATACTCATCAGCCTTTCCTGTTTAGGAAACGAAATGATGGTTATGATGTGTGCCTTTGAAAATCATGATGCAAAAATAGTTATTATTTTGAAATTTACTTTCTAAAGATTTGGTATTTAGTGAGAAAACGAGAATTATTTCGCTGGCTATGAGCTTTCAGATGTCGGATGTCGGCTTTCAGATGATGTTTAAATCATTTTCTATTCATTTTTAAAACCGAAATCTGATGTCCGAAAGCAGACAGCTTTCCACTAAAACAAACTCATTTGCTCTACTTTTGGTAAAAATTTGGGTTCTTTTAGGTTCAAGTCAAAATGTAAATTAAACTGCTGAATCCAATAATAAGCCAATTCTGGCACGCAATCTTTATCGTTGACATGCACAAAAACATAAACTTCTTCTACACCTTTTTCAAACCAGTCTTTTAACTTCTGAATCCATTCATCAATTCTTGGATAATCTGACGGATGTTCGTTGCCAGTCCAACGAATCATGGCAACGCTATTACTCAAACTTTGATGTGCTACATCTCTTCTACCTGAAACATCTGTAATCACCGTTCCGTGACCGTAACTTTGTAAAAGTGATAATGCTTGTTGCCAGATTTTTTCATTTTTAAACCAATCTTCATGACGAAATTCTATAGCAATTTTCAAATTTGTAGGCAACGTTTTCAAGTACTTTTCCAAAATATGAAAATGCTTCGGCATAAAGTATGGCGCTAATTGTAAAAATGGAACGCCCAATTTTTCTTCTAATTCAAAAATTCTTTCACAAAATACTTTGGTGACAGCATCAGATTTTTGCAATAAATTATCATGAGTAATTACTTGTGGAAATTTTGGATTGAAAGTAAAACCTTCTGCCGAATCTTCTTTCCACGCTTTCACTTCATCTTGATTTGGAATTTTATAATGAGTAATATTCAATTCTATCGTTTCAAATTGCTTTGAATACAACCTTAAATAATCGCCTTTATTTACTTTATGCGGATAAATTTTTCCATTCCAATCTTTATTTGCCCATTCTGGACAGCCGACTTTTACTTTTGGTTTTTTCACAGGAATACCCGATAATACTTTCGTGTTAAAAACATTATCAGCTTGTAAAGTAAAATTTACTTTGCTTAACTCATTTATAGGAAGTTTTCCGAAATCCATTTTTCTTGATTTTAATCTTTTAAAGGTAATAAAAAAATCCTGCCGTTACCGACAGGATTTTTTGTTTTTGTAAAGTTCAAAAGTTAAGGAAAATCAAAACTCCTCACTCAAAATTCACAATTCCAAACTCATGTTACTTTGGATCAAGACCTTTTTCGATTCTGAATAATACATCTTCAAAATGATATTTAGTCATTTTATCAGTTGTTAAAGGTAAAGCAGCTTTAAGCTCACTTTTCAAAGCCAATAAATGTCCACGAGTTACCGAAGTAATATCTGTTTTACGTGGGTCAACCGCAGCAGGAACTACTGTTCCTCTGAAACTAAATCCACCTTGACCACCAACAGCTGGGCCATTTAAAATAGCAAGCATTCTTTCTACATATACTTTCTGTAAATTTCTACGAGTAGCATCTGTTACTTTACGAGTACGAGCTTCCGACCAAATTGAAGAACGAACATCTGTAAATAATTCATCCAAACTATATGAAGCTGGATTTTTAGCATTCATTTCAACCAAACGTTGTAAACGGTCTGAAGTAAATAAATTATTCAAGGTAGCTTCTTGAATACGGCTGATTGCATCTACACCATAATCTGGACGAATTTTAGTGATAATTTTTTCATCTAATAACCAAGACGGTGTATCAAAAACCTGACGATTCAACCATAAAACAGCACTTTTCTGAATACTCTTAGGAGTTGGTTCATAAACTGCACCTTGTTGGTCAGCAGTTTTTGGTGTTTCATAAACACCACCAATATTTTTTGAAACATGACCAATATAACGACGATATTGTGTAACAATTTCGTTATAAGACTCCGTCAACATATCAAAATCTTGTGCTTCTTCTTTTGTCCATTCCGTTAAGTTTGGTACAATTCTTTTCAAGTTTTTGATACCATAATCACTTGCCAGCATATTGTCGTCACCCAAACATTCACTTTGTGTTCGTGGGTCATAAGGATTTGTTTCAGTACCGAACCAAATTCTTGGGTTTTTAGCAAATTCCTGAATATACTGTTTGCTCAACGTTTTTTGGTCATCTTCTGGCGTAGCACCATCTAATGTTTGGTACGCCCATTTAATTGCCCAAATATCATATTCACCAATGCGTGGATACAAATCTTTCACGCCATCTTCTGGTTGAGCTACATAATTGAAACGAGCATAATCCATGATTGAAGGCGTATGACCATGTTCAGCAATCCATTTCGGGTCACGAAGTTTTTCTACTGGAACAGTACTACTTGAACCATAATTGTGACGTAAACCGATAGTATGACCAACTTCGTGAGACGATACAAAACGAATCAAATCGCCCATTAACTCATCATCAAACTTATTTTTTCTAGCACGAGGGTCAACTGCAGCACCTTGCGTCATGTACCATTTTTTCAATAGCTTCATTACGTTATGATACCAACCGATGTGACTTTCCAAGATTTCGCCAGAACGTGGGTCATTTACGTTTGGCCCATAAGCATTTTCAATATCTGAAGCGAAATAACGAATGGCAGAATAACGAGCATCTTCTAAACTGATAGTTGTATCTTTTTCTGTTAAAATTTCTCCACGAATAGCATTTTTCCAACCAGCCGCTTCAAAAGCTTTTTGCCAATCATCAACACCTAATTTCAAATATTTACGCCATTTTTCTGGAGTAGCTGGGTCGATATAATATACAATTGGTTTTTTCGGTTCAATCAATTCTCCTCTTTTTTGCTTAGCAGCATCTTCTGCATTTTTAGGTTCTAATCTCCAACGAACAGCAAAAGTTTGGTCTTCTGTGCGTTGTCCACCTTCTTCAAATACTGTATAACCACTTGCAAAGTATCCGATTCTGTTATCGAAATAACGTTTTTTCATCGGCGTACTTGGCAATAAAATCATTGAAGTATTAAGTTCAATCGTCACTGCACCAGCTGCTGCTGCTCCAGGAATATTAACCGAAGGTATTGGGCTTGGCGCACCAAAGCTTGGCATTGGCGGAATTGCATTGAAAGTTTTAACCGTTCTGATTTCCGTATTGATTGGATACGATTTTATCGACTGAATATAAGAACGATCAGGAGCAATTGCAGTAAGTTTATACGTCGTTTTTGTATAAGGAGGCAATGAGAAAATCTGATTATCGCCTTTAAAAAATTCCGTTACTTCAATAACTGATGAATTTGTTTTACTGATAGAATCTTTTTTGATAGCCTTTAAATCAAAAGCCTGAGCGATTGGCTCAACATTTGAATTCTTAACTGCTTTGTAAATTGGTGCAGCAGAATCAGGTGAAACATTGATATACTGTACTGCACGAAGGAATACTTTATTTTCAGGTGCTTTTTCAAAACGAATTACCTGACGGTTCAACATTTCGCCACCATAAGTACCCGGAATGGTAGCTACTTTTGCGAAACGAGTAATACTCATGATTTCTTTGCCCATGATTGAATCAGGAATTTCAAAGAAAAATTTTTCGTCAATTTTATGTACTGTAAATAGACCTTTTGAAGTTTTTGCTTTATCGGTAATTACTTCTTTATAAGGTTTTGGTCCAGGCTTTGGAGCTTCGGCTGGTTTAGGCGCTGGTGCAGTTGTTGCCGCTGCGGGTGCTTTTGTATCTCCTTTTTTATCTTGTGCATTTACAGAAACTGTAAAACACGACAGAGCCAAAAGAGCAATTTTAGTCTGAGTTTTTAGCATGATGATTTTAAAATTGTTAAAAAAATAAACGGTCTAAGTTAAGCTATTAAGCTTTATTCCAGAAAAGTTTTTGATGAATGGTAATCTTTTACCTATTAAAAACATTAATTAGTCAAAATCGTTGATTTGATAAGCTCCTTGTTTACGCAAATTAATACAATTCAAGCCCAAAGTTTCTGCCTGATTACTCAGTTTATCAGCATACCAATCCGAATATGAACCATCAATGATTAAATATTTGAATTGAACTTTCCCTATAATTTGTGTTAAATCATTTACAGATTTATTGCCTAAAATTAAATAATCAAAAAACTGATTTTGAGCATCAAAATCTTTTCTTTTTAGATTTTTTCCAAGCCAAAGAAAAGTCTTATTTTTCCAAGAAAGGACAGTGATTGAATCTTTACTTTGTGAAATTACTCCGAATGGTTTTAATACTTGATTTTGATTCAAATCTCTTTTCAAAGTATCCATTACCCCAGCTTTCGCCCAAAAATTATTCATCCGAAAACCAATATCTTTTCTGCTTTTCAAAAAAGAATCATTTGCCAACAACACTGCTCGTTTACCTTTAACTACAGAAAATGCACTATGTTTTGGGATTGAATGAATCAGTAAAAAATCTTGATTGATTTGCCTAACTTTTTTGTTAATCGTCAAGACAATCAAAATACATACCATTACACTACTTGTTTTCACCCAATGATATTGTTGGGTTTTCCAGAGTGCCATCAAAGTAAAAATTAGTGCATACAGTAAATACATTTCTCCATTTGAAATCCACAAAAACTTAGTAATAGCAAAAGGCAAAGCTTCAAACCAAAGTACTGTTTTATTGAGTGCGAAAATAGAAAACTTCAGACCTTGACCTAACAAATAGAGAATTGTCTCAAGTTTAAAATACAACAATATTTTAGCCATTATCACAAAACCCAAACCGTACATTAATACAACCGAAGAAAGTAAAATTACCAGCGGATTGGCGAATAAAAAGTAATTAGGGAATTGATGAAAATAATAAATGGTAATCGGGAAAGTGGCAATTTGTGCAGCAATCGCTACTGTGGTTACTTTCCAAGTACGGTCGGCAAGCCAATGAAACCAACTTTTACTTTTATCAATCACGACCAACGGATTTAGTTTTGGCTGAAAGTAAATCATTCCAAAAACAGCAAGATAAGATAATTGAAAACCAACATTGAATAAAAAGTAAGGATTTATCAACAATAAACAAAAAGCAGAAAAAGCAACAGTATTATAAGAATTGTCCTTTCGTTGAAAAGTTTTAGCAATCAAAATCACCGAAAACATAAAAGTAGAACGAAGTACTGGCGAAGACAATCCTGTGATAAAAGCATAAAACCAAAGCGAAGTTAAAATAACGAGTAACATTACAAACACTCCATATTTGCCCCTTTTTTTCAAAAAACTAAGTAAAAATACCAATACAGCACAAATTACTCCGACATGTAAGCCTGAAACCGACAATACATGAATTGCACCAGCAGCAGAATACGCCTGCATCAATTCGCTATCAATGTCATCTCTTTGACCCAAAATCATGGCATTTGCTACGCCATATTCTTGCTTGCCTTCTACAAAAGTCGTGAAAATAGAATCTGCAACAGTATTTGTTCTTAATGCTACGGACTTTATAAAATTTGATTTTTCATTTGCTACTTTTTCAATTCTTGAAGCAGGACAAAACTGCTGAAAACCGATACTTTGCCAAGCCATGTATTGTCGATAATCAAACTCTTCGGGATTTTTGGGAGATGAAATAGCTTGTGGATTTCCTTTAATTAAATAGACATCTCCATAATTTGGTTTTTCCACAGTATGATTATTAAAATAGAGAAGTATTTTCCCAGAACTTGGTAATATTTGATTATTGACAATGACCGAACGAATCTCAGCGATACATTTCCATGAATTTTCTTTCTCTTCGACTAAGTTATCCACAATTACTTCAAAGTGACTAAGCCTTGAAACATACTGTGTATAATGCTGTGGAAAATTACTTTCTGCTACCAAAAAAGTTCTTAGTAAACCCGTTAGTAACAAAACCGTAAAACCAGTAAAACCTATAAGTAAATGGTTTTTAAATCGTTGCCTGAAAATATATAAAGTGATATAAATGCCAATACTTAGCAACCAAACAACTAAAATCGTTTGAAGATGGGAAGGAGTAAAAAAATTGTAAATCACAATGCCCAAAATCAGAGCAATTGTAAAACGAACAAATGGAAACGGAGAGAAGTAGTTCATATTGAGCCATTTAAGGTATAGAATTCTAAATTAAGAAATATTTTTGAAAACATAATTATAGAGCTTTTCTCTTTTAATTAAGTTTTCCAGTTCAATTATCTGTATCTTTGCGGATTAGCCGATTTCAAACAAAGCATTCAGAAAAATGTCAATAATCCTTGCAGAAAAACTAAGAAAATACCTCAAATCAAATGCTTTACCACAGAGCGTTTCTCGTGGAAAAATCATTTACCAAAAAGGTGGAACTACATTCGAAAAAATATCTTATACCGACAAAGGCGAAGCAACTATTAAAGTAAAAAGCGATTCTAGTTCTAAATTTTATTCAGTACTTATTAAAAATTGGAATACTGCCATTGTAAGTTCTAGTTGTTCATGTAGCTACGATTGGGGTGGAATTTGTAAACATCGTGTTGCAGCTTTACTCTTTTTAGAACAAGATTTACTTACTCGCAAACCAAGCGTCATTCAATCACTTCCTTTAAAGAAAACATATCCAACTTCATATCATATAATCAGAATAAGTACTTTCGACGATTGGTCTTTGAAAAGCCATTCAAGTTTAGATGATTGGAAAAATCGTGCAAGTGTTCAGAACGTACAAATTATTTCTGCAATTGATGGAGCTGCCGTTGTGGATGTAGAATACAAAAAAGAGACTTTCCATTTAAAATTCGAAAAACTCCGTTTCAATAGCGAAGTAGCTACTTCATGTTCTTGCGCTCAGGACATCGAGAATCAACTTTGCATTCATAAAATCGGAGCATTAATTGCCATTCGTGATACTTATGGACCCAACAATCCATTCGATAGAATGCGTGATTATACTGTTGAAAAAAATAAGTTATTAGCAGAATATGGTTTTTCTTTAGAGGACGATTTACAAGATAAATTTGATTTCAAACTAAAGTCGGATGGCTCGGTTCAATTACTCCGCCTCGACCAAAGTATCCAGAAATTAAGTCAGTTTCAAAACTGGAGAAATATCAATAATAGAATTTTCAGAACGCCCGAAAATTCATTTTTAATCAATAACGATGATGTAGAACGTGAACTTCGTCAAATTCTCTACGTACTTCGTTTCAAAGGAACAGAATTTGTAAACGACGTAGCGATTGATACTTATTCATACAAAGCGGGAGCAAATGGTAAAATGGCTTACATCCGTTCGTTGAAAGATAGCGATTTCGATAGTTTTCCTGTTTTAACCGATGCTGACAGCCAAGTAATTGGTTTAATCAATAGCATTAAAGATGATGGTTTAAAAGCTTTTGGCAAGAAAAAAGAATTACGTCTGCCATATTTTTATGATTATTTGAATCGTGACGAAGTTTCTGCCAACGATTTACCCATTGTAGAAGAGTACATCAATAAGAAATTAGACAGAATTTTTAATCTCTTATCTGACAAACAAGTACACACAAGCAAGACTTCGTTTGTGAGTAGCCAAATTGATGTTGAAGAAATTTCGATTGGTAAGGAAAGAATTTTTCCTTCATTTACTTTATCAGAAGAAGACGATTTTATCGTATTAGAAGGCTTCACAACCATCAATCAGAAAAAAACAAAACTGGCTTCTTTAGCTAATCCAAACAGTTATTGGGTTAGAAGTATCGGCAATGTTTTATACAAATTAGCCAATCCAGAAGTAGCCAATTTATTAAGCTATCTTCCTAAAAATGGAGTAATCAAAGTACGAAAAAGCAATTTTGCAGGTTTCTTTCAAGATTTTGTTTTACCATTAGCCGAAAAATTTACGGTTGATTTACAAATCAATCATGAAATTGAACATCAGCACAGTAACTTTCAGCAAATAAAAATTTACTTAAAAGAAGACGATGGAAATTTACTTTTCGTACCTGTCTATGAATATGAAAACGAAATGGAATTTTCGCACGATCAAAAAACGAATAAAATCAATTTTGAAAATGAGAAAATTACCATTCAACATCGTAATACAGAAGCCGAGAAAAACTTTTATCAAACTATAAAAGAACAACATCCTTCTTTCGAAAACCAAAGTCAATATCCATTTTTTTACTTGTCGTTCAATAATGTATTGAAAGACGGCTGGCTTTACAAGTTTTTTGAAGCCATGAAAGCCCATGATATTACGATTTTGGGCTTTAAAGATTTAAAGAAATTCAGATATAATCCGCATAAAGCAGAATTTAATATCAAAGCCGGTTCAGGAATCGACTGGTTTGATATGAAAATTGAAGTACAATTCGGCGACCAATTTATTGGCATCAAAGAAATTCAAAAAGCCGTTTTAAAAAAACAAAACTATGTCGAGTTAAAAGATGGTTCGCTTGGAATGTTACCTGAGGAATGGCTAAAACGCTACGAAAATGTACTAAAACTTGGAAAAGTAAAAGGCGACCAATTACAGCTTTCAAAAATGCATTTTTCGTTGATTGACGAATTGAGTAAAGACATTGATAGTTTTGAATTCGAGCAAGAGCTTTTCGAGAAAAAACAAAAACTGCTGAATTTCAAAGAAATGGCAGAAATTGCATTACCACAAAATATGAATGCACAATTGCGTGATTATCAAGTGGAAGGTTTTAAATGGTTGAATTTCTTAGATGAATTTTCGTGGGGTGGAATTCTTGCGGATGACATGGGGCTTGGGAAAACGCTTCAAATGCTTACTTTCCTACAAGAACAGCAAAATCGTAAGCCAGATGGAGTAAATCTCGTTGTTTTACCTACAACTTTGATTTTCAACTGGCAGGCTGAAGCATCAAAATTCTGTCCAGATTTAAAACTGTTCGTTCATCGTGGCGGTACTCGCCAAAAAATCAACGAACATTGGCATGAGTACGACATTATTTTAACGACTTACGGAATGGTTCGTTCAGACATAGAACTTTTCCGTGCCTTCAATTTCAATTATATTATTCTTGATGAATCTCAGGCTATCAAAAACCCTGATTCTTTGATTTCTAAAGCCGTTAAATTACTTCAGTCACGCAATCGTTTAGTGATGACTGGAACACCTGTTGAAAACAATACTTTTGATTTATATTCTCAAATGGAATTTATCAATCCAGGTTTATTAGGAAGCGGAGAATTTTTCAAAGCAGAGTTTTCAAACCCTATTGATAAAAATCAAGACAAAGAAAAGGCTGCACAATTACGAAAAATTGTATATCCTTTCATGCTAAAAAGAACCAAAGAAGAAGTAGCAAAAGATTTACCAGAGAAAACAGAAAGCATTATTTACTGTGAAATGGACAAAAAGCAGCGAAAAGTATATGATACTTTCCGTGAAATTTATCGCCAGAAATTGGTTGATAAAATGTCCACAGATGGAAGAGAAAAAGCAGCTTTCTTGATTCTGGAAGGTTTATTAAAACTTCGTCAGATTTGTGATAGCCCAGCGCTCCTAAACGACGATACAGAGTACGATACAAACTCTGCTAAACTTGAAGAAATCATTCGTGAAATTGAAGAAAATGCAGGTAATCATAAAATTTTGATTTTCAGTCAATTCTTAAAAATGTTGGATTTAATCAAACAGCATCTCGAAAAACACCATATCAAATACGAATACTTAGACGGTAAAACAACTGATAGAGCTGATAGAGTAAATCATTTTCAAGATGATGAAACTTGTAGAGTATTCTTGATGAGTTTAAAAGCAGGTGGAGTTGGTATTAACCTCACCGAAGCAGATTATGTCTATCTAGTTGATCCTTGGTGGAACCCAGCAGTAGAACAACAAGCAATTGACAGAACGCACAGAATTGGACAGAAAAAGAGTGTTTTTGCTTATCGAATGATTTGTAAAGACACGATTGAGGAGAAAATTTTATTGCTTCAAGATAAAAAACGAGACATTGCGAAAGATATAATCAGTACTGAAGACGGTTTCTTAAAGAAACTCTCACAAGACGATATTATAGATTTATTCTCATAAACTCATCAATACATTCCTAAGTCATTACTGGAACTTAGGAATGTATTCTATCAAATACCTCTCTGTTTCATAATTCTGAGCGAAACAAACTTATATTTCAATCCTACCGAAAGATTAATCCAACCATCGTTTGCTGTATCACTGTAAGAATTTACTCCTCCAATTTTATGTGGAGTTGTCAGATTATAAGCCGTTGTAGCATCTAATTTATCATTATAAACCCAAGAATAACGTAGGTCAAAAATTGTTGAAAGTCGTTTATTAAGCCAAAGTTCAGTCATAAACCCAAAGGGAACTACTAATTCTCTGGTATAATAAATTCCTTTATTACCTACTCCAATACCAGCTTGTTGAAAAAGAGATGTGTGTCTCGTTGTTCCGTCAGCTGTGGTTCGCAAGAAAGCTCCAGTTTTTAAATCAAAAACATCTGTGTGAAACCAAATCATTCCCATACCTAAGTAAGGTCTAAAAATCGAATTTCTTCTGCTTTCTTCAAAAAGTCTGCTAAGATTAAGAGAGGTTAAGAAGTTTACTTGAAAAAATTCACTCTCAAATCGTGAAAAATATGGCTCATTTTCATGACCAGATAATTTTCCAAAGTTACTTTCAAGCGTTAAATTGATTTTTTGAGAAATTCCTTTCTCAACAGCAATAGATATGACAGGATTGAAGGTTCCTAAATGTCCTAATTCTCCAGTAGTAGTAGCCATTCCTAAAGAAGCATTGATAGAGTAGCCATCAATATAGCTAAATTGTCTTTGAGAAAAACTTGTAAGGGGAAAAATGATATAACTGAAGTATATCATAATAAAGTGTAGTTTTCTTTTCATTGTAGAGATTTTTTACTTTAAATATACGTACTCTCATTTAAAAAGTCAATACTTAACTTAGGATTTAGTATAAAAGCAAAAAACCCTTAATAATTAATTATTAAGGGTTTTTCATTAATATTTTTGGGGTTTATTTACTTTCCCGCATGTGATTGCAGTATCATCAACGGAACTGGGCTTAACTTCTCTGTTCGAGATGGGAAGAGGTGAACACCAGTCCTATCAA
>NZ_JAYGIL010000027.1:0-87093 GCF_034931025.1 Arcicella gelida | reverse complement strand
AACTAATCACTTAATCTTACCAAATCTTGCTAGTAATTATCTTCTTAATTACTCTAACTATTTCCCCCTATCTCAGCCCGTTGGCGTCGTTTGGGAGTGCAAAGATGCAAGGTTTATTTTTAACCACCAAACAATCTTACAAAATATTTTTAAACTTTTTTGCAAAAATATATAAACACCTCCGTAAATAACTATAAATAAAGCACTTATTAATCATCATAAATATTGATAAATATGATAACAAAAAAGAAGTGAAGCATTTTAAAATACCTCACCTCTTTTTATCATTTCTACAAGATTTCCACCAAACCTATCCTAAAAATGGATACTTATAATACATCTAATCGAAAACCTACTCCATGAACATTGGTTAGTTTAACATTGGAGTCCTTATTAAGATACTTTCTTAAACGAGTAATGAATACATCAAGGCTTCTACCTTTAAAGTAATCATCATCTCCCCAAATTGCAATTAGGATTTTATCTCTTGATTGAGTTTCATTCTTATGATTGATTAAAAATGCCAACAAATCTGCTTCTCGATGAGTAAGGTCTTGTACTTCGTTTTCAAAAAACAATTTCAGATTCTTTATATCAAAAGTATATTTTCCAATTGCCTGCAATCCTTGATTTATCGTTTGTCCCGTTTTCTTTCCAGTTCTTTTAAGAATTGCTTCTATTCTTAAAACCAGTTCTTCAATACTGAATGGTTTGGTTAGATAATCATCTGCTCCTAATTTCAAGCCTTTGATTCTATCTTCCTTTAATGATTTCGCTGTTAAAAAAATAATCGGCACATCGCTTCCTGTTGCTCTTACAAATTCTGCAAGCGAAAAACCATCCATTTCTGGAAGCATTACATCGAAAATACAAATATCATATTGGTTATTTTGGAAAGCTCGTTGCCCAGCTTTTCCATCCGTTTGAAGGTCGATGGTGTATCCTTCTTGTTCTAGATTGTCTTTTACTACAAAACCTAAGCTATCGTCGTCTTCGACTAGTAATATTTTTGTCATTCGTTTGATTATAAGATTATCTTCCTTTATGAATGAAGTGTATTAAAAAATATTGTGTTGCTAATGTACTTGTTTTAGCCAATATTTACAATTCGTAGCGAATTGCTACTTTTGTAAGTAATTATTCAAATAAAAAAGTCATTCCACAAAAGACTGGCTATTAAACAGGAAAAGTATGTTCTCGTTAAATCCCAATAAACAATATCCTAAAAAATTATATTCAAAAGCAGTTGTGAGGTTTCAAGATTGTGACCCTTTGAAACATTTGAACAATGCCAAGTACTTCGATTATTTCTTCAATGCTCGTGAAGACCAAGTTGCAACTATTTATGAATTTGATTACAATGACTATTTTGAGCATAACAAAACGTCGTGGGTGGTATATAATCATCAAATTGCTTATGTTAGTTCAGCCAAAGTAAGTGAAAGAATTGGTATTATTTCATCAGCTATCTATTTTAATGAAGATACTTTAGTGACTGAATTTGTAATGACGGATGAAAACTGTACGCATTTAAAAGCCGTACTTTGGACGACTTCGAAATATATTGATGTCATTACAGGCAAAAAAACAGCACATCAACCAGAAGTACATAATTTTTTAAATGCAATTTGCGTAGAAGGAATCGACTTTGAACACATTAATTTGAATTCAAGAATTAAAACTATCAAACAAGAATTATTGGCGGGGACATTTATCTAACGTTTTCGACTCTACACATTTCAATATTTATAAAGAAAATCTGTTGATTACCTATGTTAGCTCAAGAAGTATTAAAACAATATTGGGGTTATGATAATTTTCGTCCATTGCAAGAAGAAATTATTCATTCTGTAATTGATGGACGAGACACTTTGGCATTGATGCCAACTGGTGGTGGTAAATCTTTGTGTTTTCAAGTACCTGCGTTGATGAAAGAAGGAATCTGTATCGTAGTTTCACCATTGATTGCTTTAATTCAAGACCAAGTAGAACAACTAAAACGTAGAGGAGTATCTGCCATTGGCATTTTTTCGGGAATGCACAAAAACCAAATTGATATTGCCTTAGATAATTGTATTTATGGCGATATAAAATTTTTATATGTTTCGCCCGAACGCTTACAAACTACAATTTTCATAGAAAGAGTAAAACAGATGAAAGTAAATCTTTTGGCTGTTGACGAAGCACATTGTATCTCGCAATGGGGGCATGATTTCAGACCTCCCTACATGAAAATCGCTGAGTTCAGGAAAATAATTCCGAATGTTCCACTTATTGCACTTACCGCTACTGCTACCAAAGAAGTAAAAGAAGAAATTCAAACTCGTTTAGAGATGAATTCTCCTGCTATTTTTCAACAAAGTTTTGCTCGTGAAAACTTATCGTACTCTGCTTTTAAGGAAGAAGACAAGGAAAGACGACTCATTAAAATACTTCAAAACGTACAAGGTTCATCGGTTATTTATGTACGAAATCGAAGACGAACACAAGAAGTATCAGATTTATTAAATAAAAATAACATTACAACAACGTTTTATCATGCAGGGTTAAGTGCAGATGAACGAAGCAAAAGACAGAGTAACTGGATTAAAAATCAAGTAAGGGCAATCGTTGCAACGAACGCATTTGGAATGGGCATAGATAAGCCAGATGTAAGAACGGTTATTCATTTAGATTTGCCAGATACTTTAGAAGCTTATTATCAAGAAGCTGGTCGTGCTGGGCGAGATGGTGAAAAAGCTTACGCTGTAGCACTTTTCAATCAGGTTGATGTTGAAAATTTAGCGAAAAACATTCAGCAGAATTATCCGCCAATTGAATTAGTCAAAAAAGTGTATCAGTGTTTGGGGAATTTCTTTCAGTTGGCTGTTGGTTCAGGAGCGTTTGCAAGCTTTGATTTTGATTTAGTGGAATTTCAAAAAAGATTTGATTTACCTCCTACCGATACTTATTTCGCTTTAAAAACTTTGGAAAATGAAGGCTTTATTCAACTTTCAGATTCGTTTCATAGTTCTTCTAAAATTACTTTAAAAGTTGATAATCGACAATTGTATGATTTTCAGCTAAGAAATCCTAAATATGATTCCTTCATCAAATTAGTTTTAAGAATGTATGGAGGAGAATTATTCAACACTTTTTTGACAATTTCAGAAGTAAATATTGCCAAAGCATACTCTGTACCGATAAAAGATGTGGAAGTGATGCTTTCGAGTTTAGAGAAATTTGATTTGATTATTTATGATAAACAGAAAGACAAACCACAAGTAACATTTTTAACAACACGGTTTGATGCTAAAAATTTACCGCTTCAAGTACAAGAAATTAATTATCGTAAGGAAAAATCCTTACAAAAAGCTAAATCAGTCGGACATTATGTAAGTCATGAAAAAAGATGTCGAACACAGCTTTTATTGGAATATTTTGATGAGCAAACAGATAATACTTGTGGAATTTGTGATAATTGCTTGAAACAAAAAAAGCAAAGTAAGCAAACGATTGAAGATGATGAGCTTGTAAAAAGTAATCAACAAAAAATCAAACAGCTTTTAGCAAACGGGGCAATGACTTTGCAGTTAATCATTCAGATTATGCAACCAGCAAATCAAGCATTATTGAAAGATATTATTCGAGAAATGATTGCAGACGAAGAGTTGGCTTATGATTCAGAAGGAAAATTAAAGCTTTCAGGCAATTAATACGAAAATCGACTGAAAGCTTTAATCATATTTATTGATAAATTCCAGCTGCTACATTTTCTGTAATAGATTTTGGAGCAAGCCAAGCTAAGAAAGCGCCTAACTTATTTAACGTCCCGGGAATTACTTCAGTTTTCTTATCAAACATCGCTTTTACGGAAATCTTTGCTACTACTTCTGGCGTCATTGCTACTTTTTCTGCTGCTTTTCTAGCTTTGGCAGGTACAGCAGCTCTATCATTAAACCCAGTATCTGTTGCCCCTGGACTAATACAAGTAACCGAAACAGAAGTATCTTTCAATTCATGCTTCAATGCTCTTGAGAAATTCAGTACATAAATCTTCGTTGCTGCATAAACAGCCATTTTAGGTAAAGCCTGATACGCAGTTGAACTGGCAATATTCATGATATAAGCCTTAGGCTGACGCTTGAGCATTGGTAAAAAAACATGGCACATTTCAGTTAAAGTAGCCATGTTTAAGTTCATCATATCTCTATTTTGTTCAATAGAATAAGTATCAAAATTGCCAACAGAACCATAACCAGCATTATTGACTAAAACCGATACTTCGTATTGATTTTTGGCAACCCAATCAAATACTTGTCTGGCAACATCAACAGTAGCCAAATCAGCAGCTAAGTAATTTACATTTACACCGTATTTTTCTTGAAGTTCAATAGCTACTTCACGAAGTAAGCCTTCAGACCTTGCGACAAGTAATAAATTATATTTTTGTTTTGCCAACTCTATGGCTATTTCTTTTCCAATTCCTTTACTGGCTCCTGTGATTAGTGCGTACATTATTTTTGTTTTTTAGAATACCCCAAAATTAACAAAGCCCTACCAAATGGCAGGGCCTTGCATCAAACAAATTTTAATCTTTTATTTTTTTGGCGTTTTAGCTGGAGCTGCTGGTGTTGTAGTGGCAGCAGGTGCTAAAAATTCCTTTAATTTATCTGGATCTTCAGGTTTAATCGCAACAGCTTTATCAACAAATTCTTGAATTTTAGCAGTATCTTTTGTTACGTTTGCATGATAACCAACTAAATATCTATAAGCTTCGTACAATTGCTCTTTGTTTGCTTTTGCTAGGTCAACAATAGTCAAGAATTTCTCGTAATGTGGTACTGCTAACCATTTTGTTCCAGTATAATCTACATAGTTGTTAGTTCTAGCACGGAATAAATAGAATGGTGCAAATTTGTCATTAATTGCAATTGCATTAGCAAACATTGTATCAGCTTTCATACCAATGTTATATCTAGCCAATGTATCTTCTCTTGGCGTGTAGGCTGTAGTAAAGTAAAGAGCCATAGCAGCGTTGTAATAATCAGCACTTGCCATTGGAGCTTTCTTTTTCTGCTTCCATTCAATTGATTGAATAGCATACTCAGCCGCTTTTGCATATTTTTTCTGACCATATACAATCGTATAGATTGCTGAATAATGGTTATTGATAGTGTCTTCTGGAGCAGCTTTTAAATAATATTCAATCGCTAATGAATCATTTTTTAACCCTTGGTATCCTTTACCGAAGTAAACATTATCTAAGTAATAAGGTTTAACGCCCGCTTTTACCATTTGTTCTAGGTTCTCTATCCCTACTTGTGGATTTCCTAATTCAATGTTTGAATAACCTTTCATTCTAAAGATATCATTATCTTTTGCTCCACCAGCCTCAGCTTGTGTTGTAAATTGCATTGCACCTTCATAATCTTTCGCTAAGAACAACAATTTAGCTGTTGATAATAAGATTGCTGGAGTAGCTTCTGCTCTTTCTACATATTTTCTAAAGAACTTAGATGATTCTTTATAACGGTTGAAAATGATATAGTATTCACCCATTCTTTTGTAGTAAGGAGCAAAAGATGAATCTGTTTCATAAGCACTTTGATAATTGTTTACTGTGTATTGGTAATTTTTACCTCTTAAATATACAACACCTAATCTTACGTAAGCTTTTGCTGTTTTATTAACCAAGATAGATTGTTCGTAAGCTGAAGCCGCTGGTCCACCATCGTTTTTCAATAAGAAAGCATCTCCTTTTACGATTTGCATATCAGCAGTTAAAGGCTTCTTAGTTTTTTCTGTGATTAAATCAATCAAACGGATAGCTTCACCAGGGTCATTTGTTTCTTCAAACATTGTGTAAGCCTCAGCAATACGGAACATTACTTCTGCATTTTTCATTTTGGTATCAGCCAAAATTTTATCAAAAGCAGCTTTTGCACCAGCACCGTCTTTTTTAGCCAACATCAATGTTGCTAAACCTACCGCATTCAAAGGTTGCTTAGGTTCTGCGGCGATACCTTTTTCAAAGGTTGCTTTCGCTTCGTCCAATTCACCTGCACGCAAATGAGCATATCCTAAATAGTATAAATTTTCACCAGTATTACTAGCAGCAACTAGTGAGGTA
This sequence comes from Arcicella gelida, assembly GCF_034931025.1. Taxonomy (NCBI): domain Bacteria; kingdom Pseudomonadati; phylum Bacteroidota; class Cytophagia; order Cytophagales; family Flectobacillaceae; genus Arcicella; species Arcicella gelida. The sequence continues at coordinate 80,981 of NZ_JAYGIL010000027.1, read as the reverse complement.
AATGTCGCTTTAGCTTTGTTTGGCTGGTCTCCGTCCAACTGCGCCAAGCCTTGCTGAACCGTTTGCCCATTTACCGTGACGGTAAACAACAAACTTGCAGCCACCAACAGAGATTTGATTTTTACTTCCATTTTATTAACGTTTTAGTTGTAAGTAATTAAAATAAGTATATAAAATCAGGTAATTTGTTTTCTAACACAAATTTCCAAAATATCTTTTGAATTTATAACAAAACAAAAAATTAAATTAAAAAATTGTTGCGACAACTCAAAATTTTATTCGCATTGAAACATTTTAAATACTAATGTTAGGAATCAAATATTACCTTTTTAATATTTCCATAAAAAATTATGCCATCAGCTTAATTAGTTTTCACTTGTCGAATCTGAAGTGGTTTAGTAAGCGGTAAAAGCCCACCTTTTAATACAATCAATTGTCCTTGTTCAAGACACATATAATTAATAAATCCTGTGCCAAGCCCCATGTAAGGCTCTTTTAATATTAGCTTAATCTGACGGATAAGTGGATACCTTTTTAAAGCAAGGTTATAACCGAAGGGTTGATAATAATCCTCAGGATTTGTACTTGCTTTTTCGGCAACTGACATTACGTTTATTTCTCTGATAAAGCCCAAAGATGCAGGGTCATCTCCATCACTAATCCAGTTTGTACCAATAACGCCCATCGCATTTTTATGCGATTTAACATAATCAATTACTTGTTCATTTGATTTTGCAGCAAAAAACGATACTTTATCATTCTTGTTTATTCCAAATTTCTCTACTAAAAAAGTAAGGTTACTTGAACTTGTTCCATCAAAAACCAGTACTATATCTTCACTTGAGCCACCTTTACCAATTTCAGACCATTTCTTTTTTTCTCCTTTCATGATTGCTTCAAGTTCTTGAACAGTAATCATTGAATCTCGATTTTCTTTATTGGTAATTAATGCCAAAGCATCTCCAGCAAACTTGAAACTTCTGTAAGTGATTTTATCTTCTGTATATACTTTTTTTTCCGTTTCGTTTAACTCTCTCGTAATTACAGCAACTCTCGCTTTATCATTTAATAACATTGCCACAGCTTCACCTTCTGGTTTAAATACTAAATTGATTTTAGTATAAGGAAATGTTTCTTGAAAAGCCATTTTTTCCGCTTCGATAATTGGTCGAAAAGATTCATCTACAGCAACAGTAATTTCTCCTTTTGCAGGTGTGTCTAGTTCGTTTCCATCCTTATCAGTACTTCTTCCACAAGAAAATACTGTGATTGCCAACAGAATACAGCAAGGTAGATTTAATAGAGTTTTCATGGTTTTTGCGATTGTTTATTGCTTTATTTCAAATTAACTTAATGCTTATCATCATAATGCGTGTACTTATCTTCTCCCTCATCGTTGTCGTCATTCATTTTGATATACACTCGCCATGCTCTAAAAATACCATACAATAAAAGTAATGTCCCCAAAGCGTAAGCATACAATGCAGAAGGTAACATCATTTGTGAAAAAGCTGACTCTGGGTAAAGTATTAAAAGCACTCCAATTACTGAGTAAGAAAGAGCCATCAATACATTAACAAGCACAAAAATTCTGCTAGGCATTTTTTTAGATATGAGATATGAATTATTATGTATAAGTAAAGAATGAGGTATTTCATTGAATTATGGCTTATTTAAGCTCCATCATTCGTATCTCATACTTTATATTTAAATACATAACGAAATAAAAAACAAAAACTGATTCCCTTTGAAAAATGAAACCTGTCAGATTTCTGACAGGTTCTCATTGTTTTCTTAATGCTTAAGAATAAAAACTATTCAGAAAGCACAAAGCTAATTGGTACTGTAAATCTAGAACGTACTGCACGACCAGACTGCTTACCTGGAGTCCATTTCGGTACTGATTTAATTACTCTAACAGCTTCTTCATCGCAACCAAAACCTACTGATTTAAGTACATCTACGTTTTGGATACTACCATCAGTATTTACAACGAATTGAATATATACTTTACCAGAAACGTTTGCACGCTGAGCCGCAGCTGGGTATTTCAAGTTTTTCTGTAAGAATTTAGCAAAAGCACTCATACCACCTGGGAACTCCGCTTGTTGTTCTACCGCCGTAAAGATTTCTTCTTCTTTAGGTTTTGGTGGTTCAACAGGCGCTTCAGGAGCTGTACCTCTTGCATCTGGATCTACTGGAGGTCCAGCATCTTCAGTTTCACCTTTTACAGTTTCAGAAGCTGTATTTCCTTTTACCTCTTCTGGAGGTGGTTCAGGTTTTGTTACCTCTTCATCTTTTTTGATTTCAGGAGGTAAGAATTTCGTTGTCGTCACCTTTGGTAATTCTTTTGGTGGTGGCGGTGGCGGCGGTGGTGGTGGTGGTGGTGGAGTTTTATTCTCTGGTGGTGGCTGATCAATTTTCATTACTTCAGCAGTTACCTCAGTTTTTTCTTTTGCTAATTGTTCATTGATTTTATTGTAAATAAATGACAAGGCAAAAAGAGAAGATACCGAAGCTATACCAATTATCAGAGAACGTGAAACCACTTTCGGATAAGATTTTCTTAAGAGATAAGCACCATATTCTTTGTTCTTATTCTTAAAAATAATGTCATCCAACGTTGCATTTTGGCTTATTACGTTTGACATAATTTCTGATGTTAATACTGTTAATGTTTTTCAACTTGAATGAATTTCAAATATAGAAAATCATCAAATTAAATTTTCATTGAACTAAGATAAAACTAACAATTTAGTTTTCAAAATATTTTAAACTATTTTTTTAGTTTTATTGAAATTTTATTAAAGACCTGACTTTTTGATTAATTTTTCAGAATCTGGATCAATTTCAAGAATTGCATAACGCTTGTTGCTAGTAATAGCACATTCATCAAGCAAATCTACCATGTTCTTATACTTAGCTCCTTTTGTCGCTTTAATCACAATCGTAAAATTATCACCTACTCGTCTTTTATAATCGAATAAAACGGTTCTAATTCCATCTTTAGAATAATTTGTTTTCTGAAGTTGAGTTGATGCTTCTGTCGGTAAACCTTGATAGTAATATACTTTCTCGGCATCAGGCATCACAGTTAAGGTTTCAGACATTTTAACTTCTGATTTTTCTTCCTTTTCTGTTTTATCAGGCATATTCAACTGCATTACTACGGGCTTTGCTAACGTCGTGGTTAACATAAAAAAGGTAATCAATAAGAAACCCAAATCTACCATGGGAGTCATGTCAATTTTGGTTGAAGCTTTTTTGGCTCGCTTCTTACCACCTTTTTTGCCCCCACCGTCTTGACTTATTTCTGCCATTGTATTGGGGTTTAATTGTTGGTAGTTAATGATACTCAGATGGGTTTTATAAGACCCTGCCTTTCAAAGAGAGGCAGGGTTAAAACTACTGAGTACAACTAAATAAAATCTATTGAGGTCTACCTTCAGGAGATGTAACCAATTGGAATGTGTTAATATTCTGTTCCTGTAAAGTACCAACTACTTGGTTGAATACTTTATAGTTTGAATTAGCATCACCTTTAATAGCTACCTTTAATCCTGGATTAGAAATTTTTGCATAACTAACCCAAAGGAAAAGTTCATTATTGGCTGAATCACAAGGAATTCCTTTCAAATATCCTTTTGCTTTCGCATCCGATGGTTTTACGCTTAAAACCTGACGCATTGCACCTGCTGGATAACCTACGATTTCAGAAGCATCATAATTCTTCTTCATCTCAGCAGAAACTGGTACAGAAAGGCGGTTTGCCATTCTTTCCAACATATAATCCTTTGCAGCTTTATCGTCTGTTCCTAAAAAAATACCACCTTCAGGGCTTACTGAAATAGTAAGGATTCCTTTTTCGCCAGTTATTGTTTTCTCTGAAATAGATGACGGTGGAACGATTGTTACGGCTTCTTCAGGTTTAAACTTTGCAGTAAGCATGAAGAAAGTAAGTAACAAGAAGGCCACATCGCACATCGCTGTCATGTCTAGAGAAACACTTTGTCGTTTTGCTTTAACTTTTGGCATAATCTTGTTTAGTTATAAGTTATTAGATAGCGTCATAGTACAAAAGCTATAACACTTAGCGCTTAACACAATAACTATTAATTATGGTGAGTTGCATAGTTTTGGTTGATACTTAAACCTATTTCATCAACGCTATAAGTTAATTCGTCGATTTTAGACGTAAAGAAGTTATAAGCAATGATACAAACAGCTGAAGTACCGATACCTAATGCAGTGTTTACTAGGGCTTCAGAGATACCGTTTGCTAATGCAGTTGAATCTGTTGAACCACCTGAGTTACCTAATGCAGAGAACGCTTTAATCATACCGATTACCGTTCCTAAAAGACCGATTAGCGTAGAAACTGAAGCTAAAGTAGCAATGATAGTTAAGTTTTTCTCTAACATTGGCAATTCCAATGAAGTAGCTTCTTCAACTTCTTTGCTAAGAGCAGCTAATTTTTGTTCTTTATCTAAAGAACCGTCAGTTGACAATTGCTTGTATTTTTTAACAGCAGCCAAAGTAACGTTTCCTACTGAACCTTTTTGTTTGTCACATTCTTTCAATGCAGCATCTGTATCGTCTTTGTCAAGAAGAGACTGAATTTTGCGAACGAATGCGTTAACATCACCGCTTCCTTTTGCTTTACCAATAGTGATAAGACGCTCGATTGAGAATGTTAATGAAATCAAGAAACATGTCATCAAAACTGGTACAATTGCACCACCTTTGAAAGCGATAGCAAGATAATCTCCTGGGTGTGGATGACCTTCGTTAGTTCCGCCTTCAAAACGTGAACCATCTCCCATCACAAAACGGAAAAATAACTGTGCAATAACGAAAAGAATTAACATAACCACGCCTGCTGGAATGCCGCCTGATTTTTTTTGAGCTGGTGCTGCTGGTTTAGCAGCTGGAGTTTTTGCTTGTGTACTCATTAGTTTGGTAATTTTTGGGTTTAAGTTAAAAAACAGTTTTAGGTGATTTTTAAAATAAAAATAATGAAAATAACCTAAACGCAAAAGATTCTTTTGAAATATCTTGTTTTAGGTAATGACAAAACTAACACAAAATTCTTTTAATTATGATACCTTCTGTATGAAGTTTTTTTAAAAAAAATATTCAACAAAACCTATGTATTGTACTATAACAATAAATACAAGCATTTTGAAAGACATTTGCAGTACTATTTCAAGAATTTGATTTTTTTATGAATGTATATAACTTTTCAATGAATGTGTTTTTTTCATAAAAACTCCCTAAGTATTGTTTCTAGGATGTCTATTTCATGAGTATTTTCTTTGATTTTCTGATAGTCTAAAATACTTATTGTTTTTTCTAATCGTTCATTGTTTCCTTTTATCACAAGCTTTAGGCTATCGGATTTGTCTAATAAATTGTTAAGCAATGCCATCATTTGTTTCAGGCTGGCATCTTCTTCTAATTCAAAAAAAACAAGTACTTTCTCAGCTTCTTTTACCAACCTATTGGCATAGTGAAAAGTTAAATTATCAGAGTGATTATCAATATCATAAACAATAACAGTTGGATTTGTTTTCTTGACAAAATCAATCAATTCATTATTGTAAGTAATATTATTCCGATTATTGCGTACTTGGATATATAAAAAAAGGTTCGACATCCTGTTGTAGTATTAATTTAATTGTGAAGGCTTAATTTATTCGCATTTCCAATAACAAAATCACTTAACTTTGACACTCATCTGTTTCAGTTGCTGTAAAGTCATGTCGAAAGTATATCAATATAATAAAGAAAATGCTCGAAGAAAGACAGGTACTTCTTCCTTGAAAGATGCTATCGAAGATATGCTTGAGCTATACAAAATCCGTTCGAAATTCAACGAAACCTATATTGTAGCTTATTGGGAAAAAATTATGGGTTCGCCAATTGCTTCTAGAACAACTCAGATCTACATCAATGATGGGAAATTATTTATTCAATTAGATTCTGCCCCACTACGTAATGAGTTATTGATGGCGAAGAATAAAATTATTGAACTAATCAATAAAGAGGTCGGAGAAAAAATTATTCAGGATGTTGTCTTTCTATAAAATGATTTGTGAAAGCTAAGTTTTATGGTACTGTTAGCCAAAACCTAGTTCTTACTTCTCTAAATTCTTCTGTTTACTTTTCAAGTTGAAAAATTTGATAATGTAGATAATAGCAAGTAATACAGAAAAGCCCAACAAAGCAATGTACAAACCTTGGTACTTCTCAATTTCTTCTAACATCTGATGGTTCTCTTTTGAAAAACCTTTGTGTCTTTCTGTCAATTCTACCAAATCATGATTCTTTTGCATCAAATCATTATTCTCCTGAATCAATTGGTTATACTTATCTGTAAAAGTGGCATTAGCATTTGATTGAATGCTTTTGTATTCATTTAGAATTTCATTGTCTTTGTCAATAATTTCGTTTAAAGCATCAATGGTTTTTTGCATATCATCTTTTGAGCGATTACCAAAAAGTCCTGTTGACAAATTTTCGGATTCTTTATATTGTTGATACAACGTTTCTCTTTCTGTAGTAAGCTCTTTCATTTTGTCTTGAGCGTGTGTATTCACAAACACAAAAAAAGTAAGTAATAATAACAAGATTTTTTTCATTGATTTATTCATTGTAAAATTGAAATACTGTTTAATAAAAATCCCACAAGTATTAGTGCTTGCGGGATTGGTAAGTTAAAGTTGGTCAATACAACTATAATGAGTGCGACTGATAGTCAAGCTCTAATATTTCAGAAATATCTAATAATTTAACGTTGTAACGCTGAAAAGCTGGCGTATCGTAATCTTCAGTATCTGTTGGCATTTTATTGGTAAAATCATCAATCATTTTACGAAGTCTCGGTGCATCATCTTCACGTGGCGGAAAAATATGTTTGATTGCTTGTTTTTCCTCTTCAACGACTTCCTCTTCTTCTTCATATACTTCTTCCTCTTCCTCAACTTTTGAGATTTGCAAAGTCACAGACTCTTTTAAGCCTTTTTTTACATGATTGCCATTCAAACCTTGTTTTATAGGAGTACGGACAGGCCCATCGGGTAAATCAAAACCTGCAGCAATCACCGTAATACTCATATCTTCACCAAGATTATTATCAATGATAAAACCAAGTTTGAATCCAGCAGGAGAATTTCCGATAGCTTCCATGATGTGTGCGGTAATAGCAGTTTGTTCTTTCACCGCCATTACTTTTTGGTCACTGGTAGCAATTGTAACAAGAATACGTTTTGCTCCTTTAATATCACGATTATTCAATAATGGTGAATCAAGGGCTTTTTCGATAACTTCTTTCGCTCTGTTTGGTCCTTTGGCAGTAGCAGTACTCATTACAGCTTGACCAGCATTACTCAATACTTTTTTAACATCTTTAAAGTCAGCGTTGATTTTACCAGACTTAGTAATTACTTCAGCTACCGACTTCGCCGCATTTGCCAATACATCATCTGCATGCTCAAAAGCTTCCAAAATGTTTAAATCTTCATATATTTCTAGTAACTTATCGTTCAGGACAACCAAAACAGTATCACAAGTACGTTGTAATTCTGCAATTCCACGGTTTGCTGCTTCAATTTTCTCAGTACCTTCCCATGAATATGGAGCCGTTACGATAGCAACCGTCAGAATATCTAACTCTTTGGCAATTCTAGCAATTTCTGGTGCAGCACCTGTACCTGTACCACCGCCCATACCTGCGGTAATAAACACCATTCTGGTACTTGGTTGAAGAAGTGCCTTTATTTGTGCTTCACTCTCTAATGCTGCCAATCGTCCTTGTTCTGGTTCAGTACCAGCACCAAGTCCTTCTGTTAAAATTTCGCCTAATTGTAATTTTACAGGAACAGTGTTATCATTTAGTGCTTGTAAATCGGTATTACAAACAACAAAATCTACATCATCAATCCCCATTTCGTACATGTGGCGAACAGCATTACTTCCTCCTCCTCCGACGCCAATCACTTTAATGATATTGCCTTTTGTATCAGATGAAATTTCAATATTATGTTCAAAAAAATCCATATTATTTAAATCATTAATTAAGGATTAACCAATTAGCGAACAGACTGTTGAATACTTTCAGAATATCATAAAATTATATTATTCTTCTGTTCCCCATTTCCATTCTCTACCAAGTTCTAATTCTTTTCTAAGGTTTTGTTTTATAAAAAAATCTCTAGTCGAGTAAAAGTCTAATTTCTTTGCTGGAATTTTATCAACATTGGCAATACCGTACAACATCATCGCTGTATATCTTACGGTATTCACCATTTCATTTTTATTGATTAAATCAAAGCTGTCACAATTGGCATGATAACATCCTACTGCATCTGGTGAAATTCCACCAATTGGTGAAGCCGTCGGAATACCTTCCAACATAAAACTTTGATGGTCTGAATGAAGTCCTGCTTGGTTGATTACATTATTTTTATATTCAGGAGAAGCCTTTTTCATGTACTCTCCTATTTTAGTAAACAAAGCCACCATTTCATCTCTCCCTGCTGTGTTAAAACCATTGGCATTATTTGCCATATCGAGATTAAACATAAAAGCGACTTTCTCTAGCGAATTATTTCTTTTACTTTTTTCAATCATCGCTTTTGAACCTAATAGCCCTTCTTCTTCACCCATGAACATCACAAATTCTATTGTTCTTTTAGACTTCAAATTCAAAGCTTTGAATGCACGAGCAATATCTAAAATAGAAAATGAGCCTATACCATTATCTAATGCCCCAGTGGCTAAATCCCATGAATCGAGATGACCACCAATTACGATTTTCTCATCACGATATTTTTTATTATCTCCTTTTATCGTAGCAATAACATTTCGAGCTTTAATCATTTTACTAAAGTTCTTCATATCAATTACTCCCATCAAGTTAGCTTGTTCACTCATCCAAGAACGGATTCTGATGCCACTTTCTAAAGAAACACAAACAGCTGGAATCGCTATTAAACTACCAGTAACCGAAGCTGTGCCTGTTAATAATACATTCCCTTTTACTGTATTCACAAAAATCACACCTGCTGCACCATATTGCATGGCTAAAGCTGTTTTTTCTGAACGATGTAGATTTCTAGTACCTTTGAAGGGTGCCAATAATCCAAGGTTCACTAAAGCGATTTTGCCAGGAAGCTGTTCTTTTACTGCTTGAAAATCTGGTTCTAAACCATTACCAACATCAACTAATTCAGCAGTAACTTTTGCTTCTACGGGCGTCATTGCTAAAGATACTACTTCTACATCTTGAAAATTGTCGCTTTTCTTTGGAGCGATTGATAAAGTAACGGTATCTCTCGACCAAGCTTCTACTTGAAATGGCTGATACTTTACATCTTTGAAACCATACGATTTCAGCAAATTATAAGTATATTCTTCTGCTTTTTTTCCATTTGAACTTCCAGTAAGTCGGTGTCCAATCGTTTTGCAGGCATCTCCCAAAGTTTCGTAAGCACGGCTGTTGGCTAATACTTCATCATTAATTTGCTTGAAGGTTTCAATTAATTCTTCGTCTTCATCCACTAATGGACTGAATGCAGCTGTTGAAGTAATGAGTATTAAAATTAAAAAAAAGTAAAGGTTTATTTTCATTTTGGTTTGTTGTGAAATAGGAAATAATAAGGGAATTTACAAAAAAACTCGACAAACTCTAAATATTAAAAATAAGAATAAACCTTAATTATTTCAGCAATACTTTTCGCATTGGCTTACTGCTTGTTCTCTACGATGTACTGTTTAGGGTATATTTCTTTTTGAAACTTATCCCATTCACCTTTACGGTAGTAGTCGTCCCCAAAAAAAGTAATTATTTGATGAAATTGTTTGGCATCTTGATAACCTGCCACTGGTTGAATCATATTGAATTTTTCATCCAAATATACAATTGTCGGAAAGCTCATTTTGCCTTGTAAAAGCGCCACTCCTGCTTGATTATAGCCATTCTCCCAAATATATTGTTGCTTGCCAATTCTAAGAGTATCTTTCATTTCGGCATCTAGTTTTACTGCATAATATTTTTGATTGACGAACTCTACTACTTTTTCATCTGTAAATGTTTTTTGATCCATCACTTTGCACCAACCGCACCAGCCAGTATATACATCCACTAAAATTTTTCGTGGTTCTTTTTCTGTTGCAGCAAAAGCTTGTTCTAAAGTCATCCAATTAATTTTCGCTTTAGTTGGTTTAGTTGCTGCAGTTACTTGAGCTTTTCCTACAAAAGCCATCAGGCAAAAAAATAATGTTACAAATATGTTTTTCATGATTCTTAACACAATAATCTAAAAAATTGAATATTAAAATGAACCAACAAAGTATTACTATTCAAAAATGCTGAAAAAATAGTATCACTATTTACAAAGATAATTAGATAAAGTAATTTTCATTCTAACACTTTTCAAGATATTGCCAAATATAATTTATTGTAAAAAGCATTTGACAGGTTAAATGCTTTTTATCAGCAGCTCTTTAGTCCGAAAAACTTCTTTGTTATACGTTAGCAATTTACAAAAGGTTTGTTTTCCTTACAAAGATTTTTGAGTAAACGGTCAACTGTTTTACTTTCAACAATTATCTTTAACCGTTATTGACTTCAAAAAAATTCATGGCTATACTTCGACACAAAAAAAGTAAACTTGTTGAGGCAGAAGAAAAACGCAACGATTTGGGCTTTGGAACTCAAATCACAGACCCTGATACTCGCTTATTAAATCGTGATGGCAGTTTCAATGTTAAACGAATTGGTGGTAATTTTTGGGGTCGCTATAATATTTTCAATGAGTTAATTATTTGTTCTTGGAAACGTTTTTTCACACTCATTGTTGCCTTTTATTTAATCCTAAATTTTATTTTCGCTTGTCTTTATCAAGCCGTTGGTATAGAACACCTGCAAGGCGTTGATTTATCGACAAAAGGCTCTGGTTTTATGGATGCCTTTTTCTTTTCTTCCCAAACACTTACTACGGTAGGTTATGGAAGAATTGCTCCTGTTGGTTTTGGAGCAAGCACCATCGCCGCCATAGAATCTTTATTAGGATTATTGATTTTTGCCTTGGCTACCAGTTTGTTGTATGGTCGCTTTTCAAGACCAGTTGCCAGAGTTTTATATTCAGACAAAGCAGTTATTGGACCTTACTTAGACATTACAGGCTTTATGTTTAGGATTGTGAATGAACAAAATGCCCAATTAATCGACCTTCAAGTTGAATTAGCCGTTTCGATGCTCAAGAAAGAAAGTAATGGCAAAATAACGAGAGGGTATTATGGTTTAAAATTGGAGAGAAGTAAAGTGAGTTTCTTTCCTGCCAATTGGACAATCGTTCATCCAATTACCGATGACAGTCCGCTTTTTGGTTTAACACAAGATGATTTACTAACAAGCGATGCAGAGTTTCTGGTTTTGTTAAAAGCCACAGAAGAAACTTATAACCAAACGGTAAATTCAAGGACTTCATTTCATGCAAGAGAAGTAGTAATGGGTGCAAAATTTCTGCCAATGTTTAGCGATGTTCCAGGTGCTGGAGTAGTAACTTTGGACTTACGTAAACTATCCGATATTCAAGAAGTACCATTAAGTAGCGAATATCATCCTCATCACGAAACAAATAATTAAAGAGTTCTTCAAGAAAACTCTTCATATCACATTAAAATGATTCAACCAAAAGCATTACAAAAAGGAGACACCGTTGGCTTGGTAGCATTAGCCTGTAAAGTAGATTTTGATTTAATAAAACCTGCCATTGAAGTAATCGAAAATATTTGGGGATTGAACGTAGTATTGGGAACTTCGCTAACAAGCAAGTATCATCAATTTGCAGGAACAGATGAAATACGTGCTAACGATTTTCAATTAATGTTGGACGACCCGAATATTAAAGCCATCATTTCTGCAAGAGGTGGCTATGGAAGTTCACGATTATTGGATACAATTGATTTCACAAACTTCATCCAAAACCCAAAATGGGTTACTGGTTTTTCAGATATTACGGCAGTTCTTTGTCATATTCACACACTTGGAATTGAAAGTATCCACTCGACCATGCTAAAATTATTTATGCAAGATGGCGGAGAATTTGCTTTAGAAACACTCAGAAAAGTACTTTTTGGTGAAAGCCTAGCTTACAATATTCCCGCACATTCATTAAACAAAAAGGGAATTGCCAAAGGAGAATTAGTAGGCGGAAATCTTGCCATGCTTACGCATATCATTGGCTCGAACTCAGATGTTGATACCGCTGGAAAAATTCTGTTTTTAGAAGACGTCGGCGAATATTTATACTCTATCGACCGCATGATGATTCAGTTGAAACGAGCTGGAAAATTACAATCTTTAGCGGGTTTGATTGTCGGACATTTTTCTGATTTAGAAGACAATGAAGTACAGTTCGGAAAAAATGCCAATGAAATTATTCAAGATGCTGTGGCTGAATATAATTTCCCAGTTTGTTATGGTTTTCCAGTTGGGCATGAACCAGAAAATTGGGCTTTGCCTTGTGGAAGAGCAATAAGCTTAAGCGTTGAAGAAAATGGTGTTTGGTTGAGTGACGATTTCAAAGTATTGTAAAAATTACTCCTTTAAAATAGATTTAATCAATTGTTGTATTCAGTGCTATGACTTTAGTCTTTTTTATAAATCTATCTTATCTTTGTTTCTTGTTATTTTGTTCAAAACAAGCACCATAAACACAAAAATCTATGCTTGCAAAAACCTTCGGTAGTGCTGTTCATGGCGTTGACGCTACCATTATCACTGTTGAAGTGAGTGAAGGACAAGGACAGCACTTCTTTATCGTTGGGCTTCCCGACGGAGCTGTCAAAGAATCTACTCATCGTGTAGAATCTGCTATCAAACAAACAGGTTTTTTCTTTCCTCGTACCAAAGTGGTAGTAAACCTTGCTCCTGCCGATATTCGAAAAGAAGGTTCTGCTTATGATTTACCCATTGCTTTGGGGATTATTCATGCTTCAGGACAATCAGATTTGAAAACCCTTGAAGACTATGTAATTATGGGAGAATTGGCTTTAGACGGAGCTTTACGCCCGATAAAAGGAGTATTACCCATTGCGATTGAAGCTCGCAAAAAAGGCTTAAAAGGTTTTATTCTTCCTACTGAAAATGCTTCCGAAGCTTCTATTGTTAATAATCTTGACATTATCGGCGTAAATACTTTAGAAGAAGCCGTTAATTTCTTGAAAGGTACGCTAAAAATAGAACCACTTGTAACCGATACTCGTGATATTTTCTTTAGTTCTCAGAACGATTATGATGCTGATTTTTCTCATGTTCAGGGACAAGAAAACATCAAAAGGGCTTTGGAAATTGCAGCAGCTGGTGGGCATAATGCCATTATGATTGGTCCTCCCGGTGCTGGAAAGACGATGTTGGCAAAAAGAATTCCTTCGATACTTCCTCCACTTTCGCTGCAAGAAGCTTTGGAAACGACCAAAATACATTCTGTAGCAGGGAAATTAGGCACAAAAGCAAGTTTGATTTCTACTCGTCCTTATCGTTCGCCACATCATACTATTTCAGATGCGGCATTGGTTGGCGGAGGAAGTAATCCACAACCCGGAGAAATATCTTTAGCACATAATGGCGTATTGTTCTTGGATGAATTACCAGAATTCAAACGTTCAGCTTTAGAAGTGATGCGTCAGCCTTTGGAAGAGAGAAAAGTTTCTATTTCAAGAGCAAGATGGGCGGTTGAATTTCCATCAAGTTTTATGCTGATTGCTTCTATGAATCCTTGTCCTTGTGGTTATTACAATCATCCCGAAAAAGAATGTGTTTGTGGGCCAGGCGTAGTGCAAAAATATCTCAACAAAATTTCTGGACCTTTATTGGATAGAATCGACCTCCACGTAGAAGTAACACCCGTAAAGTTTGAACAATTATCGTCTAACAGAAAATCTGAAAGTTCAGCGGACATTCGGGAAAGAGTCATAAAAGCCCGAGAAATACAAACGATTCGTTTTAAAGACCATCCTGCGATTTACTCTAACGCCATGATGCCTTCGCAAATGGTAAAAGAAGTATGCGAAATCAGTACAGCAGGCGTGGCATTATTAAAAAGAGCGATGGAAAGATTACAATTATCAGCAAGAGCTTACGACCGAATTTTAAGAGTAGCCCGCACAATTTCTGATTTAGCTGGCACAGAAGATATTCGTACAGAACACCTTGCTGAAGCGATACAATATAGAAGTTTGGATAGAGAGAATTGGGCAGGTTAATAGCTTTTAATGTTCATTTCATCAACCATTAGTAAGTACTTTACATCACTAATAATTGATAAAATGTTTGTATTAAACTATCCGATAGCTTTGTCAATTTGATGATAAATTTCATCCCAAATGTTGATATCAACATTAAAACTGTGGTCAGCGTCAACAAAGTATAAACTGATATTGGGGCTAAATTTATATTTTTCTTTTACTTCAATACCGCCATATTCATCATGAATTCCTTGAATAATTAACATAGAGCTTTTTAGATTTTCTAAATGAAGATACCTTTCTGGCTCAACACCATTATCGGGATTCTGGAAAGGATAACCTAAGCAGATAATATGTTTGATTTCTAACTCATCGGCAATCAAAGAAGATACTCTTCCACCTGAAGACCTTGAAATGATGATTACTTCGTATTTAGAGCTTAGTTCTTGAATTCTCTTCTTTAATTTTTTACAGCGAAGTTTTACTAAATCATCTTCCTGTCGATTTAAGGTTTGTTCATACAAATAGATAAAATAACTCCAATGCGTAAGTGCGTAAAGAATCTGAGATAGCCTAAGATTCAGCTTTTTGATGAAGGCAGGAATATTCTTAAAATGACTTTCAAGTAAGCGAAGTTTATACGTGAAAGCTCCAGCGGGGTCTTCCCAAACAATCTTAGAATTTTTCCTTTTGGTATAATTTACTAAAACATGATTTAGCCCAGTGTCTTTTTGCCAATCGTCACGACCAGCAAATAAAAAGACGCTATTAATTGACTTTTTTGACATCGAAAATAATAATAAAAACAGAAAATTAATTTGTTGTATTCACATTAAGATGTAAAATAAACATTAACTAAAATGGTAGTATAAGCGATTTTAAATCTATTTTTGTGAACGAATAAAGATACAAATGATATTATGATTGACGATTTAAAAGACATAGCAATTAGGTTTCAAATTGACCCTAAACTGACAGTTGGTCATGCAGCTAAAATTAGCACAGTAGTGTCTGTTCTTGATAAAATTAATACATCATTTCATAATTTCATTGAGATAGAATTCTTTAAAAACGATGAATTTAAAGATATATCTATGGAAAATCGTGATGTTTTTAATAATATTAAAAATGAACTTGAGCTATTAGTAGTGGATTTAAAGTTTTCTAGTTTTGAGGCAGCCCTTGCTCCCAATATTATTTCTAATCAGACAAGTTTATTTTCAGACAATATTAAAAACTGGAAAACCGATGTATTTAATTCTTACAAGGAGAATATTCTAATAGCTAATTATAATGAAGATTCTTATATAAAAAATATTCAAAAGCGATATTCAGAAGCAGAAAGACAAAAGATATACTCACCATTATTCGCTATCGCAGAAGGAGGTAAAAAGGGATATACACTTAATCTAAAAAATAGTAAAGGTGCTGTAATTAAGGAGTATACAAAGCCTAATAAACAGAACACTCAATTAATTATACCCAAGAAAATCAATATTGAAAATAAAGAGGAAAGTAAGACCTATCAAGTGTTTGTTAAAGTTAAAACGGAGCAGGAAGGATTTCAATTAAAAAAAGCAAATATTAAAGAACTTTTATATTTTGAAGAACTTGAACACGAAACCTATCCTTTTAAACAAGATATTATTAAACACAATGGAGTTATTTATAGTCTTAATTCAAAAATCGAATGTAAAGTCGAGTTTATAGAAGACACCTATGTTATAACTAATGATTTGTTGGAAATAACAAGTTGGGGAGAAACAAGAGAAGAGGCTGAACAAGCATTTGCATTTAGCTTTGATTCACTTTATAAAAACTTTGCAATTGAGAAAGATGAAAAACTATCATCTGATGCTAAAATTTTAAAAAGAGACCTTTTAACTCTAGTCAAAGCTGTACTAAATGAAAAATAGAAAAACTAAAGATTTGAAAAGAGTTCTTGTAAAGAAGGGTTTTGAGCTTTTTCCAGAGAAAGACCATCATGAATTTTATTATTTAATGATAAATGGGATAAAACAGCGTGTTTATACATACTTTAGTCATGGAAAATCAGAGTATGGAGATTCTTTAATGAGCCAAATAAAAAAGCAATTAAAATTTGATACAACCCAAAATGCAGAAGATTTCTTTGATTGTCCTATGACTGCTGAACAGTATATTGAAATGCTCAAAAAAAATAATCATGTTAAGCCATAGTATTTAATGAGATTATTTTTTAATATTTTCTTATTCCCAACAAAATAGACAAATATTTCAATCTCCTTGTTCTACTACAAGGTTTCTTTGATTTCCAATAATTTTCAATAGCCATTCCATATAATTTAAAACTTTTTCATTAGACCTTATCACTACCTATTTGTTAACAACAAAACAGTACGGAGAAATTTATTTATATCTGTGAAATCAATGGAGAAACTGCATTTATCGTAGAAAATGCTGATTAAATATCGCAGATTTCTTAAATGAATAATGCTACAACTTAAACCGTGATAAAGTCTATTAAGTAAAATTTCCCTCATTAAATAAATTTAGGGAAAACTATCAGATTAAATCAGACAATTTTCCCTAATTATTAACTCATGATTTCTAAAAATCTATCTTTTCTTCCAATACTTTCTTAAATCTAAAGTAAGTGGATATTCAGGGTTTACAATTTCTATTGGAGTATCTGCTCTTAACTCTTTTTTGTTTTCTGCCACAAATCTCGAAATCGTTGGTGTATTTCTGATTGGTACGGCTTCTTGCGTTTCTGCAGCATCTGGTGTATGTCCAAAACCCCAGAAACGGCTAATCATTCTTGATTCTGCTTCATAACTATTAATTGGATAAGTATCAAAACTTCTACCGCCTGGGTGTGATACAAAGTAAGTACAACCACCAATTACTTTATTATTCCAAGTATCCATGATGTCGAAAACCAAAGGGGCATCTGCTCCGATAGTCGGGTGTAATGCCGAAGGAGGATTCCATGCTTTGTAACGAACACCTGCTACAAATTCACTTTTTACACCTGTACTTCTCAATGGTACTCTACAGCCATTACAAGTAAGAATATGACGACCTTCAATAAAGCCTGTTACTTTTACTTGAATTTTTTCTAAAGAAGAATCTACAAAGCGTGCTGTTCCTGAATTAGATAATTCTTCACCCAAAACGTGCCACGGTTCAATCCCTGAACGGATTTCTAACTGAGTATTATCAACAGTGATACCGCCATAATAAGGGAAACGGAATTCAAAGAAGGCATCAAACCATGAAATATCGAAATTATAGCCTGCATCTTTTAAGTCATTTACCACATCAATCATATCCAAGTAAGCGTAATGTGGTAAAAGGAAACGATCATGTAGTTCTGTACCCCAACGGATAAGTTTTTTCTTGTATGGTTCTTTCCAGAATTTAGCAATCAAAGCTCTAATCAATAGCGTCTGTACTAAACTCATGTGTTTATGAGGAGGCATATCAAAACCTCTGAATTCTAAAATCCCCAAACGTCCCGTCGATGAATCTGGCGAATACATTTTATCAATACAGAATTCTGTTCGGTGCGTATTACCAGTAACGTCAACCAAAAGGTTTCTAAAAATTCTATCAACCATCCAGAATGGGATATTTTCGCCTTCTGGAATTTGGTCAAAAGCGATTTCCATTTCATACAATCGCTCTTCTCTTCCTTCATCAAAACGTGGTGCTTGACTGGTTGGTCCAATAAAAGGACCAGAGAATAAATAACTCAATACTGGGTGATGTTGCCAATAAGTAATTAAACTGCGTAACAAATCTGGACGACGTAAAATCGGGCTATCTTCAGGTTTAGCTCCACCAATGGTTACGTGGTTTCCGCCGCCAGTTCCAGTATGTTTGCCATCTACCATGAATTTTTCTGTACCCAAACGGGCATAAAAAGCTTCTTCGTACAAGGCACTAATATTATGAACTAACTCTTCCCAGTTTTTGGCTGGATGAATATTTACTTCAATGACACCAGGGTCAGGGGTAACATTTAGTTTTTCTAAACGATAATCTGACGGAGGAGGATAACCTTCGATACGAATTGGCATTTGAAGCTTTTCGGCAGTTGCTTCAACACAAGCAATCAAATCTAAATAATGCTCTAAGTATTCTGTTGGAGGCAAGAAAACATAGAGAATGCCTTCTCTTTCTTCAACCGATAAAGCGGTTGTAAAAGTTGGAATCTCGAATATGATTTGTTTTTCGTTACTGTCCTCTTTAGCAGATGATTTTTTTACTGGTGGTAATTCATAATCTGGAGCAATGTTTCCATAACGTTCTTCAACTAATTCTGAATAATCTCCTAATACGGGTAAACTTTCAAATGGACTACGTTCTACTGGAAATTCTTTTCTCTCGTCTGATAAAGCAGGCAATGAATCCAGCGGTAAGCGATAACCAATTGGTGAATTTCCCGGAATTAGATATAAGTGGTTACGTCTAAATGTCCAAGTACAGCTTGTCCAAGTATCACTTCTTTTATCCCATTTTAAAGGAAAAACATATCCTGTTGGATTATTCAAGCCTTTTTCCAAGAGTTTGGTTAAGGTTCTTCTTTCCACAGAATCTTTCAAATTCATCGTCAAAGGATCAATATTGACAGGCAATTTTCCTTCTTCCAAAGCCCAATAAATAGGGTCTTCATAAGTAGGAATTATATTACTTTCATTAATTCCTAAATATTTCGTGAGTTCAGTAGCGAATGTTTTAGCATCATTAAAAGTAAATTTTTGGTCATTTTCCTTTGCTACTAAAGCATCATTTTTCCAAACAGATTGTCCGTCTTTTCTCCAATAAAGTGCGTATTGCCAACGTGGAATTAATTCGCCCGGATACCATTTTCCTTGCCCGAAATGCAATAATCCACCATGAGCAAAACGATTTTTTAGGCGTAATGCTAAATCGTAAGCTAACTTTCTTTTCAGCGTACCATCAGCAGTAGAATTCCATTCTGGCGATTCATAATCATCAACTGAAACAAAAGTAGGTTCGCCGCCCATCGTCATTCTAACGTCACCTTCTTGCAAATCTTTCTCAACATCATAACCCACTTGCATGATATTACTCCATTGCTCGTCAGTATATGGTTTGGTCACTCTTGGGTCTTCATGAATTCTGGTAACCTTATTGTCAAATTCAAAAGTAACATTACAAACATCGGTAGCACCTGTTACTGGTGCTGCACTTACATAATCTGGCGTACACGATAACGGAATATGTCCTTCGCCCGCAAAAAGTCCAGAAGTAGGGTCAAGACCAATCCAACCTGCACCCGGCACATAGGCTTCTACCCAAGCGTGTAAATCAGTAAAATCAGCTACTGGACCAGAAGGACCATCCAAAGATTTTATATCAGAAGTAAGTTGCACTAAATATCCCGATACAAATCTAGCAGCAATACCATGTTGTCTTAGAATCTGAACTAATAACCAAGATGAATCTCGACAAGAACCGCTTAATGAAGTCAGCGTTTCTTCACAGGTTTGTACACCTGTTTCCATCCTGATATTATAATGTAAACCATAAAATACTCTTTGATTAAGATGTACTAAAAAATCAACGGTATTTATATCAGTATAAACTCTATTGTTTTCAATCCAGTTGATTAATTTTTCGCCAGATTCTCTTTTTTCAAAATATGGTCCTAATTCTCTTTTCAGTTGGTCATCGTATTGAAAAGGAAACTTTTCAGCGTACTCTTCTACAAAAAAATCAAAAGGGTTAATTACCTGCAATTTGGCAATTACCTCTACTTCTACGTGTAATTCGGTTGTTTTTTCAGGAAAAACCACTCTGGCTTGATAATTCCCAAACGGGTCTTGTTGCCAATTGATAAAATGATTTGCAGGAAAAATTTTGAACGAATATCCTTCAATCACCGTCCTTGAATGTGGAGCAGGACGTAATCTAAAAATGTGTGGCGATAGACTTACGCTTCTATCAAACTTGTATTTCGTCTTGTGAGAAATGGCAACTTTTATCGACATATAGATTGAATTTGAACGTTAGTTTAATGATTTATGTAAAAAAAGCGAAAATTAGTGTCAAAATAAAGGAGATAGTTGTAAAATTATATTTTTGCTTGAAATAATTTATTTTATAACGAAAGTAAATGGACTGTGAATAGATTTTGGTTCTCTGATTGCTTTTTCGATTATAGATTTGACCTTAAAATGTCCATATATATTATCATTTTTGGAGAAATTACGAAAAAATGAAATGGAGTACAAAAGAAAGGAATTGTGGATTTTTATTCTTTGGGGTGTTTTTGGTATATGGTGCAACATTTCGCAAGCAAGATTTTCTTGCCATTGCTCAACGTTGCCAATGGCTTTTATGCTATAAGTAATCCTTCATTAAGTCCTCAATTTCTCTATCAGATATACTATCTCTATCACCTTTATTGTAAATAGAAAGTAAGTAAACAGTTTCATCAATGATTTTCACAAAAGAAATAAGCCTTGCTCCGCTTGATTTACCTTTGTTTTTGGAAGCGATGGAAAGGCGTATTTTATAAACGTCATTTCCAAGTGGAGTACCTAAAGTGGGATTTTCTGCCAGTTCCTTACCTAATTCTGCCAATTCTGTACGAAGCGAAACATATTTTTTAATCAATTTTTTGGCTTCTTTCTTAAAGTTATCTGTAAGTTCAATCTTATAACTCATTTAAAAAGTCGTTTAAAGAAGTAGTTTTTAACTTACCTTTTTTAATCAAAGCCATTTCTTCAAAGCCTTTTTTTAGATTACTTATAATCTCTTGTTTTGTAGGCTCTTCATCTGTTTCAATTTTTTTTACGTAATGCAGGCTCTTAGCCATTTCAACAAAATTGCTATATTCTTTATCTGTTGTATATATGGTTACGTGTCTCATAAAATTGCTGTTTAGATAGTTAATGTATTGAAAATAAAATGTTTAAAGAATGACATGCACGAAAGTACTTAATGCTTCAAATTTATCCAAATTGTATAAACGATGTTTTGCTATCTTCAGAAAAGGAAAATACAGTACCCTTTGATTACAAACCTAAATACGCTTGAAAACTGATTTGGGAATGGAAATATTCAAAAGAAAACTTTACTATCTGTGTAAAACATTTTAACATCAAATTTCAGATTTTCATTCTTAATAAGAAAACCTGAAATCCAATCTCATAAACCTATTTCGATAATTCCGTCGCTCTTTTCTGAGCTGCAAAAATTCCTTCTTGTAAATTTTGGGCTAAAAGTCCTTCTTCAAAACGTTTTAAAGCAGCTTCAGTTGTTCCACCTTTTGAAGCCACCGCTTTGATTAATTCATCTAAACTTTTCTCTGCATTATTAATTAAATGGAATGAACCCAACATGGTTTGTTTCACCAATAATGACGACATTGATTCTTCGAATCCCATTTGTTTTCCTGCTTCAATCATGGCTTTTACTAAATAGAAAAAGTATGCTGGACCACTTCCACTTAAAGCCGTTACGGCATCTAATAAACTTTCGTCTTCTAAGAAAACCGCTCTTCCTGTTGAATTAATCAGGTTTTCAATCTTCTTCAATTGACTTAAAGTAATATCGCCAGCTGCCGAAAATGCTGTCATTCCCATTCCCAACAAAGCAGGAGTATTTGGCATCGCACGCACTACCAAAGGATGATTGAGCGTACTGATAATTTTTTCAATGGAAATCCCAGCCATGATACTTAATACCAATTGTTTTGGCTGAATTACGGCACGCAATTCTTCTTGTAAAGACGGAAAATCTTGCGGTTTTACCGATAAAATAATTAAATCATATTCTCCAATTTTTGAAGAAATCGTGTCAATAACTACTCCAGCTTTTTCCAGACGCAATGCTTCGGCACGCTCTGCATTTTTTTCGATAAGAAAAAGGTCTTCTTTTTTGACTAAATCATACTGGATGAACGACTTGGCAAATGCCATTCCCATATTTCCTGCTCCGATGATGGCTACTTTCATTTCAAAAATTGATTGTGTGATAGAATTTCAGAGAAGTAATACTCAAAATTCTGTTTTGATTGTTTGGAAGAACAAAATTACATGAAAAATCCCTGACAGTTTTATAAAAAATGTCAGGGATTGAAATATGCAGAATAATATTTTGTAAAATCTTTACTTTAGAATTTCTTCTAATTTCCTTTCAAGCTCTTCGCCTCTTAAATTTTTGGCGATGATTTTTCCTTCTTTATCCAATAAAAAAGTAGCAGGAATCCCTTGTACACCATAAGCTACTGCCGCCGCTGAATTCCAATATTGTAAATCAGAAACGTGTTTCCAAGTCATGCCATCTTTTTCGATAGCTTTCAACCAAGAATCTTTTTCTTGGTCAAGACTCACTGAAAAAATATCAAAATTTTTGTCTTTGAATTTGTTGTACATTCTTACAACATTCGGGTTTTCTCTGCGACAAGGTCCACACCAAGATGCCCAAAAATCAAGTAAAACATATTTTCCACGCAAAGACGATAAGGCTAATACTTTATCATCAGGGGTTTTCATCGCAATTTCTGGTGCTTCCGAACCTACATTTACCCCTTTCAAACGCATTACTTGTTGCAAGAAAGTTTTGATATGCACATTGGGCGAATTACCTTTTTCTGTCTTAAACTTTTCAGCTACTTGCAATAAAGTTTCTGTATCATTTTCAGGATTCAAAAAGTTGCCAGCCGTCCAAAGTGCTACTAAATTCGTTCCCATTTCAGGAATCAACACTTTTATTTTATTGATATTTACTTCTTGAGCAGCCTGAAATTCATTTTGAATTCTTTGAATGGTAGCATTGTCTTTTTTGGCTTGTGCCGCAGTTACTTGTATATTCCAAGATTCTACTTTCGTCTGTAATTCCTGACTAATTTTCAGAATTCTATTGAAGTATTCAATATTTTTTGAATTTCCTGTTAATTGAAAACTTCCTCTTTTTGCAGGCGTATCCATTCCATCTGCTACCAAATTAATATTTTCTCCACCTTCCAGAATCAATAGCACTTTTTGACTAAGATTCATTCCGAAGAAATTAACCAAATAATATCCACCACCATCTGGTATTTTACTGTTGAATTTGAATGATTTATCAGCAGCAACTTGGGCAGAATCTATCGTTACGGCAGTTCCACGACCATTAATTTCTTGAAGTAACACCTTTTTATCAGGCACAACATTCATTACTTTTCCTGTGATGACAACCGTTTTTGTCTGGGCAAAAGTGTAAATATTTACCAGTACGAATAAAACGATAAGTGATATTTTTTTCATGATTTGTGGATGAATTAAACATGTATTTATTTTTGATTTGTATTGATTTGAACGTAATCTTCTATTTTGAAAGACCTTACTTTTCTTTCCTTGATGAAAGAAAAGTAACAAAAGAAAATCAAGAAATTCCGAATCGCATCGGCGAACCGACTCGCTCCGCTCAAACAGCGGAATTTCGAAAAATGCTGACGCACAAGTTTTAGACAAATACAAGGAATCTAAAAACAAATCTGTTATAAATTTTCTAAGGTTTTTTGCAATAAAGCTGTGGTTACTTTAGGGTCAGCCGAACCTTTAGATTTCTTCATGATTTCACCCATGAACATACTTAAAAGTCCTTTTTTGCCATTTTTATATTCTTTTACTTTGGCTGGATTATTGGCTAAAACCTCATCCACTAACGTTTGAAGTG
Source organism: Arcicella gelida (assembly GCF_034931025.1). Classification (NCBI taxonomy): domain Bacteria; kingdom Pseudomonadati; phylum Bacteroidota; class Cytophagia; order Cytophagales; family Flectobacillaceae; genus Arcicella; species Arcicella gelida. Next base: position 57,050 of record NZ_JAYGIL010000027.1, on the reverse strand, counting down.
TATCTGTATTGCTTTGTTGAATCAGATTCTTCGCTTCGGCAATTTGTAAAGGCGTTTTAGTATTATCAGCAATCATTTCAGGAAAAATCTGATGCGAAGCCGTTGTATTACTTACTTTTCCATCATCAACCAATTGAATCAATTGTGCTAATTGCTCTGGTGTAATACTTAGTTGAGTAATCTCTAAATTATGGTCGTTCAAATATGATTTTACTGTACCCATAATCCAATTTGAAACAGCTTTGTAATGCTTTGTAAACTTACAAGTAGCTTCAAAGTATTCGGCAATTTCTCTTGAATCAGTCAAAACGTGTGCATCGTATTCTGGCAAACCATACTCTTTGGTAAATTTTGCTAGAAGCTCCCAAGGTAAAGCTGGCATTTGTGCTTTTACCGAGGAAAGCCATTCTTCTGAAATCACCAAAGGCACAAGGTCTGGCTCAGGGAAGTAACGATAATCATTCATTGATTCTTTCTCACGCATTCCTGAAGTACGTCCCGTTGCTGGGTCGAAACTACGAGTTTCTTGAATGATTTTTTCGTTATTTTCAACGGCATCAATTTGTCTAACAATTTCATATTCAATGGCTTTTTGAATAAAACGCATTGAATTCATGTTTTTGATTTCGACTTTTGTACCGAAAACTTTACTACCAACTGGCATTACAGAAATATTTACATCGCAACGAAGTGAGCCTTCTTCCATATTGCCATCGCAAATACCCAAGTAACGAACCAGTTTTCGTACTTCGGTCATAAAAGTTGCGGCTTCTTCGGCAGATTTAATTTCTGGTTCAGTCACCATTTCAATTAATGGCGTTCCTGCACGGTTATAGTCTAACAAACTATCACTTGAACCATCAATATGCAAAGATTTTCCTGCATCTTCTTCTAAGTGAATATGATGAAAACGAACGGTTTTTTCGCCTGTAGAAAGTTTTACATGAACACCACCGCCCATACAAATAGGAGTTTTATCTTGCGTAATCTGATAGCCTTTTGGAAGATCTGGATAGAAGTAATTCTTTCTGTCAAAATATTGATTTTCAGTAATTTGTGAATTACAGGCAATGCCCATTTTCATCGCAAATTCAACGGCTCTTTTATTTAATTTTGGTAAAGTGCCTGGGTGTCCGAGTGTAATGGGCGAAATATGTGTGTTAGGTGAAGCACCAAATGAAGCAGCGTCGGCCGCAAAAATTTTACTCTCAGTTTGTAACTGAGCGTGTACTTCTAAGCCGATTACGACTTCGTATTTGTCTCTTATTTCTTGATTCACAGAAGGTAAAATTTCAAATTTTAGAATGCAAAGATAATAAAAAGCCAATAGTTAGTGGCTTTAGTGTTGATAAGTAAGTAAAGACAAAGAAAAATATAATTTTTTTAAATGCTTTTCCAACTGTTTGAAAGGTTTTAACGTCTTTGTAATGTAGCGGTTAGCTCTATCGTTGTTTGATAAAATTGTTCATAGATAAAAGGAACAATGAGAACAGTTGAATGAGGTCTGGAGAAGACACCAGCCTCGAGAAGGTAAATTCGCTAATTCACCATTACATAAGCCTCTTTAATTAAATTTTAATAGATTTTGGAAAACGAAGAACAGCTCATACAGGCCTGTCTGCAAAATGACCGAAACGCCCAACGAAAGCTATACAATGCTTACGCTGGTAGAATGTTGGTGGTCTGTGCTCGCTATACCCAAAATAAAGAGGAGGCAGAAGATGTATTACAAGAAGCATTCATTAAGATATTTCAGAATTTAAGTAAGTTCAGAGGAGAAAGTACCTTGGGTGCTTGGATTAAGCGAATTGTTATCAATGTTGCCATCAATCATATTCGTGCGCAACAGCATTTTCAAGGAATGAGTGATGTACAAGAATACGAAAATCAATTTACCGATGGTTTGACAAGTATTGAAGGCATTCATTTTAAAGAATTAATTGAAATGATTCGCAAATTACCGAAGGGTTGTCAGTCGGTTTTTAACCTTTATGCCATCGAAGGTTATCAACACAAAGAAATCGCTGAAATGTTAAATATTACAGAAGGAACATCAAAGTCACAATATGCACGAGCTAAGGCCATTTTACAAAGTCAATTATCCGTAAATAGCTAATGATGAACGATTTTACAAATAATTCATTTGAGGAACAATGGCAAAATGCCTTTGACGATGCCTCTTTGACTCCATCAGACACCCTTTGGGATAAGATAGAGCAAAGCTTGGATGTTGAGGCTAGTCCTTCATCGTTACCTCAAACACCCAAAAATACTTTCCCATTCTACTATTTAGGGAGTGCTTTAGTGGCATTGCTTGGTATAGGTTATTGGGTTTTTATTGCCAATACCAGCATTAGTAATGAAATTCAACCTACTCTACAGGAGGAAATCAAGTTAGAAAAACAAACATTGTTGAAAAGTTCTGCACCTATCATCAATGAAAAAATTGAGAAAAACATTCAACCTCTAGTCCCAGAATTACCCCTTAAAACAAAGACTCTTCCGATAGAATTATCGGAAGAGCAACCTTTAGAAATTGTAGAAGAAGAACCTTTAGAACGTACAAAACTTGCAGATTCTATTGAGCAATTAACACCTTTATCAACCAAAAATGTTACTCGTGAATGGCAACAACCGAGCATTATTGCACCTGTTGAAACAACGCCATATTATGAACCAACAAAACCAAAACCTCAGAAAAAGTCAATTTTTAAAAATGTAAAAGTATCCGTTGGAGTAGGAACCTATCAACAATAATTAACATGAAAAGACTCATTTTATCATCCGTTTTCCTAATTGTTTTAGGAATGTTAGCTTGTTCAAGAAATGAAGTAGAAGTACTTAATTCTTCTCAAAAAGTAAGTGCGGAAACACTTGAAGATTACCTAGTTTTTGGTCATGTAGGCTTAGGTTGGGGCTGTAGAGCTTCGGCTATTTATATGATTAATGACGGAAAACTTTACGCAGACACCAGTAATGTTTTTTGTCAAGACCAAGAACAATATCAGTTTTCAGGATTTAAACTACCTGATAGTGAATATGATAAAGTAAAAACTGTATTGAGTGAATATCCGACTGAGCTTTCAAGTGTTGAAAGTAGAACTTTTGGATGCCCTGGTTGTGCAGATGGAGGGATGTTATTCTTGCAAAGAAAGGAAAAAGGAAAAGCTGTTAAATCTTGGAGAATTGACGATACTATTTTTTATCGTGAAACAGATATTATGAATCAGCCTTTCCCTAAATACTTACCCGCTTTTGGTCAGAAATTAGGAACAATTTATTCAAGTATTAAAGTGAAATAAAGTCATGAAAGCAATCAAACTCATTTGTCACATTCTTGCTTTTGTACTATTATTCTCTTGTAAAGAGAAAGACGTTTTGGCAGACTTAGAAGCTGATAATCTAAAGCTATCTCAACTATTGACAGAAGTACAAACGTATGCACAAAACAGAGCTTGTGCTGGTGATGACTGTAAAGTGATGGAAATTGGTGAGCAATCGTGTGGAGGCCCATCTGGTCACTTAATTTACTCTTTATCTAAAGTAGATGAAAAAGTATTGATTGAAAAGGTAAAAACTTATACGGATTTTCAAAGAAAGATGAGTATCAAGTATAAAGGGAAGCGAGATGAACCATGTGCTTTACTATTGGTTCCTACTGTTGATTGTGTAAATGGACTTTGTACAGCTAAATAAATAATATTCGTGTTAGAATGTTTAACCTCCAAACGCCTTTTTAGGCACATTAATCATGAAAAAACTTGTACTTAGAGCAGTTACATTCTTTGTTTTGTTGGTTGCTTTTACTTCTTGTAAGGATAAATGTGTAGAAACCAATACTTACAGAGGTTATGAATCAGTGATGATTTCATTAAATGAACTCAGAACAAGTGTAAAAACACTAGCCCCACAAGATTTAGTGAATCCCGGAAAGATTTACGTGAAAGATAATTACCTGTTTATCAACGAAGTAAAAAAAGGTTTTCATATTATCGACAATTCAAATCCTGCTGCACCCAAAGCTATTGCTTTTGTTCAAGTATTAGGAAATATTGACATCGCTGTTCAAGGAAATATCCTTTATGCGGATAGTTATACCGATTTCGTTGCCTTCGATATTAGTAATCCTACTGCAATTAAAGAAGTATCAAGAGTTAACGAAGTATTTACTTATGGTACTGCTGATGGAATTTCTTGGAGTTATAACGCAAATAATCAAACCATTTATGATTCAAAATGGAAATGGTACACCACCACTCAAGAAGTAGCTTGCGACCCAAGACCTTATTATTACCCTGTGATGTATGATTCTTGGAGTCTATCAAGCTTTTATTCTGGAAGTAGTAATAAAGCTACCGCAACCAATGGTGCTGGGGTTGGTGGTTCTACGGCAAGATTTGCCATCGTGAACAATCATTTATACGCTGTTACTAACGATGAAATGAAGCTTTTTAATTTGGCAATTCCTGAAAAACCTGTAAAAGATGCTTCTATTAAATTAGGGTTTGGGATAGAAACCATTTTTCCTTATAAAGACAAATTATTCTTAGGAACAACGACTGGCATGCAAATTTGGAATAACGAAAATCCAAATAATCCTACTTATTTATCTCGTTTAGACCACGTTCGTGCTTGCGATCCCGTAGTGGTTGAAGATGATATCGCCTATGTTACACTTCGTTCGGTGAATAACTTTACTCGTTGTGGTGCTGCAATTGCTAATCAATTAGATGTTATTGATGTCTCGAATCCTGCAACGCCTGTTTTGAAGAAATCATATAATATGGAAAGTCCTTATGGTTTGGGAATAGATAATAAAAAACTTTTTATCTGTGAAGGAAAAGGCGGTTTGAAGACCTTCAATGCTAGCAATCCTATGGATGTTCAGCAAATTCAACATTTCAAAGACATGGATACTTTTGATGTAATTCCGCTGAATGGAACTTTAATGCTTATCGGTAAAGATGGTTTGTATCAATACGATTACAGAGATGCCAATAACCTAAAGTTATTAAGTAAAATATTGGTCAAAAAAGAAAACTAATAAGCCTTAAAGAATATGAAAAACAGACTAACTATATTGTTTTGCTTCATTTTTTCAGTAAGTTTTGCTCAAGAAAAAACAAGTAAAATTGAACGCTTCTTTCAAAATAAGTACGTCAATTACACTGAATTCGGTGGTTTGTTTGGCAAATCCTACCAAATTACACAACTATCGTATGCTACGCCTGTGGATGGCAGAACAAATTTTACGATTCAATCTTATAATGGCTATAAAATATTTGATAAGCTTTCGGCTGGTGTAACTGTTGGTGTTGATTGGTTTAATGCTATGCAAATTGTGCCAGTATCAGTCGGTATCAGAAATACTTATGGAAAATCAAATACTAAAAAAGTAAAACCCTACATTGGTGTTGACGCTGGCTATGGCTTTACTTGGTTGAATGATGACGCATCCGATAATCAGACAGCTACTGGAGGTTTAGCACTTAGTCCAGTGCTTGGCTTATTAATTCCTACTGGTGGGCAGGCAAACTTTATATTAAGTGTTGGTTATAAACACAATGCCTTCAAAACAGTAACGACTTCGGGAACGCCAGAATATCCTTCTTCCACTACGAAAGAGTATGAGTTAAATAGAATGGTTGTTAGATTGGGAGTAAATTTTTAGCGGTTTTTAACGCTAAAAATTTACTCAAAAAAAGCATTTAGGTTTACTACAAATGTTCAAATATCAAACTAAATTTTGTGCCTTTACTAATCTCAGATTTCACAGAAATTTCACCATGATGTAGCTTGACAATCTTTTGTGTAAGCGAAAGACCTATACCGTTTCCGTCAGTATATTTTTTGTTTGTTCCTCTGAAAAAAGGAGTAAAAATTTGAGCGATTTCTTCTTCACAAATACCAATTCCTTCATCTGTAAAGCCCAGCGTTATTTTTTGTTGCTGAACCGCAATTGAAATAACACATTTTTTATTGTCTGAAAACTTACAGGCGTTCTCAATCAAATTCGCAAACGCTACTTTTAATAAATATTCGTTGCCATTCATTGAAAGCTCTTCGTCATTTTCAACTTCATTTTCATAAATTATATCCACTAAGTAAGTTGGATTTTGGCGTTGTACTTGGTGGCGAGCGTCTAAAAGTACTTCGTCTAAACGAGTTTCCCTGAATGAAATCTCAGAAGGGTCATAGCTCGCTTTGGCAAAATCTAATAAACTGGTGGCAAGTCGAGCGAGTTTTTGGGCATCTGCTAAAGTGTTTTGAATAACGCTTTGATACTCCGAAATACTTCTCTCTTTATGTGTTGAAAGTTCCAACTCAGTAATCATCGACGCAAGAGGCGTTCTCAGCTCGTGCGAAATGTTTGAGACAAATTGTTTTTGGGCATCAAACGATTTTTCCAAACGGTCGAGCATCTCATTGAAAGTACTTGATAATTCAGCTAATTCATCTCTTCCTTCTGTATTGTTCAAGCGTAAATCTAGGTTTGAAGCCGTAATTTTCTTTACTTTATTCACAATGACCGTCACGGGCGACAGTGCTTTTTTAGAAAAAAATCGACCTGCCGCATAAATTAGAATGATGGAAGCAATGAAAATAATCAGAATGGTATTTCTAAGATTCTCTAATTTTTTATAGCCAAATTGGTCATAAGCGGCAGCCATCACAATATGTTTTTCTCCTTCAATACTAAAAAGTAAACCTACTACTTGCCAATTATCTTGATAAAAACGCACTTCGTTTTTTTGCTTTACTTCATCAATCATTTGCTTGGTTTCCTTCACAAAATCAATATCTAAAGCATCATGGTAGCGTAATTTGAAGTTGGGGTCATAAATTGCTACTTCTACTTCATTGATAGTTTCACGGTTATTTTTGTAAATCGTTTGTAGTGTTTTTGAATCTACTTTCGCCGTAAAAAAAAGATTGGCTTTCGTAATTCCTTCTTTTTTTAAGCGATTGTAAAACTCTGTTTCACGATTTTGATAAGCAGAATAATAGACTAAAGCAGCAAAAATCATCAAGATAGCTGCGGTAATTAAAGTAAAAAGTAAACTTAGTTTTTCTCTGATCGTCATTCTGCCTTAAAGATAAAACCCATTCCAGATTTTGTATGAATGAGTTTAGGTTCAAAATCTTTATCAATTTTTTTGCGTAAGTAATTGATATACACATCAATAAAATTAGTACCTGTATCAAAATGTGTATCCCAAACTTTATCAGCGATTTCAGTTCTACTCAGAATTCTTTCTGCATTTTGCATCATGTATTCTAGTAGTTTAAATTCCTTGGGTGTTAAATTAATATCAATTCCTGAACGACTTACAGTTTTTGTCTGGTTGTTCAATTCTAAATTATCATATTTCAAGATAAATCCTTGATGGTTTGTCTTGCCATTATTGCGTTTCATTAAAGCCCGAATACGCACGTGCAATTCTCTGAAATCAAAAGGTTTTACCAAATAATCGTCTGCTCCAGCATCAAAGCCTTCTACTTTATCGTCGGTTGTTCCCAAAGCAGTAAGCATAATAATTAAAGTCTCTGGCTTGGCTGAACGAATATCTTTACAAAGTTCTAAACCGTTGAGTTTCGGCAAAATTATATCCGTGATGATTAAGTCATAATCATTTTGTAAAGCCAGTTTTCGCCCCATCATGCCATCGTAGGCAAGTGTAACGCTATAATCGTTTTCTTCTAATCCTCGTTTTACCAAAGAGGCAATCCTTTCGTCGTCTTCAATAATGAGAATGTTCATGATTTTATATTTGAGGTAATACTTATTCTGTATTTACAAATTTAGATGAATTATTGATGACGATTGTCGTTCGCAAATGAATCTGTTAAAAATACAAAATTACAATTATGATGAAGCCTTTATCTAAGCATCTTTTTGAATAAATAACCGTTTACTCATTTAAGTATTTTTCAAACAATAAAATTGAAATACCTTCGTAGAAAATTATGCAAAATACCTTTTAAGGAACAAAAATCTTGATAAGCTTTGTTACCTTTGAGCCTTCCAATGACAAAAGCTCTTTTTAAAAGAAAATAAATTGGATAAAAGCAATCAACAAGACATTTTAACTGCTTGTCCTCTGATGTGTAAATTGAAAATTAGAGGAAACAATATCTTTACTAATGCGATTTTCAAAAACAATCATTATCCTCTCTATTCTATTTGTATTCAATAGTTTAGCTCAAAAAAATAAGACAACTCCTTCAACCGATGTCTTCCCAACGCCTCCTGAAACGAATATTAGTTTATTTTATATTCAGCGAAGTTCTAATTCAAATACGGTTATTTATGATGCCAACCTGACGGCAGATAAAAAACTAAATCCCAAAAATCCAGTACATACTTATTGGATAAAATATAATGAAGGTGGGCGAAAACAAGAATTGACCAATATTCAACGTACACTTGCTTATGGTTTATATACCAAAGAAGTTGCTACCGAAAAAGAAAGTTATGACGGACACTTTTTGGCATATCGCAAAAGAAAGTTTGTCGTAAAAATTACACCTCAAGGCGAACCAGTAGCATTATTCCCAATTAACGGGAAAATGCAAATTCTTAAAAAAGTATTTGTAAAAGTTGACGAAAGCGGCATGATGCCGTCGGTGGTATATGTAGAACTTTGGGGGAAAGACCCAGCAACAGGCAAAGAAGTTTACGAGAAATTCAAACCATAGTCTTGAGTTTGGAGTGTTGAGTGTTGAATGAGGAGTGATGTGAGTGCTGAGTTGTGAATGTTGAGGGAGGAGTTTTTAACTTTTGAATAAGAATATCACTCCTCACTCAGTAATCAATATTCATCACTCAAAAAGTTCCTCCCTCAACATTCACAACTCAAAACTCAAAAAAAACTCCTCACTCACAACTCAACATTCAACACTCAAAAAAGCTCCTCAGTCAGCATTCAAAACTCCAAACTCAACATGATTCAATATCAATATAAACCCGAAAACTTTCGACTCTCTGATCCTAACAAACATCAGTTAAAGGATTTGAAATCGGAAGAAATGATTTTATCACTTGGTCCTCAGCATCCATCAACGCATGGTGTTTTGAGAATGGAAGTGGTTTCTGATGGTGAATTGGTAGTGGATGTTGTGCCACATTTGGGTTATTTACATCGTTGTTTTGAAAAACATGCTGAATCTTTACCATTCAATCAAATCATACCCTATGTGGATAGAATGGACTATTTAGCAGCCATGAATTCAGAACACGCTTATGTAATGGGTGTGGAAAAACTCTTGGATTTAGAAGGAAAACTTCCCAAACGTATTGAATATATTCGTGTTTTGGTGGCAGAATTAAATCGTTTGGCTTCGCACTTTGTTGCTGTGGGTACTTATGGTTTAGATATTGGTGCATATACCGCATTCTTGTGGGTAATGCGTGACCGTGAGCATATTCAACGGTTATTAGAATGGATTACAGGAGCAAGAATGCTCTATAATTATATTTGGGTAGGTGGTTTGTTTTATGATTTACCCGTTGGTTTTGAAGAACGTTGTACAGAATTTATCAATTACTTAAAACCTAAAATGGTTGAGCTGAGAGAGTTGATTATCGAAAACAAAATCTTCATTCAAAGAACAGCCAATGTTGGCGTATTACCAATGGCTTTGGCAATTAATTATGGTTGTACTGGTCCAGTACTTAGAGGTTCGGGACTAAAAGTTGATTTACGTAAAGTAGATGGCTATTCTGTTTATCCAGAATTAGATTTTGATATTCCAGTGGGCAAAGGCGAAATGGGAACAGTGGGCGATTGTTGGGATAGAAATTATGTTAGAGTATTAGAATGCGATGAATCTATCAAGATTATCGAACAATGTTTAATTCAACTCACCAATGACCATAAACGTACTACCGAATTCAATCCACAAGCTTTAGTCCCAAAAAAGATTCGTCCACAGGCGATGGATTTATATGCTCGTGCCGAAAACCCCAAAGGAGAATTAGGCTTCTTTTTCCGCACCGACGGACGTTCGGATATTCCTGTACGTTTAAAAGCCAGAGCTTGTTCGTTACATAATTTATCAATCATTCCAGAAATAAGTCGTGGAGCAATGTTGGCGGATTTAGTAGCCATCATTGGCTCAATGGATTTAGTAATGGGCGAAGTAGATAGGTAAAACGGGTTTCCAACCCGTAAAAAAACAAAGACGAGTTGAAAACTCATAATACAGAACCGTAGTACGGGTTTCCAACCCGTCAATAAAAAAAATACGAGTTGAAAACTCGTTTTACAGAAGTTTTCAACTCATGCTACAATTCAAACCTTCAACCCTTTAATTAATTTATATTCTACAGAACTAACTCCATATTGACTTTTCACAGATTCTTTGATACGTTGGGTGATTTCAGAAAGCTGTTCAAATTGAGTATTTCGTAAATCTGCACTTACTTTTAGCAATCCATAAGTACTTGATACAATATTATTTGCGGTATTGATGGCTGTAATTTTCGCCTGAAGATTTGTTACTTTTACTAAGTCGTTTGCGGGACTGTAATTAGTACCTAAACTGATTAATATATTCACAATATCCACAAAATGCTGTGTTTTACTTCCGTAAGATTGCTCCGATTGACTGATACTTTTTTCCTTATCCGACGTTTTTACTTTTGCTCTATTATTACCTCTAATTTTAACAACAATCGATGTGATGTCTGATACTTCCTTTGCATTTTTTCCGAGTTTAGCTCTAACTGTTGCCAAGATAGGACTCATCATTTTCTCAACCGAAGAGGCTTCTTTTGAAAAATGCTTGAGCCTTGTTTCCACAGCAGCAGAATAATTTGCTTTTCTATGAACAGCATCAGCATTGACAGTTTTGATAGATTCAATCAGTAAGTCGTATTGTTCAATACTGGTCTCGGCTGTGGGGGCAAGATAGCCAACAAAACTTTTTAAGTGTGTGGAAATTGTAGTTGCATTAGCAACTTTAGCCCCGAAGGTTGCTTCTGTAGTAGATGCCATGAGTAGATTTATTTAAAGGTGAACAGATTGATAAATTTTTGAATAAAAATATCGAAAAAATGAATATATCTAACTCAAAATGCACATAAATATTTCGCTCAATCTACTGGTAATGAAAATATTAATAAACAAAACAGGCTTAACGTAAAATGAAATGATAATAAAGCAAAATGAAATAGGCTTAACGTAAAATAAAATGGTAATAAGACAAAACAAAATAGACTTAACGTAAAATAAAATGGCAATAAGGCAAAACAAAATAGACTTAACGTAAAATAAAATGGCAATAAGGCAAAACAAAATAAGCTTAACGTAAAATGAAATAACAATAAGTCAAAACGAAATAGACTTAATGTAAAATACGAAACTTATCTTGTTGTTTTGTACAAGTTGAAAACTCATAATACAGAACCGTAGCACGGGTTTCCAACCCTTCAACAAAAAAATACGAGTTGAAAACTCGTGCTACGGAAATATAAAACCATCTACAAATATGAAAAAGCAGTTTTACAGAAGAAATTTACCCCATTTACAACCGCTTGGCGGTATATTTTTTGTCACCTATAATCTTCATGGAAGTATTCCTAAAGCAGTATCCGACCGCAGGAAAGAAGAGTATGCCCAAGAGAAAGCAAAGATTATACAAACATCAAATAATAGAATTGCAGACTTAGATAAACTTGGCAGACGTGATTTTGGGAAGAGAGATAAATTTTATGATTCTTATCAAGAGGGAAATCATTACTTAAAAGATGATGCTTTTGCTAAGATTGTAGCAAAAGCTTTACACTTTTGGGACAATAAAAAAATAGAGCTTTATGCTTATTGTATCATGTCTAATCATGTACATATTGTGGTAAGGTTATACGATGAAACAGAAATTGATTCGCCTTTCTACTTAGAAGATTATATGCACTCAATTAAACGTTTTTCAGGTTTTGAGTGTAATAAAATCTTAGAAAAGCATAGCCCTTTTTGGCAAGAAGAAAGTTATGACAGACTTATTCGTGACCGTGATGAACTGCATAGAATTTTGAACTACGTACTAAACAATCCAGTAAAAGCAGGTTTATGTAAAGCTAAGAAAGATTGGAAATGGTCGTATATCAAAGAGATTTATAATGACATCATGTAGCCTTAACACGGGTTTTCAACCCGTAATAAATACACGAGTTGGAAACCCGTGTTACGTTCTAATATTTTTCTAATAATTTTCTAAAAGCTCTCTAACTGCCTTTCTCCCTTGAATCCTCCACTTTTGTAACATCAATTAAAGATTTACAAAATGATGCGGCTCCGAGAAATCACTTTCATTATTACGCTGCTTTTGTTAAGCTATAAACCCTCTTCAGCCCAAGAAATTTATACTTTACAAAAGGCATTACAAGCAGCCAAAGCAAATAACCCATTGCTGAATACGCAACAGCTCAACATTGGCATTAGTCAAGCCGATATTGTTACGGCACAATTACGTCCTAACCTGAATCTGAATAATCAGACTTTAGTACTGGCTCGTTCGGCTTCATATCCCAACAATACCAACTGGACAAATGCCCAGAACCGACAAGTATGGTGGCAATTAACGAAAGTAATTCAACTCCCAGCACAGCGTGAAGCTAAAATAGATGTGGCACAAAAAAACACGGTGCTTTCACAAAAAGCATTTGTCGAAACCGAACGTAATGTATTACAAGATGTAGCTTTAAAATGGTTGGATGTTTGGACGGCTCGTAAACAATTAGACATTTTACAGATTGCCAAAGCGAATACTGATAGTTTGGTGAGTATCAATAAAATCAGATTAGGTAAAGAAGTAATTACTTCAACCGACCTTACTCGTACAGCTTTATTAGCGAATCAATATGACTTACAACTCAAATCAAACGACAGAGTTTACCAGAATGAATTATCGAATTTGAAGTTTATGTTGGGAACGCAAGACAATATTGACATTGACGTAAATGACGATTTTTCTTTTACATTCTCTACCAAATTAGAGGCTCTTTTACAACAAGCTTTAGCCGATAGAAGTGATATTCAAGCCTATCAAGCAAGTATTCAGGCGGCAGAGAGTAATATCAAATTACAAAAATCGCTGGCTACACCCCAACCAACTTTGGGAATGATTTATAACCCACAAAATACAGCTCCATACATAGGTTTTTATGGAGCAATAGATTTACCTTTTTTCTCAAGAAATCAAGGGGAAATCAAGAAGTCGTATTTACAAAAACAACAAGCTGAAAAAGGTTTACAAGCCACGCAAACATTGATACAAACTGAGCTTTCGACGGCTTGTAATACTTACCAAACTCAGAAACAAAATATAGAGCAATTCAAAGATTTGCTTTCGAAGTCAGAAAGTATTCTGAGTAGCGTAAAGTATTCCTATTTGCACGGAGGTACTACCATTGTGGATTATTTAGAAGCACAAAGAAGTTGGCTGGATACGCAACAACAGTATTACGATACATTACAACAATATCGCCAGAGCTATATTAAGCTACTTTATGCTTCTGGTTTAATCAATCAAATGGCTCAATAAAGATGAAAAATATAAGCAGTGTACTCCTTTTGTCGGTCGGAATGATGGCTTGTGGAGGAAAAGAAAATCAGGTAACCAAACCAGTAGATGTATTGCCAATGGTACAGGAAAACGGCATAAAAGTCGTTTTCCCAACTTCGACAAGTATGCAGTTTTTTGCCACAGAAACCTTGGGAAGTTCTTCGCTCAATGATGAAATTACCGCTCCAGCCAAAGTGTCGGCAACGGTGGTTTCTTCACAAGAAGGTGCTTCGCAAAATATTATTTTGTTTGAAAACTCAGATTTAGCCAGCAATTACACTTCGCTTTTGCAACACTTAGAGAATATTCGTCAGCGTGCGACAATCATTCAACAAAAGAAAACCATTATTGCTCGCAAGAAAGTAGAAGTGAGTCGCTTTGAAGATTTACAAAAAAATGGAGCAGGAACTGGCAAAGACGTAGCCAATGCACAAGTAGATTTATTAAGTGCAGAAACAGAATTGGCGATGGTTCAAAACGATTTAGCAAACGAAAAAACCGCCATTATCGAACATGAAACAAAGCTGAAAACAGGCGGATTTAATCCAGAAGCATTGAGAAAAGCAAGTGCTGGAAAGGCTTTTATTATTTGTGATATTCCTGAAAATCAAATCAGTAAAATCAAAGAAGGAAGAAATTGTACTTTACAATTTACGGCGTTCCCGAATGAAAAATTTACAGGAAAAATTGAAGAAGTAGCCGATGTTATCGACGAATCGACCAGAATGGTGAAGCTCAGAATTAGCTTAAACAATTCAGAACAGAAACTAAAAGCAGGAATGTTTGCAACAGTTTTATTTGGCGTAAGTGAAGGTTCGCATATCAATATTGATAAAAATGCGGTCGTAACGGTTCAAGGGAAAACTTATGTTTTTGTAAAGAATGTGAACAATACTTTTGAACGCAGAGAAGTAAATATTGGGAATCAGATTGGAGATAGAATTGTGGTTTTTAGTGGCTTGCAAAATGGCGAAGCGGTGGCTGTTAAAGGAGTAATGCAGTTGAAGGGTTTGAGTTTTGGGTATTGATTTTTGGGGACTTGAGGATTTTAGACTTTAGGACTTGAAGATGAAAGACATAAGACACAAGATTTTCTTTTTGAGACTTTAGGGTCTTGGGCTTATGGATTTGAAGAATTATAGTTCAAGTCCCGTCAGGGACGATGTATCGGTAGCAATGATGTCATGAAAATTGTACATAATCAAGTTCCGTAGGAACGACACAAGTACATGAAAAATGGAGAAGGTAAAAGACTAAGAAATTAAAACCTGACAGCCGATTTCCGAAAGCTGATAGCCAATAAAAGCCATGAAAGATATTAGAACAAGAATTTTAAAGGGCGATTTCAGTACTTTATTGGGTTTAGAAAGTAACAAAAATTTTGTTCACCCAAACGATGTCGCTATACTCATTGGCTCTTTGCCTTTGGATATTGCTACGGAATCATTTATTTCTTTACCCAAAAACTCGCAAGCGAAAGTATTTGCTTATCTCAATTTCGACTGGCAAGTACAAATCATCAAAGGAATTTCTAAAGAGAAAGCCTCAGCTATTCTAAATAATTTGCCTTCTGATGATAGATTCGAGTTTTTTTCAAATTTAATAGGCTTAGAGCAGTCGTACTTTATTGAATACCTTTCTGAGAAAAACCGAGCTGAAATTCATGATTTTTTCGGTTATCCAGAAAACAGCGTTGCCCGATTGATCAATACCGATTTTTCTACGATTTCAAGACAAATGACCGTTGGCGAAGCGATTGAACATTTGAGAAATCATCCAAACGACACCGAAGCCGCCAATGTAATTTATGTCATTGATGAAACTGGAAAATTGGTCGATGATATTCCGATTAGGAAATTGGTACTGAACGAATCTTTCAAAACCATTGAAAGTCTTTTAGATGGCTTTTGTGTAAGCTTGACCATTGACGATACCAAGGAAATTGCCATTGATAAATTCAAAGAATACGACCGAGATGTATTGCCAGTAGTTACAGACAAAAATGTTTTGATTGGCGTACTCACCGCCGACGACGTACTGGATTTTGCGGAACAAAGAGATACAGAAGACATTCAAAAATTTGGGGGTTTAGAATCTTTGGATTTCCCTTATGTGAAAACGCCTATTTTTACACTCATCAAAAAAAGAGCAGGTTGGCTTATTGTACTTTTTCTCAGTGAAATGCTTACTGCCTCTGCAATGGGTTATTTCGATGATGAAATTTCAAAAGCCGTAGTTTTAGCACTCTTTATTCCTTTAATTATTTCAAGCGGTGGAAATAGTGGTTCACAAGCTGCCACCTTAATTATTCGTGCAATGGCTTTGAAAGAAATCACTTTTAGCGACTGGTGGTTTGTGATGAAAAGAGAATTTTCATCAGGCATTATTCTCGGAATTATTCTTGGAACAATAGGTTTTATCAGAATACTTCTTTGGCAACAATTCCACTGGTTTAATTATACCGAACATTATTTATTGGTAGCCACAACGATATTTTTCTCGCTTATTGGCATCGTTATGTGGGGAACATTAAGTGGCTCAATGATACCGATAGTCTTAAAAAAATTAGGCTTCGACCCAGCCACTTCGTCAGCACCATTTGTGGCTACTTTAGTGGATGTAACTGGACTCATCATTTATTTCAGCATCGCAGCATTCTTGTTGAAAGGAACGTTGCTTTAACAAAAAAAGGCTATGCTTCAAGCTCAGATTTTTATAGATGAAGATGAACTCTTTGGAACAAAATCCTTACATGAGTTTATCGTACAATTTTTGATTGCCCAGAAAATCAAAGGATTAACGGTTTTTAAAGGCATTTCGGGTTTTGGGTCAAACAATCATTTCCATCGCCCAAACGATTTATTCAGTTTCGATGAAACGCCCATCATGATTACTTTCATCGACGATACCGAGAAAGTAAAAGCTGTGCTGACAACACTGAGAGTAGAAGTAAAAAGTGGATTTATTATTACGAACCAAGTAGAACAGTGGACATAAATGATTAAGAATTTATTAGTATTCAGCCTTCGTAATCGCTGGATTGTGATTGCGATAAGTACTGTGCTGATGGCGGTAGGCTATTGGTGCTTTACACAATTGAAAATTGAAGCTTATCCAGACATTGCTGATACTTGTGTGATTGTAGTAGCACAATACGACGGTAGGGCCGCTGAAGAAGTGGAGCAACAAGTAACAGTACCGATAGAACGTGCCTTACAAAATACGCCCAATGTATTAGACCGTAGAAGTCGTACTATTTTTGGATTATCGGTTGTGCAATTAACTTTTAAAGATGGCACAGACGATTACTTCGCTCGTCAGCAAGTAATTGAGCGTTTGAGTTCGGCAACGTTGCCCGATGGCGTAAATCCAGAATTAGCACCGATGAGTACTGCCGTTGGGGAAATCTATCGCTATGTGGTAGAAGCACCAGCGAATTTTAGTCAAACGCAATTAAGAGATTTACAAGATTGGGTCATTAAACCAGCGTTGTTACAAGTACCGGGCATTGCTGATGTGGTAACTTTTGGCGGACCTTTAAAACAATATCATATCATTACTTCGCCCGAAAAACTCAGAAAGTATAACATTACTTTACAAAATGTGACGGATGCGGTAAATGTCAATAACCAAAATACAGGCGGAAATATCTTGGCTCGTGGTGGACAAGGCTTTGCTGTTCGTGGCTTAGGGGCAATTAAAACAGAAAAAGATATTGAAAATATTGTGTTGAAATCGGATAATGGAATGCCCGTTTTTATCCGTGATGTCGCTACGGTTGAGATTACTCCTCCGCCCGCCAGCGGCGTATTGGGATATACCGTTACAAAGGATAAATTGGATGTAAAAAGTGGCGTAGAAGGCATTATTTTGTTAAGACGTTACGAAAATCCAAGTGAAGTATTGAAGCTTTTGAAAGAAAAAATGGCGGATTTACAAGCCAGTGAATTGCCCGAAGGCGTGCATTTACGTCCGCTTTACGACCGCAGTTTCTTGATTGACCATTCTTTAGAAACCGTAGCTCATACTTTATTTGAAGGAATTTCAATCGTTGTGATTCTCTTGATATTTTTCTTAGGAAGTGTCAGAAGTGCCATTGTGGTAGCCCTAACGATTCCGTTTTCCCTTTTGTTTGCGTTTATTTTAATGCGTTTGACGGGCATTCCAGCCAATTTACTTTCTTTGGGAGCTATCGACTTTGGGATTATTGTTGACGGAGCGTGTTTGATGGCAGAACATCTCATCCGAAAGTACAGAACTGCCACTATCGAAGAGAAAAAACAAGGCATTATCAGAATCACTTTACTTTCGGCACAAGAAGTAGGTCGTGAAATATTTTTCTCCGTTACCATCATCATTTTGGCTTATATGCCTATTTTATTGATGACTCGTGTAGAAGGAAAACTGTTTTCGCCAATGGCACTTACTTTGGCTTTTGCCGTAATTGGCTCGATGTTGGCGGCACTTACTTTTATTCCTGTTTTGATTTCGTTCAGTTACAGAAAAGCCTTAGCTGATTTTGACAAACCGATGAAGGAGCATAAAAATTATGTGCTGGATTTTTTGTCGAAACACTACGGAAATCTTTTAGAAAAGTTGTTGAATCAATACAAAAAAACCGTAATAATCGGTTTCACTATTGTTGGAATATTCATTTTCTGCGGTATAAAACTCGGAACGGAATTTTTGCCAACACTGGACGAAGGTTCGATTTTCCTTAGAGGAAATTTTCCTGCGGGTATTACCATTCAAGAAAATGCCAGTTATGCTGCTAAAATCAGAAGTACCATTGCCAAATATCCCCAAATTTCATTTGTTATAACCCAAACAGGTAGAAATGATGATGGAACAGACCCATTTCCAGCCAACAGAAACGAAATTTTGGTTGGTTTAAAAGATTATAGTTTGTGGAGTAAAACCATTTCTAAAAAAGAATTGGTGGATAAAATCAAGACTGATTTACAACAACAATTGCCTTCGGTTTCCTTTTCTTCGGGTCAGCCGATTATCGACCAAGTAATGGAAATCGTAACAGGAAGTGCCGCCGATTTGGCTATTTCTGTTGTTGGCGACGACTTGAAAATGATGCGACAAAAAGCCGATAGTATTGCCGTAATCGTAAAGCAAACTGCCGGTGCAGACAACGTAAATATTGAGCAAGAAGGCCCGCAAGACCAATTGGCTATCAATATCAATCGTGAATCTGCGGCTCGTTTTGGTATTAACGTAGCTGATATTCAAAACATGATTGAAGCGGCTATTGGTGGAAAAACGATTTCAACTTTGTATGATGGCACAAAACGCTACGACATTGTGATTCGCTTTTTGCCACAGTTTAGAAACTCTATTGATGCCATCAAAGATATTCTTGTGCCTTCGGTAAATGGAGCTTTAATTCCGATGAGTCAATTGGCAGATATTCATTTTGTGGAAGGACAAACCAATATTTACCGCTACGGAAGTAAAAGAATGGTGACGGTGCGGACGAACATCAAAGGCAGAGACCAAGGCAGTTTTGTGAAAGAATTACAAGATAAAATTGACGCTAAAGTACACGTGCCTAAAGGCTATCAAATCATTTACGGTGGACAATACGAAAACCTTGAACGTGCAGGCAAACAATTGGCTTTCACCATTCCTTTAACGATACTTTTGGTGTTTCTTTTCTTGTTTATGTTATTCAAGAATTTGCCCAATACTTTAGTAACGATGAGTTGTATTTTATTTGCTTTGGGTGGAGGAATTGTGGCTTTGTTGATGCGTGGTTATTACTTCAACGTTTCGGCTGGCGTAGGTTTTGTAAGTATTTTCGGGATTTCGGTAATGGCAGGCGTATTATTAGTTTCAGCCATTAATCGAGCCAAAGGTGAAAACGATACCGAATTGCGACAAAATGTATTGGTATCATCAAAAGAGCAACTGAGAGCTTTATTATCCATTTTAGTAGTTGCTATTATTGGTCTTGTACCTGCGGCAATTTCGTCAGGAATTGGTTCGGATGTACAAAGACCCTTAGCAACAGTAATCATTGGCGGACTAACCAGTACTTTAATTTTTGCTCCACTGATTTTGCCATCGCTTTATTTATGGGCGGAAAAGAATAGAAAAATTAACAAACAAGAAGAACAAGAGTAAGCTTTTAAGTGAAGTTTTAAGAGATTTTATATTTATCCTAATCTGCTTTATATAATACGGAGGGTGCTTTCAAAGGCACTCTCTTTTTGTTGATTTAATACGATAACACATTTGTTAAAAGAATCTTTTTATATACACGATAAGTAGCTGAAAATTAGGATACTCCCAAATTTTAACAATTAAAAATCATCTTGGTAGTTTCGAGAACAGAAAGGAAGATACTTTTTTGGATACGCTTTAAATAGTTGCTATATTCGCAACAATATATTGTATTTAAACATGAGAATCATTGCAAAAAGTACATTAAGAGACTTTTGGTTAATTCATCCGCCAGCAGAGTTTCCGTTATTAGATTGGTTCAATATCGTGAAGCAAGTAGAATGGAACACACCAAACGATGTAAAACAAACTTATGGTAATGCCAGCATTATTTCAAATAACAGAGTTGTATTCAATATCAAAGGGAATGATTACAGGCTGGTTACTGAAATAGATTATGAGTATCAAATGATTTTTATCATTTGGATAGGCACACACAAAGAATACGATAAAATAGACGTTAAAACAGTTGAATATGATGGATAATATCAAAAACGAAAAATATCACAAAATGGCATTGAACAAGGTTCGTGCTTTGATGAAATTAAAACCTGCAAAAGAAAGCGAAGAGGGACAAGAATTGGAAATGCTTATCACTTTGATAGAAGCATACGAAGACGTACACGTACCGATGCAAGCCAGCGACCCCATAGCGTATTTGGAATACAGGATGGAACAAGATAACCTAAAACAGCGTGATTTAATCCCTTTCATTGGAGATAAGACCAAGGTATCAAAGGTGATGAATCGGAAACAGGAACTAAGTGTATCAATGATTAGACGTTTGAGCGAAGGATTAAATATTCCAATTAATTTTTTGATACCTTCAGGATTATAAAGTATTATTCAACCCTTCCCAAAACAAAACCCTGTCCACTAACCAAAGCGAGACAGGTTTTTTTATTCAAGGTAGAAAGTATGTTATTTAAAGATACTTGCAATGATAATAACGTTTAGAAAAACATATTTAAAAACAAAAATCCCTCACAATCAATTGATTATGAGGGATTTTTTGTGGGCCCACTTGGAATCGAACCAAGCACCTACTGATTATGAGTCAGTTGCTCTAACCGAATGAGCTATAGGCCCTACAAAGCGTTTGAGTTCTTTGTGGTGCAAAATTAGATTTTTAAAAGCATTTTTACAAAATATCTTTTTAAAAATACTTTTAAACCTTTTCAATTCTTATTCATCTAAACGTCGTTTAAAATAAAAATCTTAACAATGAAAAGGAAATTAATCTTCGCAGTGAGCTTATTAGCCGCTACTTTTATCGTAAATGTTCAGACTTCGGTAGCTCAAAATGCTGAAGCATCGAATGGTCAACGTCAAGACATGACACCTGAACAAAGAGTTGACGCTCAATTAAAAAGATGGACAAAGGCTTTGTCTTTGACGACCGAACAAGTAAATCAAGTTAAGCCTTTATTAACAGAAAGAACGGCGAAAAGAGAAGCAATCAGAAATGCTTCTGACAGACGTGCAGCGATGCAAGAATTACGTGATTTGACTAAAGCTCAAGATGAAAAATTGAAAACAATTTTCACGGCTGAACAATTAACAAAATATGCTGAATTACAAGAAGAAATGAGAGGTCGTGGCGGAAATGGAGGTGGTCGTAGAGAAGGCGGTAATAATTAAGTTTTTAACGACTAAATAATTAAAAAAAATAGCGATGCAGTTTTTGTATCGCTATTTTTGTTTTTTAGGACTTTTATGGGGACTGGAAGACTTTAGGACTGGAGGATTTGAAGACTAAAGAAGTAAGAGACAAGAAGCAAGATGTAAGAGACAAGATTTTGGTACAAGGACTTTTATGGGGACTGGAAGACTTTAGGACTGGAGGATTTGAAGACGAAAGAAGTAAGAGCCAAGAAGCAAGAGACAAGATTTTGAGATAGACTTTTGGACTGAGAGACGAAAGTGATAAGAAACAAGAAGTAAGATTTTGAAAGTATTCACTAATTCAAAACTCACTCATTCACAACTAAAACACATGAACAAACGCAAAATCGTTAATGACCCTGTTTATGGGTTTATCAATATACCAACTGAGCTAATTTTTGATTTGATTGAGCATCCTTATTATCAGCGTTTGCGGAGAATCAAGCAATTGGGCATGGCTGAATATGTGTATCCTGGTGCTTTGCATACTCGTTTTCATCATGCTTTGGGTGCGATGTATTTGATGAACGAAGCCTTAATGACTTTACGCAGTAAAGGACACGAAATTTCTGATGCTGAACTAGAAGCAGCACAGATTGCTATTTTATTGCACGATGTCGGTCACGGCCCATTTTCTCATGTCTTAGAATCGGTCATTTTGGATAAAGTACCACACGAACACATTTCATTTTTATTGATGGAAGAATTAAATCGCCAATTGGGTGGAGCTTTGACTTTGGCAATAAAAATGTTCACAGGCAATTATGAACGAAAATTTTTCACGCAACTAATTTCTAGTCAATTAGATGTTGACAGAATGGATTACTTGAACCGTGATAGTTTTTTTACGGGTGTTCGTGAAGGATTTATTGGTGCTGACAGAATCTTGAAAATGTTGGATATCGTCGATAATCAATTAGTTGTAGAACAAAAAGGTATCTATTCTATCGAAAACTTCCTTACTGCACGCCGACTAATGTACTGGCAAGTGTATTTGCACAAAACCTCTATTTGTGCCGAAACGATGTTGATACAAATCATTACCAGAGCCAGAGAATTAATCCGAGCAGGCGAAAATGTTTTTGCAACACCCGCTTTCATGATTTTTTTAAAAAATGAAGTACGTTTAGAAGACTTTATTGCCGATATATCTTACCTAGAAGCCTTTGCCGAAATGGACGATTATGACATTTGGGCTTGTGTGAAAATTTGGGCAAAACATCCAGACAAATTACTTTCAAACATCAGTAAAATGTTGTTAGATAGAGATTTATTCAAAATTCATATTTCAGACGCTCCTATTGAAGCATCTTATCTTGAAAAAATTCAAATTGATTTACTAAGTAATCCAAGTGTTCAAGAAAGTGATTTGCCTTACTTAATCATCCAAGGAAATACTTCTAATGCCGCTTATGTATCTGGCAAACAGAACATTAATATTCTGACAAAAGACAAAAGAGTATTGGATATTGCCGAAGCATCTGATTTACCAACAATAAAAGCATTAAGTAACATCGTCAAAAAATATTATATATGTTGGGCAAAGAATGTATATTTGCGGTAAAATATGTTAGGCGAAGCCGTCCAAAAACAAAACCCAACGACCACCACCCCAAGAATGGAATTTACCGTTGAACAAATTGCTCTGATGCTAAATGGAGAAGTAAAAGGCGATAAAAGCCTTAAAATTAACCAATTAGCCAAAATTGAAGATGGAACTAAAGGCAGTATTTCCTTCTTAGCGAATCTTAAATACGAGCATTTTTTATATACTACTCAGGCAACTGCTGTAATTGTTGATAAAACATTTGAGCCTAAAAAGGAATATTCTTCTACTTTAATCTTAGTTGAAAATGCCTATTCTGCCTTTACTACACTTCTTCAAGAATACCAAAAATTCATCGCAAATCAGAAGAAAGGAATTGAACAGCCCTCTTTCATCAGTAGTTCGGCTACAGTTGGCGAAGGCGAATATATTGGTGCTTTTAGCTATATTGCTGATAATTGTAAAATTGGTAAAAACGTAAAAATTTATCCTCACGTAACGGTTTTAGAAGCAAGTATTATTGGTGATAATTGTACCCTTTATTCGGGTGTAAAAATTTATCCAAATACTCGTATCGGCAATCATTGTACCATTCATGCCAATGCAGTAATTGGTGCAGATGGTTTCGGTTTTGCTCCGCAAGCTGATGGTACTTATCAAACAATTCCCCAATTAGGAAATGTAGTTTTAGAAGATTACGTGAGTATTGGTGCAAATTCAACGATTGACCGTGCCACAATCGGCTCTACCATTATTAGAGAAGGTGTAAAAATTGATAATTTGGTTCAAATTGCACACAATGTAGAAATTGGTAAAAATACAGTAATTGCGGCACAAACAGGTATTGCAGGTTCGGCAAAAGTAGGGGCAAATTGTATGATTGGCGGACAAGTTGGTATTAATGGACATATCTCTGTTCCAAATAAAACCATCGTAATGGGGCAATCAGGTGTTTCTAAAGCTCCTAATAAAGAAGGAATGATTTTAAGCGGAACTCCTGCCACAGAAAATATAGACTACTTGAAAACACAGGCTCTTATTCGTAAACTCCCTGCTACAGAAAAACGATTGAGAGAATTAGAAAATAAGTTAAAAAGCAATGAATAACAAACAGCATACCATCAAGAAATCGGTTACGATGTCTGGTGTTGGTTTACATACAGGTGTTGTAGCCAATATGACATTTTTACCCGCTCCTACCAATCATGGATACAAATTTCAAAGAATAGATTTACCGAATCAGCCTATTGCTGATGCCGATGTAGATCACGTTGTTGATGTTTCAAGAGGAACAACCATCGAACATAACGGAGCTAGAATCAATACAGTAGAACATGTATTAGCAGCAATGGTAGGCTGTCAGGTTGATAATGTTTTGATACAATTAGATGGGCCAGAACCGCCAATTATGGATGGAAGTTCTATCAAATTTGTAGAAGCTATTTTGGATGCTGGTTTAGAAGAGCAAGAGGCACATCGTAAATTCTTTGAAATTCCTTCTGAAATAAGATATAAAGATGCTGAAAGAGGTGTAGAATTGGCAGCTTTGCCGCTTAACGACTACCGCTTAACAGCCATGGTTGATTATAATTCTAAATTCTTAACAAGTCAGCATGCTAATTTAACTGCCATCAGTCAGTTTAATGAAAGCTTTGCTAAATGCCGTACTTTCTGTTTTGTTCATGAATTAGAAGCTTTATATAAAGCAGATTTAATCAAAGGAGGAGATTTATCAAATGCCATCGTCATTGCAGACCGTGATTATTCTGAGGATGAACTTAACCACTTAGCAATGGTTTTGGGCAAACCAAAAGTAAGCGTTTCTAAAGAAAAAGGTATTCTTAATAATTTAGAATTGTATTACAATAATGAAATGGCTCGCCATAAATTATTGGATATGGTTGGAGATTTAGCTTTAGTGGGTCGTCCTATCAAAGCACAAATCTTAGCCGCTCGTCCGGGTCATGCTGCTAATGTTGAACTAGCCAAGAAAATCAAAAAGTTGATGTTGGAAACTGAGAAAAACAAAGTACCTCAGTATGATCCAAAACAACCACCAATCTTTACTTTCGAGAGAATCTATCAATTACTTCCTCATCGTTATCCATTCCAAATGGTTGATAAAATCATTTATTTGGACGACCAAAGTGTTGTTGGTATCAAAAACGTAACCATGAATGAAAATTATTTCATGGGTCACTTCCCTAACAATCCTGTCATGCCGGGCGTTATGCAAGTAGAAGCGATGGCACAAACAGGTGGTATTCTTGTACTTAGCTCTGTTCCAGACCCAGAAAACTACTGGCCATATTTGGTAGGAATCGAAAACTGTCGCTTTAGAAAAAGTGTAGTTCCGGGCGATACTGTCATTTTCAAATGTGATTTATTGGCTCCTATCAGAAGAGGTATCGCAAAAATGCACGGTGTAGCTTATGTGGGTGGACAAGTAGTTTGTGAAGCTGACATGACAGCAAGCTTAGTAAGAAAGAGTTAATTATTACGAATAAAATTCGTTGTTATCAATAAAAATATGACACAACCCTTAGCGTACATACATCCCGACGCCAAACTTGCTCAGAATGTGGTCGTAGAGCCTTTTACGGTGATTCATCAAAATGTGGAAATTGGTGAAGGTAGCTGGATTGGCTCAAACGTAACGATTTTCCCTGGTGCAAGAATTGGTAAAAATTGTCGTATTTTCCCGGGTGCTGTAATATCTGCTATTCCACAAGATTTAAAATTTCAGGGCGAAGAAACACTTGCCATCGTTGGTGATAATACAACTATTCGTGAATGTGTAACCCTAAACAGAGGTACTGTTGATAAGTATAAAACACAAATTGGTAAAAATTGCTTAATCATGGCTTATTGCCATATTGCTCATGATTGTATCATTGGCGACAATGTAATTATTGCCAACAATGTGCAAATGGCTGGTCACGTAGAAGTGGGAGATTTCGCTCGTTTTGGTGGTACAGCTGCCGTTCACCAGTTTGTAAAAATCGGAAAACATGTAATGATTTCAGGAGGAGCTTTAGTAAGAAAAGACATTCCTCCTTATACAAAATCTGCCCGTGAACCACTTGGCTATGTAGGTATTAACTCTGTTGGCTTAAGAAGAAGTGGGTTTTCAGAAGAACAAATCTCACAAATTCAAGAAGCATACAGGTATATTTATTTGAAAAACTTAAATACTTCTGATGCTTTAACGCAAATTGAAATCAATCTTCCTGCTTCTTCTGAACGTGATGAAATTGTCAACTTCATCCGTAATTCTGAAAGAGGTATCATGAAAGGACTTTCTTAATATTCTTCAAAAGGTTGATACTGAATGTTTAGAATATTCAGTATCAACCTTTAAAATTTAATCAGCACAGGTAAATTGCACATCATCACTCAAAATCTTGGTAAAAAGTTCAGAAATGAATGGATTTTCAGAAATGTAAATCTGACCTTTCATACTGGAAACTCCTATACTTTTACGGGTGCAAATGGTAGTGGAAAATCTACCTTACTTCAAGTACTTTCGGGCTTTATGCCTCATAGCGAAGGAACTGTTAGTTTTCAAGATGGCGATAAAACTCTTGAAGTTGATAGTTTCTATCAACACATTAGCATTACTGCTCCTTACTTAGAACTTATCGAAGACTTCACTTTAAGCGAACTTCTAGCCTTTCATATCAAGTTTAAACCATTAAGAGACGAACTTACTATCAGTCAATTCATTGATTTTATAGAATTACCGCAGGCTAAAAACAAAGAGATAAAGTATTTCTCATCTGGAATGAAGCAAAGAGTAAAATTAGGACTCTCTTTCTTGTCTGATTGCGAGATTTTGATGCTTGATGAACCAACTTCTAACCTTGATAATAACGCTTGCAACTGGTACTTAAAGAATGTACAGGAATATTCTAAGAATCGTTTATTATTTATCTGCTCCAATCAACCCTCAGAATATGATTTCTGTGATAAGGTTTTCAATATTCATGATTTTAAGCAATAATCTATTCGAATACTATTTCAAAATACTGAAGAATCGCTTTGTAATTATCCTGAGCGGTAAAACAAGTATCTAACAAATATTCTTTTATATGATTCCATTCTTGCAAACCTCTGTAATAGAAAAACTTTAGGTCTTCATCTATAATAAACGGTACAATATTATTGGCAAGACATTCTTTAAACATAATCAATCGACCAACACGTCCGTTACCATCTTGAAAGGGATGAATAACTTCAAACTGATAGTGAAAATCAATAATATCTTTTAACGTTTTCTTTTCGATGTTGTGATAAGCAGCAAGTAGTTCTGTCATTTTTGTAGCAACCTCTTTAGGTGGACAAGTTTCATTACCCCCGACTTCGTTTGGTAATTTTTTGTATTCCCCAACGTTAAACCAATCTTTTCTACTATCAGAAGTCCCTGATTTTAAAAGAAAATGTAACTCTTTAATCAAAGATTCAGCTAGTTTGACTTTTGCTTTGTCAATGATTAAATCAATACAGCGAAAGTGGTTGGTGGTTTCTATGATGTCATCAACATTTATACTTTCTTGAGATGCCCCAATAGTATTGGTTTCGAAAATATATCTGGTTTGGTCGTGTGTCAGCCTACTTCCTTCAATACGATTTGAATTATAGGTCAAGTCAATCTGTGTACGATGGTAAATACCCCCATTGAGCTTCATATCCTTTTGCTCTTTGAGATGATTGAGTAAGGGATTATTACTAAATTTCTTCTTATTCCCCTTTTCAGGGATAGTAGCATCATTTGGAATATTCCAAGTTTTACCTGTTAAGAAAGCTCCTTGTATTTTTCCTGTAGCACAGTAATTTCGAACAGTCCTTTCTGGAATATTCCATTTTTTTGCAAATTCACTTACTGAAATATAATTCATAATTGCTCTTATTACATGCCGTTATCGGCAAATATAGCATAAATAAACATACTTTCTTCGATTTACCTTGCCGATAACAGTAACAATATTGCCGTATTAAAACTTTTTCACAAAGTGTACCCCAATAAAAAACAAAACCCCTAACATTTTAAATGCTAAGGGTTTATTCTGATTATTTGTGGCCCCGGAAGGAATCGAACCTTCATCTTAGGTACCGGAAACCTACATTCTATCCATTGAACTACGGAGCCGAGAGCCTTGAATTGGATGGTCGCAAAATTACGAAAACTTCTCTAACTGCTTTACCAAAACCTCAAAATCTTTCGGATAAGGAGCTTCTACCTTAATAATCTCATCATTCAATAATCTGAAGGTTAAAGAACGAGAGTGTAAGGCTACTCTTTTCATCAAAGGAAGCTCGTCTGTATCTTTTTTTAGATTAAATTTTCTTTTTAAATCAGATAAGTAAATAAACTCTCCGCCATACGTTGGGTCACAAACAATTGGAGCTTTCAAACATACCAAATGAATCCTGATTTGGTGCATTCTACCCGTTACAGGCATACATTCTACCAAAGTATGATTACGATATACTTTGATGGTATTGAAGATTGTTTCAGCCTCTTTTCCCTTCTGGCGGTCAATCATTACTTGTGTTCCATCTCTTTTCTGAGCGATGGGCAAATAGACTGAAATCATTTCAAAATCATTTGCACCATTCACGACAGCGTGATAGCGTTTTTCTACCTGACGGTGTTCAAATTGCATCGCTAAATGACGATACGCCGCAGGATTTTTGGCAATTGCTAAAGCACCCGAAGTTTCTTTATCCAAACGGTGAGCCAACTGAGCGTCGTCTGAGTACTCTTTTGCTAAACGAAGAATACTCTGCGAATTATCAGCCTGGCGTTCGTCTAATGAAGCAATGTATGGAGGTTTGTTGATAACAATATAATCGTCGTTCTCAAATATAATTAAGTCCTTGAAATTCAGTCGCATGGTAATCTTTTTGTCTTTAAGCCTGCAATTTACCAAAATAGTTTCACATTAGCTTATTCATTTTGTTGCTCGATTACCTTGATGAGTTGTAGCAAAGTAGCTTGGCGAGCCTCATCTGCTTCTGGATACGCCATTTCTAAAGCCTTGATATGGTGTAAAATAATACTGCTGACAATCAATCGCATATTCTTTTTATCGTCTGCTGGCACTACATACCAAGGAGCATGTTTGGCGGCGGTTTGGTTTACCATTTCTTCGTAAGCCGCTTGATAATCATTCCAAAATTCACGCTCTTTTACATCGCCTTCTTCAAATTTCCAGTTTTTCGTTGGGTCTTTAATGCGTTCAATCAAGCGTTCAGCTTGTACTTTTTTTGATACATTCAGAAAGAATTTTAGCACAACAGTTCCGTTTCTATTCAAATATTTTTCGTAATTGCGAATATCCTCATAGCGATGCTCCCATACTTTATCCAAATCTTTGGTAAGCTCTAAAGGAAGTCTTTCACTTTTTAATAAAATCTCAGGATGTACTTTTACCACCAATAACTCTTCGTAGTACGAACGATTGTGAAAAACCATTTTTCCTCTCTCAGGCATTTTTACCATATTTCGCCACATAAAATCATGGTCTAATTCCTCCTGAGTAGGCTTTTTAAAACTATGTACTGAAATTCCAGCAGGATTAATCCCCGAAAGTACCGCTTTGATAGTTCCATCTTTTCCTGCCGCATCCGAAGCCTGAAAAATCATCAACATCGCATAACGGTCATCAGCATACATCAAACTTTGGCGTTTATCAATTACCTCTTTTATCTCAGCCATCATCAACTCATACTCCTCCGCAGATTCATAAAAATCTTTAACTTTAGTAACTGAATTTTTGATTTTAAATTTCTTTTCACCGTTGTACTCAAAGTCTTTGATGTCTATTTTCATGATTTGATTGCTTTTGGGGAGAGAGACAATATTTTGCTTTCGCCATGGGCTGTGTCTTTATACTAACTTATCAAATGTACCTCTGTATCAATATTATTAATATTGCCAAAAGATATTTTCCTATCATTCCTCAATTCTCTCAAGCAAGTATAATATAAATCTTCTTTAAAGTCATTACTAATTAACTTCATATTATCGTACAAGTTACTTATTGTTATTCT
Source organism: Arcicella gelida (assembly GCF_034931025.1). Lineage (NCBI taxonomy): Bacteria > Pseudomonadati > Bacteroidota > Cytophagia > Cytophagales > Flectobacillaceae > Arcicella > Arcicella gelida. The sequence continues at coordinate 26,983 of NZ_JAYGIL010000027.1, read as the reverse complement.
TTTAGATTTTTGATTAAGCTTGTTAAGTATACTGATTTTCATTTTTTCTTTTATAGTTAAGGGTTTACTATCTTTCTCAAAAACAGGTATTTCCTTATTTTTAGGGAAAAGTGGAATAATGTTATTACTTTCTTCTATTTCTGTATCCAATATTTCTTTACAAATAGGGTTATCAGGAAAAAGTTTGGCGTAACTCCTACAAGCTTCTATATTTCCTTCCGAAACCTTAATTTGAGCTACTGTAATTTTTTCAAATTGTTCATTTGAAAGCTTTAATATATTACCTGAGTGTGCTAAATATAGTGTTTCTATCCAATCTTTTATAATGGGTTTCAGAGGGGTTATTTCTAATTCCCTCCCTATTTCTTCATATATTAGAGTATTTAAAGGTTGTGATAAATATGGGTTAGTTTTTATTTCCTCCTTATACTTTTCGCAATATGTTATAAAGTCTTCACAACGATTCTCTTTAATCAAGATATAAAACTGGTTTATTTCCATAGAAGCTGTAATATTTATATTTTCCTCAGATTAGATTAAAACTCCACACTCAAACCAACTCCTCTTTCAAAAACCTCGCTGTATGGCTACCTTTTACTTTGGCTACTTGCTCGGGTGTGCCTTCGGCAATGATTTGTCCGCCTTTTTGTCCACCTTCTGGACCAACGTCAATGATATGATCTGATACTTTGATAACATCTAAATTATGCTCAATAATCAACACAGTATTGCCTTTATCCGCCAAACGGTCGAGTACTTCCAATAATGCTTTAATATCTTGAAAATGTAAACCTGTGGTGGGTTCATCCAAAATATACATGGTTTTGCCTGTATCTCTTTTTGAAAGTTCTTCGGCTAATTTTACTCTTTGTGCCTCGCCACCCGAAAGTGTTGTCGCTTGCTGACCAATTGTAATGTAACCCAAACCTACTTCTTTCAACATTTGTACTTTTCGGGCAATTTTTGGCTGATTTTCAAAGTATTCTACGGCTTGTTCTACCGTCATGTCCAGTACGTCTGCAATAGATTTTCCTTTGAAACGTACTTCTAAAGTCTCACGATTGAAACGTTTTCCTTTACAAGTTTCGCAAGCTACGTGTACATCTGGCAAAAATTCCATTTCTATTTTCTTCATGCCCGCACCTTCACAATCCTCACAACGTCCGCCTTTTACGTTAAAACTAAAACGTCCGGCTTTGTAGCCTCTGATTTTTGACTCTGGCAATTCGGCAAAAAGTGTACGAATGTCCGTAAACATTCCTGTATAAGTAGCAGGGTTTGAACGTGGCGTTCTACCAATTGGCGACTGGTCCACTTCTATTACTTTATCCAAATGCTCTAAACCTTCTACCGATTTATGCGGCATTGGTTCACGTTTAGCATTGAAAAAATGACGATTCAAAATCGGGTACATGGTATCGTGAATCAAAGAAGATTTCCCCGAACCACTTACGCCCGTTACCGAAATCATTTTCCCAAGTGGTAATTTCAGCGTAACATTTTTTAAATTATTGCCTGTTGCTCCTTTGATAATCAGGAAATTTCCATTTCCTTTTCTGCGTTGTTTGGGTACTCCTATCCCAATTTCTCCGCTCAGAAATTTCGCCGTTGTTGAATTATTCTTTAAAAATTCTTCGGGCGTTCCTTGTCCGACAATCGAACCACCATGACGACCCGCTCCCGGCCCAATATCCACCACATAATCAGAAGCCAACATCATATCTTTATCGTGTTCAACTACTAAAATTGAATTGCCCAAATCTCGCAAATCTTTCAAGGCTTGAATCAATTTTACGTTGTCTCGCTGATGTAAACCAATACTTGGCTCGTCCATGATGTACAAAACGTTAGTCAATTGCGTACCAATTTGCGTTGCCAAACGAATACGCTGTGCTTCGCCACCCGATAATGTTCTTAGTGAACGATTCAGCGTTAAGTACTCCAACCCAATGCCTGTTAGGAAACCAATTCTTTTTCTGATTTCTTTCAAAATCTCTTTGGCAATTACATTTTGGCGTTCGTTCATGCGGTCTTCTAAACCTACAAACCATTCCGCCAATTCAGCGATGTCTAATTCTGCTAATTGGGCAATATTTTTTTTGTCAATCTTGAAATGCAATGATTCTTTTTTCAAACGTAATCCTTTACAATCTGGACAAGTATTCACGACCATAAAGTCTTTCAACCACTCTTGAATTTTCTCTGAACCTGTTTCTTGCTGACGTTTTAAGAAAACAATAATGCCTTCGTACTTCGTATTCCAGTCTGTTCCTTCGTATTTTTTTGAAGGAACTGGCACAGGTTCGTCTGTGCCATACAACATGATTTTGATGGCTTCTTCTGGAAATTTCTCCAAGGGAGTCGTCAAATTTACTTTGTATGGTTTCAGTAATACTTCTAATTGCTTGAAAATCCACATATCACGGTACTCGCCCAAAGGTGCAATTGCTCCTTTGCTGATACTGAGTGTTTTATCTGGCAAAATTGATTCTTCCGTAATTTCTTCTACTTTTCCCAAGCCCTGACAAGTAGGACACCAGCCATAAGGCGAGTTGAAAGAAAAATTATTTGGCGAAGGTTCATCGTAAGAAATCCCCGAAATCGGGTCCATCAAGTATTTTGAAAAATTACGTACTTCTCCTTTTTCATCACGAGTCATCATCAAACCTTTTCCTTGATTCAAGGCTGTTTGAACGGATTGCGACAAACGAAAACGTTCTTCTGTTTTTACGATAATTCTATCAACAACAATTTCAATATCATGAATTTTGAAACGGTCGAGTTGCATTTTTGGCTGAATGTCCATCACTATGCCATCGACTCTTACTTTGGTATAACCCAATTTAGCAATTTGTACGAAGAGTTCACGGTAATGACCTTTTCTACCTTTTACGACTGGAGCCAAAAGAATCAATTTCTGATTTTGATAATCTTGCAAGATTACTTCAATGATTTGGTCGATAGACTGCTTAATCATTCTTTCTCCCGTTACATAGCTAAATGCCTCCGCCGCACGAGCAAACAATAAACGCATGAAATCGTAAATTTCCGTAACCGTACCAACCGTAGAGCGAGGGTTTTTAGAAGTAGTTTTTTGTTCAATAGAAATTACGGGCGAAAGTCCATTGATTTTATCCACATCGGGGCGTTCCATATTACCCAAAAAGCTACGAGCATAAGCCGAAAAGCTTTCCATATAACGACGCTGCCCTTCGGCATAAATGGTATCAAAAGCCAAAGAAGACTTTCCAGAGCCAGAAATTCCAGTGAAGACTACAAGTTTATTGCGAGGGATGGTTAAATCAATATTTTTAAGGTTATGTTCTCTTGCACCGAGAATCTCTATTTGTTCGTAACCTGTAATATCAGATTTTGTATGATTGGGCATGGATAAATTTCAAGTTTGTGAGTAAGCAAATGACGACAATCTTCATTTTAACAACAAAGTATCTTATAAAGTTACCAAAAAAGACCGCTATTCAATAAAGATTATTACTTGACTTTATGAATACAAGAAGAATTAGTTTTGGTAATAATCTACCAAAACTTCAATTTAAAAGAGATGTTTAGTTATTCTGTATCTACATTATTTTTCACCAAAACCTTATCCAATTTAGCACCATCCATATCAATGATTTCAAAAATAAGATTTTGCCAAACAATGGTATCGCCTTGTTGAGGAATTTGTCCAAGCTCATTCAACAGTAAGCCTGCCAAAGTATTAAAAGGATATTCGCTGATGTATTCGCTCAGCTCAAAATATTGAAGAAAATCGGCTAGAGGATATTGTCCATCGACTAACCAAGTACCATCTGCACGCTGGTCGAGTCGATAACCTTCGTGGTCAAAATCAGAAACGTTTCCTACCAAAGCTTCCAGTAAATCATTCAGCGTAACAATGCCTTGTGTTTGTCCGTATTCATCAATAACAATACCATAGTGAACTCTACTATCTTTAAAACGTTGCAAAGCCTGATAAGCAGAAGCCGTTTCCATGATAAACTGTGGTGCTTGTAAGTAAGATTGTAAATTAAAATCCGCCTGACTAAGTGGTAAAAACAAATCTTTCAACCTAGCAATGCCAATAATATGGTCTTTGTCTTTGTCATAAACAGGATAAAGTGAATGCAGTTCTTCGCTAATTACTTCAACAATTTTCTCGACAGAATAGGATGCTTTAATGAAAACCAAATCATTACGGTGCGTCATCAAAGACGAAACTTTTCTATCGCCCAAACTAAAAACTCTGCCTACAATATCTTGTTCAATTTCGTGTACTTCACCGCTGTCAGCACCTTCCTGAACAATTGCCTTAATCTCTTCTTCGGTTACTTTACTATCGGTAGAAGGCTTGATATTCAGAATTTTAATCAGTAAATCAGAAGAAAAAGTAAGCAACCAAACAAAAGGAGCAGTAAGGGTAGAAATCATATTCATCGGACGAGCAACGGCTTTGGCGATAAATTCTGGATTGGTTAATCCGATTCGTTTCGGTACTAATTCACCAAAAACTAGAGAGAAGTACGTAATTAACAACACCACAATTGCAACGGCTATGCTATGTTGGTAGGGAACAAGTAAAGCAAAGCGAGCCACAAAAGCTTCAATATCGTTGGTTACTTTTTCTCCGCTATAAATACCTGTTAAAATACCAATTAAAGTAATCCCGATTTGAACGGTAGAAAAGAATCTATTTGGGTCATTGGCAATTTCTAATGCAATTTTTGCATTACTATCTCCTTTTTTGGCAGAAGCATCCAAGCGAGCTTTTCGTGAGGAAACCAATGCTATTTCGGACATCGAGAAAATACCATTGATTAATATTAAAATAAAAATAATGAAGAGTTCCATAATTTGGGAAGTAGCTTCAAGGCATTCGCTTGAAAGCCACCGTGTGGTATATATCCTTCTAATTTAAAGATTAAAAGACAAATTTATGCGGAATGTGGTAAATATCGGTTGATTCCTTTTATGAAATACTTTTCTACACACATTAATTCATTGAATAGGTTTGCATTTATAAAATAATAAGGCTTGAAAACATAAAGTTCCCAAGCCTTATTCCTTATTAAAAATCTTAATTTTACTTCTTTTCTGGCAATAAAATTACTTTAATCTGATTGTCAGCAAAGTACTTTTTAGCAGCCGTTTTGGTACTTTCTACCGTTACTTTTTTCAAGGCTTCTTCTTCTTTCAAAATGTATTTTACATCATCTCCTTCTTGGTATTGAGATTGTAAATAATTAACCCAAAACCCATTATCACGCAATTGTGTTTCTGTTTGACGTTTAGTTTCAGCTTTGAATTTATCAATATCTGTCTGTTCAGCACCTTTTTCTTTTACTTTTTGAATTTCAGCCAAAGTACGGTTTACCAATTTCTCCACATTTTCTGGCGCACAACCAAAAGCTATGCGGAAAGTGTAACGTTTAGCTGGAATTTTAGCCGTACTGCCACTAACGCCAACTCCATAAACGCCTGATTCTTCTTCTCTGAGGGTTTCAGTCAATTTAATTTCTAATACTTCCGATAAAGCTTCTACTTGTGTTGCACTTTCCGTTGTACCGTCAAAATCACCAGCCCAAACCAAGGTTACTCTTGCTTTTGGCTCTGTGCCTTTGTAAACTGTCTTTTCAATTTTTCCTTTCGGTGAACGAATTCCTAAATCTTTGTACGTTTCTTTGCGTTTTGTTGATGGCAAAGCACCTAAGTATTTTTCAAGTAAAGGTTTAATTTCTTCGTTTTTGAAATTTCCGACAAAGAAGAAAGTGAAATCCGAAGCATCAGCAAAGCGTTCTTTATAAATCTGGAAGGCACGATTGGCATCTATTTTATCCATTCTTTCGCTCGTCATTGGGGCATTTCTTGGCGCATAATTACTTAAAATAGCATTGAGTGAATCACCATATACTTTTTCAGGTGTCAAAGTTTTTTGCTGACTAATCAAATTATCACGCTGATTTGCTAAAAAGCCTTTTACCACATCGGCATCAAAACGTGGTTGTGTGAAGTAACTATACAACATTTGTAAAGCCGTTTCAAAGTCTTTTGGACTACTTGAACCTGTAATATTCTCGCTCGTTCCTGTAGTATATGGACTAATTCTCGCTACTTTTCCCGTCATCATTTTACGAAGATTCACGGTTGAAAATTCACCCAAACCACCAAGTGACGCAACTGTAGAGGCTACTCTTGCATTGTCGGCATCTTTGTCTCCGTACAAATTAGTTCCCCCAAAACTATATCCACCAATCAAGATTTCATCATTTTTAAAATCTGTTGGTTTCAAAACCGCTTTTACGCCGTTGGCAAAAGTAAATTCTGTAAGTCCTACTTCTGGAATTTGTTTGGTAGCAATTACTTTAGAACCTGTTGGTAATTTCGCAATCAAAGGTTTATCAACGGTTTGGTCAACATAAGCTGTTACGTCTTTTCCAGTTCCGTTCAACCATTCTCTGATTTGTGCTTCTGTTGGCAAAGTAGCTTTGTCCTTTTCAGGAGCCATCAAAATCACCGCACGGTTATCATCTTTAATCAATAAATTTCCTAAAGCATTTACTTCCTCCAGTTTCACCGCTTCTAAATATTGCTTGGTAAATTCATAGCTAAATTCTGTTGAAGTAAGATTTTCATCTTCCAAGAAAGCTCCAACCAAACCTTCAATCAAACCTTCTGAATCAGTTTTGTCTTTTTCTTTGTACGCTCTTTCTTGTCCGACCATGTACTGAGTTTTAGCTCTTTGTAGTTCAGAAGCTGTAAAACCAAATTTCTTTGCACGAGCTACTTCTTCCAAAATCGCTTTCAAACCCTTTTCAATATTTCCACCTTTTGCTACAACCACAGAGTTGAAAGCATCCAAATTACCTAAGAAACCGCCATAACCTGCATAACCAAATTGGAAAGGAGGATCTGCTTTTTGAGTAAGCTCTTGAATACGAGCCGAAAGCATTTGATTGAACAATGAACGAACCATGCCATCACGACGGTCTTGATAAGTAACGTCTTTACGTTTTTCTTGTTTGTGCATAATCTGCACAATCGTGTTGGGTTGCTCTGGGTCGGTAATGATGGCTACATCTGTTCCACCAGTTAGCTCAATTCTATATTTTGTTCTTGGCTTTTCGTTGGCAGGATTCTGAATACCGCTAAATTTTTCGATAATCATTTTCTCGACCATCGCTACATCTACATCGCCAACTACAGCAACAGCTTCTAAATTTGGTCGATAAAAATCTTGATGAAATTGTTTCAATACATCATATTTGAAATTCTTCAAGATGTCATCTTTTCCAATCGGCAAGCGTTTGGCGTATTGCGAATTTTTAAGAATAATCGGGAAAAATTTATCTCGCATACGTGCTTGCGCTCCTTTTCCAGTACGAGATTCTTCCAAAACTACTCCTCTTTCTTTATCAATTTCCGAGGCTTCAAGCGTAGCGTTATGTGCCCAATCTTCCAAAATTTGCATTCCTTTTTTGAATACTTCGATTGAATCTGTCGGAACTGGCAACATATAAACCGTTTCGTCGAAACCAGTATAAGCATTCAAATCTGCCCCAAAGCGAACACCCGATTTTTGAAGAAAATCAACTAATTCATTTTTAGGAAAGTTTTTAGTTCCGTTAAAATTCATGTGTTCCATGAAGTGTGCCAAGCCTTGTTGTTCATCATTTTCCAAAATAGAACCGGCTTTCACCATCAAACGCAATTGAGCCCTATTTTTGGGTTCAGAGTTTTTCATGATGTAATACTTGAGACCATTTGGAAGGATTCCTGTTTTTACTTTAGGATCCATCGGAAGGAGTTTTTTGCTCAAATCTTCTTGAGCCATCACCGAAAAGCTTGAGATAAAACTCAACGCTACCACAGCGATAAGGGTAGTAACTTTTTTCATGATAATAGAGGACTCTCTGACCCCATCGAGAGGAAGTTTGTTTAAGTTTGTTGTATCTTGGGGTTATATCAATACAGATACAAAGTAGATTACTTTAATAATAATGCAAGATAACATTCCTAAGATGAATAACGGGAATGATTAATCAAAATTATACTTGAGTCCATGCTTAAAAACTGTTTCTTTGCACAAGTAAATAACAATTCATCATGTATCAAGCCAACATCCGAAACCGAAACTATCATTTTCCTAATCTAAAAACCTTGATGTCAAAGGCTAGTCCTTTGCGTTCGGGCGATGAATTGGCTGGTGTGGCAGCAAGTACTGCCGAAGAAAGAGTAGCGGCACAGATGGCTTTGGCGGATGTTCCCTTAAAAACCTTTCTTACCGAACACCTCATTCCTTATGAAGAAGATGAAATTACTCGCTTGATTATTGATACACATGATGAAAAATCTTTTGCCCCAATTAGTCATTTAACTGTTGGTGATTTTAGAAATTTTTTATTGGAAGAAAGTACTGATACGCTTACGCTTCAAGCTTTACAAAAAGGTTTAACGCCCGAAATGGTTGCAGCAGTAAGTAAGTTAATGCGTGTTCAAGATTTGGTAACTGTTGCCTCAAAATGTGAAATAATCACCCAATTTCGCAACACAATTGGCTTAAAAGGACATTTCTCTACTCGCCTTCAACCGAATCACCCAACAGATGATTTTAAAGGAATTGCCGCTAGTATGATTGACGGACTTTTCTATGGAAGTGGCGATGCAGTAATTGGCATAAATCCTGCAACTGATAATGTTCCAACCGTTATTCGTTTACTTGAAATGTTGGATGCTGTTCGACAACGTTTTGACATTCCGATGCAATCTTGCATTTTGAGCCATATTACTACAACGATAAAAGCTATTGAACAAAATGCACCCGTCGATTTAGTTTTTCAATCTATCGGCGGAACAGAGGCGACGAATACTTCTTTCGGTGTCAATCTGAATATTTTACAAGAAGGCTACGAAGCTGGACTTTCGCTAAAAAGAGGAACTGTAGGCAACAATCTGATGTATTTTGAAACGGGACAAGGGAGTTCACTTTCTGCCAACGCTCATCACGGACTCGACCAACAAACTTGTGAAACCCGTGCGTATGCTGTGGCTAGGCATTTTAATCCTTTGTTGGTCAATACCGTTGTGGGTTTTATTGGGCCAGAGTATTTATATAATGGCAAACAGATTATCAGAGCAGGTTTAGAAGACCATTTTTGTGGAAAACTCTTAGGCTTGCCAATGGGCGTAGATGTTTGTTATACCAATCATGCCGAAGCCGACCAAGACGATATGGATACTTTGCTTACTATGTTGGCAACAGCAGGTTGTAATTTCATCATGGGTGTTCCCGGAGCAGACGATGTGATGCTTCATTACCAAAGTACTTCTTTTCATGATGCCCTTTATGTAAGGCATTTATTAGGCTTACGCCCCGCCCCAGAGTTTGAAGATTGGTTGATGAAAATGAATATTTTTGATGAGAAAATGAGCTTGAAGATGGGGAATCAGCAACTACTAAATGCCATGTTTAGATTAGAGGAATAAATGCTAGGTAATAAAAAGTCCTTACCAATATTCATAAAAAAACCACCAATAATATTGATGGCTTTTAAAATTTACAGGATGTTCAACCCTCATTGTTAACCGTAATATGTAATCACACTTTCAAACCTTTCACTAATTTATATTCAACTGAGGCTACCCCATATTGGCTTTTTACAGACTCTTTGATGCGTTGGGTAACTTCAGACAACTTTTCATAATAAGTATTACGCTGGTCAGATACTGTTTTTAATAAGCCAAGCTTAGTGGCAACATTGATATTTGCTATGTTGATTGCTTCAAGCTTGGCTTGTAAAGTAATCAGCTTTACATTTTCATTGGCAGGATTGTAAGCAGTTCCTAAACTGACTAAAATACTGATTAAATCTGAAAAATTCTGGGTTTTGCTTCCATAAGAAAGCTCTGATTGGCTTATGGAATTAACATTTTCTCCTTCCTTTACTTTAGGACCACTCTTCCCTCTAATTTTCTCGGCAATGGCAGAAATATCAGCTACTTCTTTGGCATTTTTCCCTAATGAAGCCCTAACTGTAGCCAAAATTGGACTAATCAGTTTGGCGACGGAATTTGTTTCGTTGGCAAATAATTTTAGCCTTGCTTCTACTGCGGCAGAGTAGCCAGCTCGCTGGGTAATAACTTTAGTGTTTTCGATTTTAGTGGAAGCAATTAAAGCATCATAAGCATCAATCGTAATTTCGGATGTTGGGGGGAAGTAACCTGTGAAACTTTTTAAATGTGTTGAAAGGGTGATTGCGTTAGCAAGTTTTGCACCGAAGGTAGCCTCTGTTGTTGTTGCCATTGGTAGAATGATTTAAAGGTGGAAATATTAATTTATCTGTACATAAAGTTAACAAAAGAGCAAATTACTTCTACCGATTGTAGCATTTTTATTTTATAAATAACTGATAATTATTCCATTATATAGATGAAGAAGGCATATCACTAAACAAAAGTCTCGTATATAAAGATGCAATTAACATATCACTAAATGAAAGCCTCATGTATAAAGATGCAATTGACATATCACTAAATGAAAGCCTCGTATATAAAGATTAAATCGACATATCACTAAATGAAAGCCCCATATATAAAGATTAAATTGACATATCACTAAATGAAAGCCTCGTATATAAAGATTAAATTGACATATCACTAAATGAAAGCCTCGTATATAAAGATTAAATTGGCATATCACTAAATGAAAGCCTCGTATATAAAGATTGAATAGGAATATCACTAAATGAAAGCCTCGTATATAAAGATTGAATTGACATATTACTAAATGAAAGCCTCGTATATAAAGATTGAATTGACATATCACTAAATGAAATCCTCATATATAAAGATTGAATTGCCATATCACTAAATGAAAGCCTCATATATAAAGATTGAATTGACATATCACTAAATGAAAGCCTCATATATAAAGATTGAATTGACATATTTACATTTTATCAAACACAATTTTTGATAATTGATAAAAATAATAACGTTTATCATGAACAGAAGGCTTTTTAATAATCGCTTCTTCAACTTGATAAACTATTGTTAGCTTTTGATTAAGTGCTTTCATAAAATCATTCCTGATTTTTCTTTGATTATCTGGAAGCTTATCACTGATTTGAAGTAACTCATTGATTTGATTACTATCTACGCCAACACCTTCAAAATGTTCTTTCAAAACGTCTAGTACTTTAATTTCTATTTCACTAAATGTTGTTAGTATTTCTGGTTGAGTCGTATCAATTGGATGGTTAAATACTTTACGATTGAACCTCATTATCAAAAAGACAATTAATATTATACCCAAAGCAAAACCCAATGCCCAATACCAATGTCGATAAGGATTGTATAGATTTCCGTCTGGTATTGCTTCTTTGATTATTGTTGCAATCGCTATATTATGGCGTAAAGATGGTTTAGTTACTTCTGTATCATTTACAAAGTAGAGCGTATTATGCCAGCAGTACAATGCAAAAGGGTCTTCTTCAATTGTTTTAGCTATCTGAGAACCAAATACTTTTTGGCTATCCTGCCAAATTGACACAAGGTTATTTACAGGGTCAATCAATAGAAATTTGATGACGGCATCTTCTTTATATTCTAAGAGAAAATATTCTCCTGTCCAGATAATGGGTGTTTTATCTTTTTGAGTTAATACTTCAATGACCTTTTGGTTAGAAACCGCACCTAAATTCTTCCACTTTTTAGTTTGAAAAGAATACATAAACGCATCTCTGTCATATTCACTTTTACCACTGTTCTTTGAATCTATATGAAAACTATTGTAAGCAGAAAAAAACAAATCTGAATTGGATAAATAAGCATTTAAACCATGATTAATTGCTTTAGGAGGAATATTGATGGGTAAGATACTTTCCCATTCATGAGTATTTGATTGAAAATAAGTTTGAATATTATTAGTCTGCCAAAAGCCATAGCCTCCAAAACTATAGAGCGTATCTTTTCGCATAAACCTTGTAGATAAACAGTTATAGCCACGAAAAAAAGTGCGGTCAATTCTGGTAAGGGTTAAATTTTTAAAATCAAAATGATAGACTTGATTGGTACAATCTATCAATAAATAACGCTCCCATTTTTTGCTAGGAATTTCAATACTGATAACTCTTGTTTTCAAAGGGAAATCTATTGGATTGATACCTGTAAAATTTATAGGAGCTACCCTTTGCCAGTTTTCAGTATTGATTTCTTGTTCTAAAATCTTCTTCTCTGTATCAATCCGATAGAGCCGACCATTGGGATAATCTGCCCAAGTAAGATAAGTAGCCCATGAATTAGTAGCCAACAAGCACGCTAAAAGAAGTAAAGAAAAAGCAAAGAAAGGTCTTGTTAACATGGTTTAGAATAGGTTGTAATACCTCAAAAATATGTGAAAAATATGTGAATCACACGATTCACACAATATATCTTGACAATACCTAAAATTATAAAGTGGTTTGTTAAGTTTTTTGATAATTATAAATAAAAGGGGAAGCGGAAAACCTTTTAGAGTACGCAATAACATAATTTCAAATCATTAAAGTAATGTCACGAAAAGAAGGAAATAAAGGGTTTATTGTTTTTGCTTGTAAAGATAGTTTTATCCCAGATAGTGTGAAAATGTCTCATGCTGTGAAGGAAATGCCAATGGTGCTTCCTATTAATATAAAATCAGAACGAGATAAACAAAGTATAATAAAGGAAATGGAGGCACATGATATATCTGAATATCTGGTTTTTGAAAACGACCAAGAAGTTCAAGTAATATCTTATGTAAACACATTACTTGTTAACTTACCAGAAAGCACAATAGTAGTAAAATTTGAATTTACGAAGTAATAAAAGCTGAATATTGGTTAAAAATTTAATAATCTCATATTTATAATTAAAAGGGAACAGTTGACTTAACAGAAAAACAATGAAAGCGGATTTACAAGAAGTAATCGAAAAATGGGAGAATAGCTCAACAGTAGAAATATTAAAAAAAGTTGAGATTCATAAAGAAGAAGATAATTATGCTTTGCTAATAAAAAGTAGTGCAACTCTGAGTATTAACGGAGAATTGAAGAAAATAGATTCTTCAGTAACATTTACTACAATTGCACAAGGGAAAAATACTGATTATCCATCACTAACTGGAGATATGTCAAATGGAGATGTAGTTGGTTTTCAAGAATATTGTTTAAAAGTTGAAAGAGATATGTTGAAAAAAATATCTTTGACTTTTAAAGTATTAAATAGGGAGTAAGATATCTAAATTATACAAACAAATGTTTTTTTGATAAAATAAATAAAATGATGAGTAATAAAATACTACAAATACTGTCTCATTTGAAGGAGAGACAAACTGACTCAAATAGTCAATGGTATGATATTGAAAATAAACTAAATGAACTATGTTATGAAACGGATAAAGCTAAACATAGAATCCTAAATGATCTTAAAGAAAATAACTATATTGAACGCTACAAAACTCCTTTAGGAATGTATCAAAAAACATCTAAAGGAATAAATAGGTTGGGGGGAAGTGAAAATGAAGTTCATCAATATCTTGTTAGACTTAGCAAAGAAGGCAATCTATATATTGAACGAGAGTTAAGAGAAAGGGAAAATATTAAACATGCAAAAAATAGTACTTATTTGAGTACTATTGGAATTATATTTACCATTTTAGCTTTTGTTTTTACTATATTCATTTATTTATACCCCAACAATAAAAAAATAGGAATAGAAGAATCAAAAAATAGGCTAGAGATGAAAGACTCTCTAACATTAAAAACCAAAAAGACTGTTATCAAAAAACAAACTGTAAAAAGCACAGATTTTTCACATAAAATGAATAAATAAGTTTTCAGAGTATGATTGAAACCCCAAACCTATTAATTCAACAACCAATCCGAAATACTTAACCTTCCTCTAAAAGTTTGGCTTACTGTTTGGTCGAGTTTTTCGCTAACAATTAATTGTAGCATTGCGCTACGACCTAAAATAAAAAAAGAGTGACACATCATTAGTTTTAGGTCTTAGAAAACTCTAAGACTGAGCGAGGAGTTGTTTCTTTTCAATAGGGCGGGAATTTATTCCCGTCATAATATGATGAGTTTTTGAATGATATTATCAATAGGACGGGAATTTATTCCCGTCATTCATATTATTCATTGGGTATTAATTGGATTATAAAAATATTCATAGATTTGTGGGAATAAATTCCCACCCTATTGATAAAAACGAATAAAATTTAAGCAACGTTTTTTTCTAAAAATTTGATAATCAAATAATTAAAATACCAATCGTCAATCCCTAATTACATTAATACAATTAAACAATCATTTTCTTAATTCAATGATTAATCACTAAATCACTCATTCATTAAATCACTCAATGAATCACATCATGGAAATCAACAAAGCAGACCAATGGCAATTTTTGCAAAATTATACGCCCGCTCGTATTGCTCGTGGTCGGGTTGGACATAGTTTGCCAACGGCTGAATTGTTGAAATTCCAAGCAGACCATGCACAAGCTCGTGATGCGGTGTATTCTGAATTAAAGGTTTTAGACTTATTTCAAGTTTTACTAAGTACTTTTAATTTAGAAGTATTACGGTTACAAAGTGAAGTAAAATCTCGTCCTCAATATTTACAAAGACCCGATTTAGGAAGAACAATTAACCAAGCATCCAGAAAAATCTTGTTGGAAGAAGATGCCAGCGAATCAGACATTTGCTTTGTAATTGCTGATGGACTTTCGGCAAGTGCGATTAATGAACATGCTTTCCCTTTTTTAAATCAATTAATTCCTAAACTTCAAGCAGAAAACTTGGAAATCGCACCGATTTGTATTGTAGAACAAGGACGAGTAGCCATTGCCGATGAAATCGGATTTTTACTAAAGGCAAGTATCGTAATCATTTTAATTGGCGAACGCCCCGGACTAACATCTCCTGATAGCATGGGTGCGTATATTACTTATCAACCCAAAGTAGGACTGACCGACGAAAGTAGAAATTGTGTTTCAAATATTCGCCCAGAAGGATTAAATTATGAACTAGCTTCAGAAAAGATTTTCTATTTACTCAATGAAATAAAAGTAAAAAAGATTAGCGGAGTACAGCTGAAAGATGAAATGAATGACAAAATGATACTTTAAAAAATTGAGTGTTTATCGCTAGTCTTCATTTAAACTGAATAATTAAATATGCTTTACTGAGAATGTAATGTCTGATATACCATTCAATTTATTCGAAATATTAAAACTAGCAAAAAATAGAAGCAATCTTAAATTTCAAAAAAGGTATTATATTGAAAGATAATCTATAAAAAGAAGGCTTATTTCAGCAAAAATTAGTTAAAAAAGTAAAGAAGAGATTTTTTGTTTCGTCAATAAATTCTTGGCGTTTATAAAAGAAAAATCTTAGTTCGTACAAAATTCAAAAAAATACATCTGCTATTTTTAGCAAATGCTTGACTTAAACTCCATTTTTTGTACCTTTGTATTGCGTTCTTGTAACGTAGATTTTTTGACCTAGCAACGTGGCGGCGTTGTTAGGTTTTTTTATGTTCTTAGTTTTTAATACTTTTTACGAGTAAATTTTTGGCTACTTCATGGCTAATAAAATGATTTGATAAATCGCCAAGCTTTACATTAAGTGATTTATCAAAATCGTTTAGCTCTTTCACAACAATATGGCAACCCAACGTCAAGCCCATTTTGGCTAAGTACTGTAAAAAAGTTGCTGAATGCTCAGAAACACCCATCATCACAACGCTCTGCCCAACACTAATTTCTGAAAGATTCTGATACCTCAATTCAGGCATAATTCCGAAAGTATCTGGAATAGGGTCTCCGTGTGGGTCAAATTTCGGGAAACCTAAAAACTCATCTAATCTTTCAACCAATTCTTCCGAATCAATATGTTCTAATTGTTCTGCAATTTCGTGTACTTCATCCCAATTGAAACCCAACTTTTCTACCAAAAAAACTTCCCATAAACGGTGCTTTCTGATAACTTTCAATGCAACGGCTTCGCCGAGTTCTGTTAACCTAACACCTTGATATTTTTGATAATTAACTAATTGTTTTTCTGAGAGTTTCCTAAGCATATCTGAAACAGATGCCGCTTTAGTAAGTGTCAGTTCTGCAACTGCATTCGTACTGACTTCACTGTCGGTTTCCGCAGAAAGCTTATAAATTATTTTAAGGTAGTTTTCTTCCGTGAATGAAGTCATGATGGCAATTTTTAGGGATAATAATAGCTTTATTAGCTGAACAAAGATATTATTTTATAAGCAAATAATTAAATTTTAGATTAATCTAAAAAAATATTTTGAATTGTACTTAACAAAAAATAAATTTACATTACTTATGTAGCGGTAATCATGAAGCATTCATTGTAAATCATTTCATCAGGTTATAAAAGAAAATATTGATTATTGTATTCAACAAACCTTACAATTACATCGCATATTTAATATGAATATAAAAAACACAATTTTTAATCATTCATTACCAGAAGTATATGGTTCAATAAATGTGCCTAAAACAGGTTCATTTTATAAAAAATTATGGGCTTTTACAGGGCCAGGCTTAATGGTAGCTGTTGGTTATATGGATCCTGGGAACTGGGCGACAGACATTGCTGGAGGCTCAAAATTTGGTTATACGTTACTTTCTGTCATTCTGATTTCCAATCTTTTTGCAATGCTACTTCAGCATCTTTCCTTAAAATTAGGCATTGCTTCTGGACGAGATTTAGCACAAGCTTGTCGCCATGCTTATTCAAAACCTGTTGCTATTACTTTGTGGGTTTTGTGTGAAATTGCCATTGCCGCCTGCGACTTAGCAGAAGTAATTGGTTCTGCCATTGCCATTAATTTACTTTTTGGCTTGCCCCTCACAGTAGGCGTTGTCATTACGGTTTTAGATGTTTTAGTACTTTTATACTTTCAAGGAAAAGGCTTTAGAGCTTTAGAATGTATCGTTGCTGGTTTGATTTTCATGATTTTTTGCTGTTTTGGTTATGAAATTTTTGTTTCTCAACCATCTGTGAAGGAAATTTTGGGAGGTATTTTACCCAAACCTCAAATTATCACCAATCCAGAAATGCTTTATGTTGCCATCGGAATTTTGGGAGCAACCGTAATGCCACATAATTTGTATTTGCATTCTAGCATTGTTCAGACTCGTAATTTTGAAAAAAATAGTGAAGGAAAACGTTCTGCCATCTTTTTTGCCACGATAGATTCTAACTTATCTCTATCACTTGCCTTTTTTATCAATGCTGCCATTCTGATTATTTCAGCGGCAACTTTCCACAACACAGGTAATCAAAATGTGGCAGACATCAACGATGCTTATCATTTACTTGACCCTGTTTTAGGTGTAAAATTCGCTGGTATATTTTTTGCCGTAGCATTATTAGCATCTGGTCAGAACTCTACTTTAACAGGTACTTTGGCTGGGCAAATTGTAATGGAAGGTTTTCTGAATTTAAGACTCAAACCTTGGCTGAGACGACTTATTACTCGTTTAATAGCAGTAATTCCAGCATTGATTGTTACGATTATCTATGGAGAAAAAGGTACGGGAGATTTATTAGTATTGAGCCAAGTAATTTTATCCTTACAACTTAGTTTTGCCGTTGTTCCTTTGATTGTTTTCACAAGTGACGAAAAGCAAATGGGCGAATTTGTGAACTCAAAATTGATGAAAGTTTGCTCTTGGATTGTAGCTATTATTATCATTGCCTTGAATGGATATTTGCTTTGGGATACTATTTTTTAGTTATTTGTATTGAAAAAATAGGTAAGCCATGAAAATACCAGAGACAAACGGATTGATTGAAAATATTTATAAGTACGTTCAAACGCATATTGAAATTGCCAAACTTGAAGTAGAAGAACGTGTTCAAGAAACGATTAAAAAGTTGGTTATCGGAGCAATCCTTATACTTTCTGCGGGAATGCTTTTTATGTTTTCATTACTGACTTTGGCTTTATTTTTAAACCATGTTTTCAAAAGTGAATATCTTGGTTTTCTTGCGGTTACAATTTTATTGGCAATTGTTGTAGCTTACGTTTTTCATCTTGGAAAAACCTTACTTAAACCTGATACAATCACAAAAAGTATTGAAGAAGAAGCTGAAACAGTATTTCAGGAAAATTAAAATTGAATTCTTTCTTTAAATTTTCAGTCAAAAAAGCAATTTTTATTACTTTTGAATAGTTTTAGATACGTACACAGTTATTGTATTGGTAAGTTTAGTCATGAATTTTGCTTAGACAATAACAGAACCACGTGAAGATTATGTTTCCAGTAGTTAGCCCCAAAAAAATCTCTGAACGTAAACGAGAATTACATTTAGAAGCAAAAGCATATAAAGAAACGATTGACGGACAAGTAAGTGACCTTAAATCAGAGGCGACTCGTATCGGCACAACCGCACTGATTGTGGGTGGCGTTTTGGCTACCACTTATTTGATTTTTAGTTTTTTCAGTTCAGATTCCGAAAAAAAAGTAACAACTAAGGTATCAGAAAATAGTAATTTACCTGTTGTTGTAAAAAAAGAAAAAACGAAAGAATCTTGGCTTATTTCATCTATTAAAGGCTACATGCTGTCATTTTTAATGGCAATTGCCAAAGATAAAGTCATGGAAGCCCTTTCGATTTTAAAAGAAAATCATGCAGAGAAATCTTCTCAATAAATTTTACGAGCTAAAAGCCCAAGGCAAAAAAGCATTTGCTGTCTTGATTGACCCAGACAAAGTCAATGAAGACAGCTTTTCGCATTTAATAGCCTTGAGTAAGGAACAAGCTGTAGATTTCTTTTTTGTGGGCGGTAGTTTAATTACCAGTCACATTATGGAAATGGTTATTATTGAAATTAAAAAAAGTAGTGATATTCCAGTTATTCTATTCCCTGGAAATAGCTTACATCTTACTAATCAAGTTGATGGCGTATTATTCTTATCTTTAATTTCAGGAAGAAATCCTGACTATTTGATTGGACAACAAGTAATTTCCGCTCCTATTCTCAAAAGAAGTGGCATAGAGGTATTACCAACAGGCTACATGATTATTGATAGCGGTCGCCAAACAACGGTTTCGTATATTTCTAATACAACACCAATTCCACACGATAAACCAAGCATTGCAGCTTGTACAGCAATGGCTGGTGAAATGTTAGGATTGAAATTGATTTATATGGATGCTGGTTCTGGAGCTTATAATGCTGTTTCACCAGAAATGATTGCTGCCGTACAGCAATCTATTGAAGTTCCTTTAATTGTTGGTGGAGGAATTAATTCAGCCAAGAAAGCCCAAGATGCCCTAAAAGCTGGCGCAGACGTAATTGTGGTTGGTAACGCAATTGAAGAAAGAGTAGATTTAATTCAAGAAATCGCAAAAACGGTAAGAGGTTTTAACGAGCGATTTGTTAATTCTTAAAGATAACAAGGATTGTCAACTTTTTGAAAAGCTGACAATCCTAAACATTTATCAATAACCCCCACGGAATTTATAAGTATCTGCTACTTTTTTAATTGCCACAATATAAGCGGCAATACGCATTGGTACTTTAAATTGTTGCGAAGTCAAGAATACTTTATCAAAAGCATCTTTCATAATTCTGTCAGAACGGCGATTGATACGGTCTAAATTCCATTTATAGCCCATTCTATTCTGAACCCATTCAAAGTACGAAACCGTTACTCCTCCTGCATTTGCCAAAATATCTGGCACAACCAAAATTCCTTTGTCATTAATAATATCATCGGCAGATGCTGATGTTGGGCCATTAGCACCTTCTACAATTAATTTTGCTTGAATATAAGGAGCGTTTTCATTGTTGATAACATCTTCTTTAGCAGCGGGTACAAGTACATCAACATCCAACGTCAGTAATTCTTCATGACTGATTCTTTCAGCACCCGGAAAATTCTCCAAAGTACCTTTATTCAAATCTCTGAACTTAATTGCCCCTTCAATATCAATACCATTTTCATTATAATATGCTCCTGAAATATCAGAAATCGCTTTTACCATTACGCCACGTTCATGCAATAAATTAGCAGCATGCGAACCCACATTTCCAAAACCCTGAACAGCCGCAGATGATTTATAAGGATTAATTTTCAATTTATCCATCCCAGCCAAAGCAGAAACCATTACTCCTCTACCTGTAGCTTCTGTTCTACCCAATGACCCCCCCAAAACCAGTGGTTTTCCTGTCACAACAGCATTTACAGTCATTCCTTTTGCTTTAGAGTACTCATCCATCAACCAAGCCATTTCACGGGGACCAGTACCCATATCTGGTGCAGGAATATCTCTGTCTGGTCCAAAAACATCTAGCATCGAAACCGTATAAGCACGCATCAAACGTTCCATTTCGCCAGCCGACATTTCACGAGGATTACAAGCAATACCGCCTTTAGCACCACCATAAGGAATATCCACTACGGCACATTTCCAAGTCATCCAAGCAGCCAAAGCTCTTACTTCATCAATGTTTACAGCAGGATCAAAACGAATACCACCTTTTGAAGGACCAAGAATATTGGAGTGAATCACTCGATAACCTTCAAATACTTTAATACTTCCATTATCCATCGTAATGGGTAAGCCTACAGTTACCTGACGGGCAGGTACTTTCAAGATGTAATACATTTCATCAGAGATTCCCAATAACTCAACAGCTTTATCAAAGCGTTGCATCATGGATTCTAGCGGATTCTCTTTGTCCTTAATCGGAGCGGGTTCTATGTAAGTCATTGTCTTTATATCATCGACTGCCAACCTTCTGAAAACTATAATATTAAGAAAATACTATTTTCTGTTTTTTTCTAAATGAATGGTAATCAATGCTTGAGATTAGTTTTTGTTGATAATGCACAAACATAACACTCTTCAAACAACAAAAACAAGTACTTTTAACGTAAGTAGAAATACCTGATTTTCAATCAAAAAACATAATTTTGAGGTTTTTTTGCGTTTTGCTTTTTAACTTTATGGAAGATAGGTTCATTTGCCAAATATTCATTGGTTAATTTCAAAAATTAAGGAATTATAAAATTTTAGAAAAATTTTATTTATTCTTGAAATATTGCAAATTTAAGTTTGAACCATTTATCTTTGCGTAAATTTTAAACGCTATTAATTAAAATCTTCAACCCAAATAGCCCTATTAGAATATGAACACTATTGTAGAAGAAAAAACTCGTTACTCTGAGGAAGAGCTAAAAGAATTTGAAGTACTTATCACGAGCAAACTTGAAGATGCACGTGGCGAGCTAAACTACATTCGTGAGGCATTGCACAAACGTAATGACCCAGGAACTGATGTGACTGCGGGTAGCTCAAAACCAATGGAAGATGGCGCCGATACTTCAGAAAAAGAAAGTATGAGTCAATTAGCAGCACGTTTACAAAAATTTTCTACGCAATTAGAAAATGCTTTGATTCGTATCAAAAATGGTACTTATGGTGTATGTATTGATACTGGAAAATTAATTCCAAAAGAACGCTTGAGAGCCGTTCCGCATACACAACAAACAATTGAAGCTAAGTTGATGAAACAACGTTAGTTTTCAAAGAAGCAAGTTTAGCATTAAAGATTGTAGGGTTTTATAAAATCTCTTCAATAAAACTTCTTGTGTCTTTGTTTTACTCTTCAAAAATTTAAAATACTTCTGAGCTGTGTATATCATAGCTCCTTTACAATCCTGCATTATCATCATCAAACTAATAAATATGAATAACAATTCTCCCATAAACATTTCAATGAAAAAGCGGTTAACCGCTTTTTTGTTTTTTATGCTTGTTCAAACTGCTTTTGCACAAGTTCCCAACAGCTACTATTTACCGCAAAATATTAGTTACGACCCTAAAATTCCTACGCCACAACAATATTTGGGCTATCAAGTAGGCGACTGGCACATTCAACACGAACAACTTTTGGGCTACATGAAAAAAGTAGCCGAATTGTCAGACAGAGTAGAACTCAGCGAGTACGGGCGTACCTATGAAAACCGCCAATTATTACTCCTAACGATTTCTTCCCCAAAGAATCTTGCGAACGTTGATAAAATTAAAACAGACCACCACAAATTGGTTGAACCAGATAAATCTTCCAGTTTAGATACTAAAAATATGCCTATCGTAGTTTGGATGGGTTATTCTGTTCACGGAAACGAAGCAAGTGGAACAAATGCTTCGGTATTGGCTTTGTATTATTTGGCGGCAGCACAAGGTGCTGAAATAGATTCTATTTTGAATGAATCTGTGATATTACTCGACCCAAGAATCAATCCAGATGGCGGCGAACGTTTTTCAAGTTGGGTAAATGCGAATAAAAGTAACAATTTGGTAGCTGACCCCAACAGCCGTGAATTGAATGAAATGTGGCCAGGCGGTCGTTTTAACCATTATTGGTTCGACTTAAACCGTGATTGGCTTTATACGCAACACCCAGAAAGTAAAGGTAGAATCCAGAAATTCCATGAATGGAAACCAAATATTCTGACTGACCACCACGAAATGGGTCCAAATTCATCTTTCTTTTTCCAGCCTGGCATTCCAGCGAGAACGCATCCACTTACTCCGAAAAAGAATATTGACCTAACAGAATTAATCGGGAAATTCCATGCTACGGCTTTAGATAAAATCGGTTCATTATACTTCACCAAAGAAGGTTACGACGATTTTTATTACGGAAAAGGCTCTACTTTTCCAGATGTCCAAGGAAGTATTGGTATTTTATTTGAACAAGCCAGTTCACGTGGACATTTACAGGAAACTCAAAATGGCAATATGAGTTTTGCTTTTACCGTAAGGAATCAGTTTGTAACAACACTTTCTACTTTGCGTGCGGCTAAGGCTATGCGTCAAGATTTGTTAGATTATCAAAGAAATTTCTATCAAGAAAAATCTACTTCGGCAACAAAAGCATTCGTTTTTGGCGGTGGAAATGATAAAGTAAAAGTTTGGGAAATGATTAACATTCTTCGCCAACACGAAATTGATGTTTTCAATGTATCGAAAGATGAAGTTTTAGACGGAAAAACTTTCAAAAAAGGAGAAGCATTCGTTGTACCATTAAGCCAACCACAATATCGTTTAGTACAAGGCATTTTTGAAAAACGAACAACTTTCGAAGATTCCCTTTTCTATGATATTTCGGCTTGGTCGATGCCACATTGTTTTAATGTGCCTTATTCAGAAGCAAAAGTTGCACTTACTTTAGGTGATAAATTATCTAAAAATGATTTCCCGAAAGGAAAAATTATTGGCAATACTACTTATGGCTATGTGTTTGAATGGGACGGATATTTTGCCCCAAGAGCAGCTTATGAATTACAGAAAAAAGGCTACAAGCTGAAAGTAGCCACAGAACCTTTCACAGGTGTTTTTGAAGGCGGAACGAAAAACTTTAGCTATGGAACGGTTGAAGTAACTTTTGGGTCAAACCAGCAAGCTGATTTTGCGGCTTTAAAAACGCTTCTTCAAACACTTGCAGAACGTGATGGTATTGATTTTTATGCTTTGCAAACTGGATTAACGCCTTCGGGCATTGATTTAGGAAGTAGTTATTTCGCACAGATGCGTCAGCCAAAAGTATTGATGCTAACGGGTGCAGGCGTGAATCCAAACGATGCAGGTGAAATTTGGCATTTGTTAGATACCAGAGTAAATATTCCATTAACGATGTCGGATATTACGCAAGTAAATCGCATGAGTTTAGAGAAATACAATACTTTGATTCTTTCAAGTGGCGAGTACAGTACATTGAATGAAGAGAAAATAAAAACATGGGTACGCAATGGCGGAACGTTGATTACTTTGACCGATGCTGTAGAATGGGCTGTTGCCAAAGGTTTATCGCCTGTAAAAATCAAAACAATTCCTGCTGACACTGCTTCGTTTAAACCTTATGCTTTGGCTGAACGCTACAAAGGTGCGCAACAAACAAGTGGTGCGATTTTCCAAGTAAAATTAGACCCTACGCATCCGATTGGTTATGGATATAAAGACCAAACTTTAAGTGTTTTCAGAGATAATAATATTTACTTAGAAAAAATCAAAGATCCGTACAATGCACCACTAATTTATACAAACGACCCGCTTGTGAGTGGCTACGTAACAGAAAGAAATAAGAAATTGATGAAAAATACTCCTTCGGTAGTAGCAACGTCTTTCGGAGCAGGAAAAGTAATTGTGATGACTGATAATCCAAATTTCAGAGCGTTCTGGTATGGCACAAACAAATTGTTTTTGAATGCTATTTTCTTTGGCTCAACGATACTTTCAGGAGTACGTGGCGGAGAGGAAGACTAAAAGTGCGGAGTTGGGAGTGTTGACTGAGGAGTTTTGAAAAATTAAGATTTATTATCAATTTAGCCCTTAGATTTCTTTAATGTAATAGAGAAATTTAAGGGCTTTTTTGATTTAATTAAAGCTCATCGCTCATTACTTAAAGCTTTTACAATGAACAAACCAGCCCTCAGAAAATATTATCTTTCTAAACGAAAAGCTCTTTCTCAAACAGAAGTATTGGCAAAAAGTCAGGCGATTGTCGAGCTTTTTTTTCAACATTTCAAGCTTGATACTGTAAAATACCTTCATACTTTTCTGCCAATCATCAAGCAAAATGAAATCAATACTTTTTTGTTGATTAAAAGAATTCAAGATGAATTTCCACAAGTAAAAATTGTTGTGCCAAAATGTATTCCGAATACTTTCGAAATGGAACATTTTCTGTACGATGAAAATAAACTTGTTGAAAATAAATGGGAAATTCCAGAACCCGTTTCTGGTGAATTAATTACTCCGTCTGAAATATCAATGGTACTTGTCCCTTTATTAATTTTTGATGAAACAGGAAACAGAGTTGGTTATGGAAAAGGATTCTATGACCGTTTCCTCCAAACTTGTTCTCCGAACCTTATTAAAATCGGTTTATGTCTTGAAGAACCGATTGATAAAATTGATGATGTAAATGAGTTTGACATCAAAATTGATTACTGTATTACACCAAATCGTCTTTATTCGCTCGGATAAAAGCAAAATTTCAATAAAAAACAACATTTCCTACATATTTACTCTACTATTCCTAAGATATTCCTTTTCTCTTCCAATTTTATCAAGTAATTTTGCAAACTTTTTATTTTCCCTGACTTCTAAAGGAAATTAAATTTCAACGATTCAGAAGAGTATTCAACCCTGTGATTTATTTGAAGGATAAATCATTAGAAAGAAACCATGAAAACTAAGATTTTAATAGGCTTTTTGATGTTTTTAGGTTTCAAAACCTTTGCTCAGGAAGAAAAAAGAACCTTGTATCCGATTTCAGTAAAACGGCAATTATTCGGAGTAAAATTTATTTATGATCGCCAAATAATTGATAATGCTTCGGCTTTACAAATACCATTGTTGCAAGCAAGAGATCCAAAAGTAAATGTGGAATTTCTGACTTACAAACAACAACAAAGGTTAGTAAAGTTAATTAATATCGTTCCCGCTGGGCTTTCGCTTTATACGATTTTTAATAGAGATAAAGTTTCAAGCGGTTTTTATTGGTCAACTGTTGGAAGTACATTATTGATTTCGACCTACTTAAATGTAAAGTCAAACGTGCATTTATCAAAGGCAATTAATCGTTACAACGAAGTAATCAGTAGTAACCAAATCGGTTTGAATGTTCAAACCACACCCGAACATCAAGCTGTTTTGGGAATTGGGCTAAAGCATAATTTTTAAGCATTTTTTTATATAAATTAATTCATAATCAATTTCAACAATGAAAGTAGCAGTAGTCGGAGCCACAGGTTTGGTCGGTGGCGAAATCCTTAAAGTGTTAGCGGAACGTAATTTCCCTGTAACAGAAATCATACCAGTAGCTTCTGAGCGTTCAGTGGGTAAACAGGTAGAATTTAAGGGTAAACAATACACCGTTGTTGGTTTTGATGATGCTATTAAGATGCAACCAAACGTGGCGATTTTCTCGGCAGGTGGTGGTACTTCTTTGGAATTAGCTCCTAAATTTGCAGCGGCAGGTATTACAGTGGTGGATAATTCTTCAGCTTGGAGAATGGATCCTACTAAAAAATTAGTAGTACCAGAAATTAATGCATTTACATTAACACCAGAAGATAAAATTATTGCCAACCCGAATTGTTCTACAATTCAAATGGTTGTAGTAATGAATCCTTTGCACAAAAAATATAAAATCAAGCGTGTAGTTGTTTCTACGTACCAATCAGTAACTGGAACAGGAAAAGCAGCCGTTGATCAATTATTTGCAGAACGTGAAGGACGTACAGATGTACCAGCGGTATATCCACACAAAATTGACTTGAACGTTTTACCACACATTGATGTATTCTTGGATAATGGTTATACCAAAGAAGAAATGAAAATGGTGAATGAAACCAAGAAAATCATGTTGGATGATTCGATTGCAGTAACAGCCACTACTGTTCGTATCCCAACAATTGGTGGACACTCTGAAGCAGTAAATATTGAATTTGAAAACGACTTCGACGTAGAAGAAGTAAAAAATATTTTAGCAAATGAAGAGGGAATCATTTTACAAGATGACCCTAAGAATTTTGTATATCCAATGCCAATCAATGCTCATGGTAAGGATGAAGTTTTTGTAGGACGTATCCGTCGTGATGAAACTCAACCAAACACCATTAATATGTGGATTGTAGCGGATAACCTTCGTAAAGGTGCTGCTACAAACGCTGTACAAATTGTAGAGTATTTGGCTAAAAACAATCTTATTTAGTAGTTTACAGGTTTGTTTGATAGTAAAATGAAAGCCGAGATGTTTATCTCGGCTTTTTATTTTTTAGGCTATTTCGGCTTCCCTTGAAAATTGTTTTTCGATATTGCTTTACGATAAAATCCACTCATGTTCTGGGTGGATTTTTGCTTTCATCTGAGGTGCTTTATTTAAAAAATACAATTTTGTTTGATTTT